>JANXNV010000127.1 GCA_025353925.1 Armatimonadota bacterium
AGCCAGGCGAGTTCCCGACGAGCGTAAACTCCTGCCACTGCGGGGTCAGAGTGACGTTCTTATCCAGGACCGGATCATAGGGCGGCCCGCTGCGCTCGATCGTCACCCGGATCGGGTTTTTTGCCGCCGAGCGTGCCCGAAAATGCATCTGCACTCGATCCCCTTCGGGAATGGCCGCCGGCAAGTCCCGCGTGATCTGAATCAGATAGTATGGACTGGCGGGAGTCTTGACCGTGACCGTGACGGCGGAGGTGGTAGGATCCACCGTCAGCACGGCATCTTCGGGATTGGGGGTGCTCAAGCTCCAGCCGCTCGGTCCGAGCAGATCGGGGGGCGTGGCGGCGAAAGCGCAGTGAGTGAGACTACTAACACTTAGCAATACTGCAATCACCATAAAAATGCGGGCGGTTCGATTCATTTCGGCTTCTCTTTTCTGTAGGGGCGCAGCAGAACCAAGAGGGCGCGGCAAGCAGCGCCCCTACGCAATTGCAGGATTATCTGCATCCCGGTGCCAATTCTTTGGGTTATCGCCTATGTAGCGACGTGCCTTACCCAAGATTGCCTCGTTTCTGACGATGTGCTCGTAATAATTACGCTGCCAGAGTGGTGTTCCAGTGCGGTCCAAAAGACGATTCGAGGCCACGGCGGAAAGCGATTTGAAAGCGCGTAAAACATGGCCTAACGTGGGGGATGATATTTGGTTGGTCGGCGGCTCAGGAAATACCAGAACGCCATGAAAATGGTTCGGCATGATAACGAATGCATCCAAGATCAAATTAGGAAACCGCCCCGGCAAATCCAGCCATGTCGAACACACAGCATTTCCGACACTGTTCGTCACCATCGTCTCTTCGCTGATGATACCAAAAATGCTTTCCCGTTGATGCGTACAGATAGTGACAAAAATCACTCCGGCAGCGGCATAATCATAGTCCGGCAAACGAATAGAATAGCGATGGCCCTTTGCGGATCGTAACTCGTCCTGTGTCCCTCCTGAGACCTGTCTTCCTCTCTGTAGGGGCACTGCTTGCCGCGCCCTCTGACTCTTCCTCTTCGTCTGACTCTTCCTCTTTGTCTGACTCTTAATCCGTTGTGTTTCCAGCAATTATTGCTATTTTACCTAAAAATTGACATATTTACAAACACTCGGCGCAGCGAAACCAAGAGGGCGCAGCGAAACCAAGAGGGCGCAGCGGAACCAAGAGGGCGCAGCGAAACCAAGAGGGCGCAGCGAAACCAAGAGGGCGTGGCAGAACCAAGAGGGCGCAGCAAGCAGCGCCCCTACATGAAGTCTGCGTTTCGACCAATATATCTTTCGGAACGCCGAAGCCCCGTAGGCGGCGGGTCATTTCCTGAAGGATTGTCTCGAGGGCGGAAGTCATACTTTCTCCAATTTCGCAAAGCCCAGGTCCAGCTTTTTCAGACCGTTGGCCCCCATGAACTGCACTTTGACGATGCTGGTGCCTTCGAAGCCGACGACGAAGCCGTCGCCGAAGACGGCGTGGCGGACTTTTCCGCCGAGGTCGAAGGGAAAGTCCTTCGGGTTGCCGCCTGCCGTGGGTGCGGTCGGAGCCATCGGGGCCTTGTGGGCGGTGGCGCGGGCGAGGTCGTCCCATTTGGGCGCGGTCTGCGCCTCCGGGCGGCGGCTGCCGTCAACCAGGGTTGGGGTGTAGGTCTCCACCGTGCCGCGCCGGGAGGATTTGGCGAGGAACAGGGACATGGGGATCTCGGAGACGAAGCGGGAGACGGGGTTGCGCTGGACATTGCCGAAGATCATGCGCGAGGCGGCATAAGACATAAACAGCTCCTCTTTGGCCCGCGTGATCCCGACATAGCAGAGCCGCCGCTCCTCTTCCAGCTCGGTCTGGCTGCCCATGGCCCGAAAATGCGGGAAGATGCCCTCTTCCAGTCCGGCCAGGAAAACGACCGGGAACTCCAGGCCCTTGGCGGCGTGCAGAGTCATCAGAGTCACGGAGTTGGCCGTGTCTTCCAGCGAGTCGATGTCGGCGACCAGGGAAACGGTCTCGAGGAACGCGGAGAGCGATTTGTCTCCCTCGTCGCCCTGCTGGACCTCGAACTCTTTAGCGACCGTCACCAACTCGCCGACGTTCTCCACGCGCGACTCGGCCTCCGGGGTCTTGTCTCGTTTCAGGTCGTCCAAGTAGCCCGTCGTGTCGAGTACGTTCTGCACCAGCACGGAAACGGTCTGCGTTTCGAGCTTGGTGTGCAGGTACTCGATGATTTTGACGAATGCCGCCACGCTGTTTTTGGCACGGGCGGGCAGGTCGATCTCGGCGACCCGGCGGCAGGCGTCCCAGAACGAGATCTCGAAGCGGGACGCAAAGTTGTTGATCTTCTCAACACTCGTGGTCCCGATGGCGCGGGTCGGGACGTTGATGATCCGGCGCATGCTGAGGCCGTCGAAAGGGTTCAGAATGACGCGCAGGTAGGCGATCAGGTCCTTGATCTCGCGCCGCTCGTAGAAGCGGACCCCGCCGACGATCTTGTACGGAATGCGGTAATTGATAAACTGCTCTTCCAGTGCGCGGGACTGGGAGTTTGCCCGGTAAAGCACGGCAAAGTCGGCGTAGCGGCGGTCGCCGGTGACGGTACCGTCCCGGATGACATTCACCACGGCCACGGCTTCCTCGACTTCGTTGGGGGCTTCGACCAGCACGATGCTTTCGCCGTCGATGTTCTCGGTCCAGAGCCGCTTATCCGCCCGGCCCCGGTTGTTGCGGACGACATGGTAGGCGGCATCCAGAATATTTTTCGTGCTTCGGTAGTTCTGCTCTAGCTTGATGACGGTGGCATCGGGGAAATCACGCTCGAAGTTCAAAATGATCTGGACATTCGCGCCTCGGAAGGCGTAAATGGAGTTGTGGATCACGATGCCTCCCGCGACGTAGTTGCGTAGGCCCGCAACGGACAGGTCGTAGACTCTGCCGTTGTAGTACTTAGTCGTGATGCTTTCCACGCGCCGCCCTTTGATGCTGCCGTTCGAGAAGTGCCGGTTGCCGGTGGTCTCGAAGACGGGCACCGTGTGGCTTTCCGTGATCTTCTCGGCAGGCAGGGCGGTATAGAGGCTGCGGCCCGTAAATGCCTGCATCCGGACGTGCTCAGAATCAGACCCGGACAGCTGTTTTCGAGCATAGTTCCAGGCTTCATCGTAGTCGGTGAACTTCGCTTCATCCTCCGTGCTGCTTTCCACTGAAAAAGCCGGCTCGGTCTGGCCGTTCCACTTGCCGTCTTCGCCCGGCAGAAACGCGGTAAAGACCGGCCCCGCCTCCTGTGACGCCGCTTGTTCGGGCTGCCGCCCGAGGAGGACATGGTTCGGGGTCACGCGCACCGATGGGCCTTTTTCGGCACTGATTATGAGCGTCGGACCTTCGTAGTCACTAACACGGACCGCCTCGACGACCGCTTCGCGCACCAGGTAGCCGCCGCTGGAGGCCAGCACCACATCGCCCTCTTTGATCGTCTCAACGGGGACATACCCGGCGGGGGTCAGGATCGGCGTACCCTCGACAACGCACTGGTCATCATCGCCGACGACGCAGATATTCTTGTACTTGCCGGAGAAGAGGGTCAGAAGCTGGTACTGGCTGTCGTTGACATCCTGGAACTCGTCGCAGTGAACATACTGAAAGCGGTTCTGGTAATGCTCGCGGGCCTTTTCCGACTCGCGCAGAAGCTGGACCGTTTTCATGATCAAGTCGTCGAAGTCCAGGGCATTGGAGATGGTCAGCTTTTCCTGATAAAGCTGATAGGCCTTGCCGATCGCCCGCTCGAAGGGGGAGGCCGAAAAGTCATTGAGAATATCCGAGGGCGTTTGCAGCGTTTCTTTGGCTTTGGAGATTTGGGAGAGCACCGCGCGAGGAGCGAACTGCTTTTCGTCCATGCTCAGCTCGCGC
This sequence comes from Armatimonadota bacterium, assembly GCA_025353925.1. Lineage (GTDB taxonomy): Bacteria > Armatimonadota > Armatimonadia > Armatimonadales > Capsulimonadaceae > JANXMY01. The sequence goes on from JANXNV010000127.1 coordinate 3,915, forward strand.
ACGGTCTCTTTGACGACCGAAAGCTGATCGCCGTCATCGTAGATGACAAAGTTCTTGTCCAGGCCGATCTGCGTGCCGCGCTCGCGCAGGCAGCGGGCACAGAGGGAGTGGAACGTCCCGGCCCAGAGGTCGCGCATGGCGAGGTCACCGACGAGGCTGGCGATCCGCTCTTTCATTCCGGCGGCGGCTTTGTTGGTAAAGGTCACGGCAAGAATGTTATACGGGCGAACATGCCGCTCGCGGATCAAGTAGGCGATCCGTTTGGTCAGGGCATTGGTTTTGCCCGAGCCTGCCCCGGCAAAGATCAGCACCGGCCCGCTTTCATGCAGAACGGCCTCCTGCTGCGGGTCATTGAGGCCGTCGAGAAACGGCGAAGGGCGGGCGGGCACATCGGAAGAAATGGTGTCGAAAGAACTCATGGGGAGAGTATACCCCAGCCGACGTTCCCGGGTCAGTGTGGAATTATCGCCAGCAGTTTTTCGGCCCCGTGGCTGATGATCAGGCCCGTGGTCAGGCCCCAGAGGAGGATGTTCAGCAGCATGGGGCGGTCTTCCACCAGAACGGCGTCGGGGGACTCGCCCAGATCATGGCGGTGCATCAGGTAGAGGTAGCGGAAGATGCCGTAGATGACGAAGGGGATAGTCGCCATCAAGTAGTGATGCTTCTGAGCCGTTGGGGAGCTGATGGTGTAAAGGGCATACGACATCAGGCAGGCGGAGGTGACGATCACGATCATCTGGTCGAGCATCTCGGGAGAATATTCGTCGAGAATGCGCCGCGTTCCCAAAGTCCCCGTCTGCCGGGTCGAAATCAGCTCGGCCCGCCGCTTGGACAGGCCCAGGAAGAGAGCCAGCATCAGGGTGCACAGAATGAGCCAGCTGGAGATGCTGACTCCGATCACGATGGCTCCGGCCATTGCCCGCAGAACGAAGCCCCCCGCGAGGGTGAGGACATCAAGCAGGACAATGTGCTTGAAGCGGAACGTGTAGGAGAGGGTCAGCAGAAAGTAGAGCAGAGCCGCTGCGCCGAAGCGAGTGCCCAAAGCGAAAGACGCACTGAGGCTGAGGATCCCCAGAAGTACCGCCGCCGTGATCGCCAGCGGCGGAGAAAGCTCCCCGGAGGCAATCGGGCGGCGGCACTTTTTCGGGTGATTGCAATCACTGTCGCGGTCCGCCAGATCATTGATTAAGTAAACGACGCTTGACAGCAGCGAGAAGAGCAGAAATCCCAAGACTGCCCATTGAAACTGATGCAGCGTATGGTGCTGATCTAGCGTAAAAAGCAGTCCGGCGAAAAGCAGCAGGTTTTTCGTCCACTGCTTAGGCCGCAGGGAAACGAGCAGGGCCAGGAGCGGGCCGCGCCGATGCACGGCCTGAACAGTATTCAATGTCACTCCTGCCCAGGCGAACCGCCCTGCATCCGCGGGTCCATCATTCTGGGGTCCTGCATCCGTGGATCGCGCATTCTGGGATCCATCATTCGTGGATCGCGCATCCGGGGGTCCTGCATCTGCGGATTCTGCTGCACTTCTTCAGAAATGTGTATTTTTTTCGTCGCCTGCACCGCCTTTTTGAGGCCGTCCAGATCGGTGACGGTCAGCGTGACGGTGTAGTCATGCCCTGCGGTAGGAAATATCGGAGTCACCAGGGCACCGATGGACTGTTCCGCCGTGCCGCCGTCGAAACCCCACTCATATTTCAGCGCACTCAGACCGCCGTCGATCTTGGCCCGCAGGATCACCGGCTGATCCGGTGCCGCAGTCTCCGCGCCCTCGATGCTGACAGTCAGCGGGGCGGTGTCCGTGGCTAGCCGCAAACGTCCGACAAAAAAGACGCCGAACTGATCTCCCCCCACCGTGATACTTTGAAGCATTCCGGCTGATGGAGTCGTCGCGGTGCCGCCGGAGAACTTCAGCAGGGAGAGCGGAACAGCGATGCTGTACCAGCCCCCACCGACTGAATCATCGGGGGTCGTCGGAATCGGGCGCAGGATATCCGCCTGCCGCCCGTCCGCAAGAGTGAACAGGAGGCGCAGATTCTCGACCTGCGGAATAATCACCGGAGCATCGGAGCCACGGGCCGTGCCGTTTGACCTATTGCCTCGGCGGCGGCGTCCCCCGCCTGGATAGCCGCTCTGGTTCCCGCCTGGATAGCCGCTCTGGCTCCCACCTGGATAGCCGCTCTGGCTCCCGCCGGAATACCCGCCGGGTCCGAACCCGCCTGACCCCGCTCCCGGGTAGCCGCCGCCGGGATAGCCTATCCCACTTGGTGCCGAAGGAGTGGCCGCCGTGGCCGCGCCCGCGCCCGGCAGTGTGCGCGGATCGTAATGCAGCGTGGGCGCACCGCGCCGGAGCGTGATTTGGAAAACCCGCCCGGGATCACCGGGGGTCAAAGCGACGGGGGAAGTAAATGCGACACGTGCGCCCTGATACAGATCCAGGGTCGTAAGCTTCAGCGAGTGCCCGCCGAAGAGAAACACTTCCGTGCTCTCCGCCCCGCTGCCGCCGCCCCACGGGGAGACCGTGAGCTGGGACTGTGCTGCGGTCTTCCCGGCGAACAGCACCGTTTCGGGAGAGGCGAACGCAGGAGTTATCAGCAGAAGAAAAAGCAATGCGAAAATTGTTTTTTTCATAGTCATTCTCCAAAAGATAACGCGAAACCTAGTAAATATCGCGAATCTGCACCCGTTCGATGTGCGTGGCCCGGCCTGTCTCGGCATCGATATCGACGACCACGCCGCAGATGACAGCCGCCCCCTCGGCCACTTCCAGGCGGTGCGGCATATGGGTTAAAAACTTTTCGATGCTGTCATTTGTTTTCATGCCCAGGACCGAGTCCTGCGGCCCGACCATGCCGACATCGGTTAGGTAGGCGGTCCCGCCGGGCAGGATGCGCTCATCCGCCGTTTGTACATGCGTGTGCGTTCCGACGACCACACTGGCTCGGCCATCCAGGTAGTACCCGAACGCGGTCTTCTCCGAGGTCGCCTCGGCGTGGAAATCGAAGAACGAAACCTTTGTCTGGCCGCGAAACGTTTCCAGGATGGCGTCGGCGGTGCGAAACGGATTATCCACTGGCTCCATGAAAGTCCGGCCCAGAAGGTTTGCCACCCCGATCTGTCCCCCACCCCGGCAATTAAAGACACCGCTGCCCTTCCCCGGAGACCCGGCCGGATAGTTGGCTGGACGAAGAACACGCGGCTCCTCTTCGAGAAAGTCCATGATGTCGCGCCGACTCCAGGCATGATTGCCCAGCGTAACGACATCGACGCCGCTGGCGAGCATGCCCCGCGCGATGTCGGGCGTGATTCCGAGTCCTGCGGCCGCATTTTCACCATTGACGATGATAAAATGCGGTGCGTACATCTCGTGAAGCGTCGGCAGCATGGTTCGAGCCGTGTCTCTGCCGACTTTTCCAACAATATCCCCCAGCATCAATATACGTACGATAACCAGTCGCTCTTCCCAAAACCCCGGTGCTCCGCGCACCGGGCGGTTACTCGCGTCATTACTTGGCGTAATTGATCGCGCGTGTCTCACGAATCACGGTCACTTTGATTTGACCCGGATAATCCATCTCTTCTTCGATCTTTTTGGCGGCGTCGCGGGCCAGCTTGTGGGCCGCCACATCGTCGACCATTTCAGGCCGCACCATTAGGCGTATCTCGCGCCCAGCCTGCACGGCATAAGTCTTCTCAACACCGGGAAACGAATCGGCGATCGTTTCCAGCTTCTGCAGCCGTTTGACGTAGCTCTCGAGCATCTCGCGCCGGGCACCGGGTCGGGCGGCGGAAATCGCGTCCGAGAGCTGGACGATGACATCCTCCACCGTGTCCATCGGTATCTCTTCGTGATGCGCTCCGGCAGCATGGGCTGCGGCGGGGCTTTCCCCATAACGAAGCATCAGCTCCTGCGAGAGCAGCGCATGCGGCATCTCCGAGTCCGGGACCACTTTGCCGAGGTCGTGGAGCAGGCAGGCCCGCTTGGCGACCGTGACATTCGCCCCCAGCTCGGCGGCGATACTCGCCCCGATATGGCAGACTTCGATGGAGTGGTCCAGCAGGTTCTGCCCGTAAGAAGTCCGGTAGCGCATCCGGCCCAGCAGCTTGATAATCTCCGGGTGCAGCCCGGTGACCCCCGACTCCATGACCGCGCGTTCCCCGGCCAGGCGCAAGCTCTGCTCGACCTCTTCCTGCGCTTTGGCGACAGTCTCCTCGATCCGGCCCGGATGGATCCGGCCATCGACAATGAGAGCGGTCAGTGCCAGCCGGGCGATCTCCCGGCGCACGGGGTCGAACGACGACAGCACGACCGCCTCCGGCGTATCGTCGATGATCACGTCGACCCCGGTCAAAGTCTCGAATGCCCGGATGTTTCGGCCTTCGCGGCCAATAATTCGGCCTTTCACATCATCTGATGGTAATGGTACCACAGAAACCGTGGTTTCTGAGACATGATCCGCCGCGATCCGCTGAATCGCGATGGTGACGATGTTTCGCGCCCGCTTCTCCCCTTCGGCGCGGGCCTCCGCTTCGATCTGCATGACGACCCGGGCCAGGTCATGCCGGGACTGATCTTCAACTTCCTTCAAAAGTACCTGCCGCGCTTCGTCGGTGTTCATGCCGGCGACACGCTCCAGGGCTGCCTGCTGCTGCTGCTTGAGGTCCCAGACATCTTCCAAGTGCTTCTGGGCCGCGCGTTCCTGGACCGCGAGAACTTCCCGCTGTCCATCGATACTGGAGAGTTTTTCCTCCAGAACTTCTTCTTTTTGTGCCAGTTTTCGCTCAAGCCGCTGCAGATCGGCGCGTTTCTCTTTCTGCTCCAACTCGATTTCCGTGCGAAAGCGCAGTGCTTCCTCGCGGGCTTCAAGCAGAAGCTCTTTCTGCTGCTCTTTGTAGCGCGTTTCCGCGTTTGACTGTAGATTATTGCGCTCGGCTTCTAATTCCGCGCGTTGTTTTTGCAGCGTCTCGCGCTGCGGCTTCAAATAAAGGAGCAGGATCCCCGCCAGTGCGGCCAGAGCCGCAGCCGGGAGGACTGCCCACATCAGTATAGATGGCATCGTTCCCTCACCCCCAAAGAAATTAGTAGTTCAGGGCTGAGCGGACGGCTTTTCGTTTTCTAAGACAGTCGATCTCCGAAAAAGAACCACTCTCAAAAATACGCATTCCGTCTAGTTGCTGGCGAACTAAGTATCTTCACTCATTCGTCAGCAAACATAGGAATTCCTGCCCGAATTGCAAAACTCTCTTTAATCCTCCCACTCCTCATCCAAATCTTCTTCGGCCTCACCCGGAGACGGCAGGCTTTCGCGGGTGACGAGCTTGACCGTCTCCCAGCTGAAGCCGCGCCGCTGCAGGAAGCCCATCAGCTTGCGCCGCTCCGCCTCCAGCGTGTCGCGGTCCGTGGGCACGGCGCGGACCTTCTTGCGGGCAGCTTCGCGGGCCAGGGTCAGCTCTTGAGTGTCGGAGACGCGCTCCACCGCCTCGGCGATCTGCTCTTTGGCGACCCCTTTGCCGAACAATTCCTGAGTCAGACGCCGCTTGCCCATCGGACGGCTTCCGCCGCTGCGGCTGCGGGCGTCGACCCACTGGGCGGCGAACTGGGCATCATCGAGCAGCTCCAATCGGGTCAGCTTTTCGAGAACTTGCAGGATGACCTCTTCTTCATACCCCTTTTGCGTCAGCCGCGTTTCAATCTCCCGCCGGGACCGCGCCCGGACTTCGAGCAGGAACAAGGCCGCTTCGGTCGCTTTATGGACTTCCTCCGCTCCGGCGATCTCCAGCAGCCGCTCGGCGGTCATCTCCCGCCCGAGCCGCAGGCCGAGATCCACCACGACGGCGTCCCCTACCCCGATGACGAACTGGCCGTCGACAAACACGTTGATACGGCCTTTGCGCCGCTGCTGCGGATCAAGCGCGGTGATGGTCGGCATGATCGTCTCACTGTTCTTTTTCTTCGAGAATTAGGCGGGCGGCGCGGGGCAGACCGCGCACGACCAGGGCATAGGAGTTGCCGATCATCTCGCGGAGGATGTCGGCAGGCACGGTGCCGTCCAGTGTGACCGTGTTCCAGTGCCTCTTGTTCATGTAATGGCCAGGCTGGACGGCAGGATAGGCGGCGCGAAGAGCCTCGTTGTCGTCCGGGTCGCCTTTAAGCGTGAGACGCGGCGGCACCTCATCCAGCCCGGTCATGGCAAACATCTTGCCGGCGACTTTCAGGACAAGAGTGCTCGAATCGAAGGGAAAGTCCTCGGTCGCACCGGGGAGTGCGGCAAGGTGTGATCGCAGTGTGTCACTGTTAGTCATTGGGCGGCCTCACATCCAGCGTCAATTGGGGTGCAAACTCGACTCGAGCGTAAATCTCCGAGAGCGGAAGCTCGCAGCCAATGGAAGTCAGTGTCACTGCGCTGTCTAAGCCTTCAACTTCAGTCAGTATCCACTGGTCGTTGTGGCCGCGCGTATAGTGCTCGAGGAACGGTTTACTCTGCGCGATCAATAAATAGTCCTGCAGCGTTTCGATACGGCGGTAATGGGCGAACTTCCAGCCGCGATCTTTGGACTCTGTGGACGGCGACAGCACTTCCATGATGACGACCGGATTGAGCAGAATATCGAGTGCGGAGTCCTCGAACTCAAGCGGAGCGCATCCGACGACGGCATCCGGGTACACATAGGCGCCCGTTGCGCGGCCTTTAACGCGCAGGTCGGTCGCGAATGGCTCACAGGGGGTCCCGGCGAGGCGGCTGCTCAGCGCACTGCTGATATTAATGGTGATGCGATTGTGCTGCCGGCTGGCACCGGCCATCGCCAGTATCTCTCCGGAGACGTATTCGCTCCGCGTGTCCGCCTGACGGTCGATTTCCAGGTACTCCTCCGGCGAGTACCGCGTTTGCTCCAACGCTGACATCGTATTTTTCCTCCTCTCCCTCTAGAATTCCGCCACACGGCCCGGCGGGGCAAACTTGTTCTTGATGACTCTTATGCTTACTCGATTTCCGGTATCAGTCGTTCCGGGTGCGAGCGGCCCCCGGCACCGGATCTCCAGCAGAACCGAGGCGTGGAACTTGAGCGCACGGCCCCCCGGCGTGAACTCGGATCTGCCATAGGGCGCGGCGGGCCTTTCGCGGACTTGGTTGGTGAAAATCGCCGCCGTGTCTGTCTGCCGCAGGGCGGTGCTGATACGGCGCAATGCACGGGACAGCAGGAGGGCGGCGGCTCCCCGGTGGTCGTCGCCCATCAGGCCGTCGCGCTCGGTCTCGGGCAGCAGAGCGGCCACGGAGTCGAGAATAATTACATCGATGCCGCCGGAGCGGGCCAGGGTCTCAAGAATATGCAGGGCGTCTTCCGCCGTTTCGGGGCAGGAGATGAGCAGGGTGTCGCAGTTTACCCCCAGGGAGCGGGCATAGGCCGGATCAACGGAGTGTTCGGTGTCGATAAACGCCGCCACCCCACCGGATTTCTGCGCTTCGACGGCGATCTGATAGGCCAGGGTCGTCTTGCCTGCCCCCTCCGGCCCGTAAAGCACCGTGATTCGCCCGCGCGGGATTCCGCCGATTCCGAGGGCGAGGTCTAGAGCGGGCGATCCGGTAGAAATGGTGTTCATAGCGGCTTACGGATGCTGAATAGAAATCGAACAAGTGTTCGACTAGTTCTGTTGAAACTGCGGGTCATCCGGGTTCATCAGAAACCGGCGCAGGAACGCGAGGGCATTTTGAGACGCCCGCGTCGCAACATCCGCTCGCGCTCCCAGCAGATGGACATGTTCCGAAACCACGCCGCCGTCCCAGGCCAGGCCAATATGAACTGTTCCGACCGGCTTGGCGTCAGATCCCCCACCCGGCCCGGCGATTCCTGTCACGCTGACACCGATATCCGCCTTCCCGGCGTTCCGCGCCCCGACCGCCATGGCCGCGGCCACTTCCGGGCTGACGGCCCCTACCCGTGCGATCAGCTCCTCCGGGACACCCAGGAACTCAGATTTGGCTATATTGGAGTAAGTGACTAGACCCAGCCCAAATATTTGGGAGGCATCCGGTACATCCGTGATCCGTTTGGAGATCAAGCCGCCGGTGCAGGACTCGGCAAGAGCCACGGTCCGGCCCAGCAGCCGCAGCAAGCCGACAACAGTGCTTTCGAGCGTCTCAGCGTCTATGCCGTACACCACATCGCCTAACCGCTCTCTCAAAGCTGCCTCGCGCGGTTTGATCAGCGTGTACGCTTCCTCCTGCGTGGAGGCCCGAGCGGTGATCCGCAGGTGGACTTCCCCGGTCTTCGCATAGGGGGCGACCGACGGATTTTCCGAGGCCATCAAGTCTTTGACCAGGGCCTCGATCTTGGACTCGCCCATTCCGACGATCCGCAGGGTTCTCGACTGG
>JANXNV010000139.1 GCA_025353925.1 Armatimonadota bacterium
GTTTCTGTTCTGCGAAGAGCCGGAGAAAGTTAAGGGGCGCGAGGCTCTTGGCACGGCCCGCAAGGTGTCCGGCCTGAATGCCTGGCTGGCCTTGCAGCATGATCCAGACGCATTGAGTGTCAGCGAATTCTTCCTGATTACGATCTATCAGGGTTTCTGGATAGGCTGGGACACGACAGACCACCAGAGGCGTGCCCTGATCGACCATGAACTCTCGCATTGCTGGTCTGAGGAGCAGCTGGATAAGGACTTGATGCCAACCGGCAAAATCCTGCTGTCCCTGCTGCCCCACGACCTCGAAGAGTTCCACGCTATCGCGGAGCGGTACGGCGCGTGGGAATCGGGCATCACGGCGTTCGCCAAAGCACTGAAGAGTGGTCAGCCGGGATTATTCGACGGGTTAGACGAAGAGGACGCGGGCATCGTTGAGGACCCCCTAGCCGAAGGCTTACAGGCGGTCACCCTGACGACCCGCAGCGGCCCTGTGACCGTCACCGGGGAGCAGCTGGCGCGGCAGGCCAGCCGGGCGGCGGGCGCATTATGACTGAGAATAGCCTTACACATATTCAGCCAAAGGACACGTACTGGCACTTTCTGGCGGAGGATCGCCGACTGCAATACGGGGATAGACGCCTCGTGCAGGTGGGGGAGACGCTTGCCTGTCAGGGCAAAATCGAAGTGGGCGTGAACGGAATGCACGCTTCGCGCCGCGCCATAGATGCGCTGGTTCATGCGCCCGGCTCGATTGCCTGCCTCGTGACACTGGGCGGGGACGTACTGCACGACACCGACATATGTGTTTCCCAGGAGCGAACCGCAGTCTGGATTTACGATGCATCCCGGCTGCTGCGCGCGTTTGCTTGCGATGTGGCCGAAGAAGCCCTGCTGAATGAGTGCAGACGCGGACGTGAACCCGACCCGCGCAGCTGTGCCGCGATTGAAGTCGCTCGGCGATTTATACGAGGTGACGCGACGGAGAGTGAGCGCAGTGCGGCACACGGCAAGGCATACAGAGCGGTACACGACGCGGAATTGAGAGCGGCAAACGACGCGATAAACAGAGCCGTGCGCAGCGCGGCATGCAGCGCGGCACGGATCGCGGCACACAGTGCGGAATGGAGCGCGGCATGCAGCGCGGCACGGATCGCGGCACACAGTGCGGAATGGAGCGCGGCATGCAGCGCGGCACGGATCACGGCATACATTGCGGAATGGAGTGCAGCATACGACACGGCACGACGCGCGTTCAACGGCAGGCTCACGCGAGATTTGCTGGAGGCAATGCGCCGAGGCGAAGGCGAGTTTGCGGTAGGCACGCCATCAGTAGAGAGTACACCATCAGTAGAGGGCACACCATGAGTAACTGGACAGCCGAAGAGTACGCGGAACATCTGGCGCGGCGGGCCAATCAGTCACCTGCCGGGCTTCCTGCAGATGGAGCTGCTGAATCTGGACTTCCCTCCGGTACGCGCCCCGAGGAGGAGTGGGAACTCTCGCCTTCGCCGGACAAGAAGGTCCAGCGGCGCAACCAGCAAATTGAGTGGGGGGAGCAGTGTACCTATTTCGCGCAGCTGCGGGCGAGGATCGACCCGGACACAGGCTATGCGGAACCCGGCTGGGACGGGGCGGACATGATCTACGCGGTCCCGAACTCCAATGTCGCGGGCGTGGCCGTCGGCAAGAAGCTCGTGCAGTCAGGCCTGCGCCGGGGCTACCCGGACATCAATGTGGACGTGCCGCGCGCTGACGGCGCGCGTTCGTACCATGGACTGCGGATCGAAATGAAGCGGCCCCAGGGCGTGATGAGTGACGTCAAGAAGCACCAGCGCGACTGGCACGAGCGGCTGCGCGACCACGGCTACAAAGTCTGTGTGTGTTTTGGCTGGCGTGAAGCCTGGGAAGTCACTGCGGAGTATCTTGGCTGGGATGACTTGTAGCGAAAAGTGCCTGCCGCAGCACATGAACAATCTGGCCGTTGACCGAGCGGCTGTCTCTCTCAGCCGCCCTCTTCAGGGCGTCGTAAACGTCTGAAGGCATACGGAGGGCGAAACGAATTATTGTTACCATGATGTTATTATACCATCATCTTGACATTGTATCAAAATGATGTCATAATTATATCGTGGTAACAATCAAGTGCGAAAGTGTTGCCGACGTTTACGAAAGGTCTTTTCCTATGAAGGCAAACTCTCGAGCGAGTGAGGCTGCGACTGCAAAAACCGCGTGGGTAGAGTTTACGAGGCGGGAATGGGAAGTCTTCCGGCTGCGAGCCGGGGGCTGCACGAGCCGCGAGGCGGGCCTACGGCTTGGCATCTCGACCAGCACGGCGAATTTTCATATCACCCGCGTCTATCACAAGCTGGGGGCGGGCAGCATCACTCAGGCCGTTCGGGCACGGCCTGATGTGCTCACTGATGTGCCCGCTAACGACGGATTAGACTGACGACGGATTAGACTGACGAGAGATTAAAACAACGACGGATTAAAACGAAAGGGGGTGGTGCCAAGCAGGACTGATCGAAACGTGAAGGAGGCGAGAGTGACCGAGAAGACGGGCTTTACGGCCCTGCGCTTTGATACGCTTTTTGCGAAGAGTCAGGCTTTTCGCGACAACATGCGGTTTTTGAGTCAATTTCGGCTCAGCACCGTGCTTCACCATATTATTGGTGACATCGAAAGGGAGAAACAGATTATGGCAACTTTTGAAGACGATGAAACCCGGCTCGAAGCCGACGTAGCCACCGAGTCCGCGCTGATCACCCAGGTGACGGCAATCTCTGCGGCAAACACCACCGAGATCGCTGCCCAGCGGGCCGAGATCGCTGACCTGAAAGCCAAAGGCGTGGACACAACCAGGCTTGAGACGAGCTTGGCCGCCATGGAGGCCCAGAACGTCAACCTGGGCGGACTGGTCCCGGCCCCAGCCCCGGTTGTCCCGACGGTCTAATCCGTCGCACCGTTCCCTGCGGCACAGAACGTATGCCGCAGGGAACGTATGCCGAACAGAACGTATGCCGCAGGCAAGTGAGAAAGAGCGATTGATGCCAACACGAGAAGTCGCAGAAGAAAAAACCGCAGAAGAAATCACGCTCTCCGAGGAAATCCTTTGGCCCATGCGTGCTCCCAAGCTTTTGCCCGAGAACCCAACGCCCGCGCAGCTCGGCGCGTTTCTTACGGATCTGTGCGACCGCACGCCGGACCGGGAAGTGACGCTCGGCTGGATCCGTGAAACGCTGGCGTCGCTGCCGCTGCCCGTCAAGCCCGAAAAAGAGATGCGGCTGGTGCCAACAGCCCGCCACTACCGCCTGACGACCCGGCTGGTCAAGATGCGCCGCATGGCCGCCTGGCTCACCCAGGATCTACGCGAAGCCGGATACTGGGGAAATCCCGAGATTCGGGCCGGGATGGGGTGCGTCGTCGCCGGACTGCTGGGGATTTTGTCCGCCCTGGAATCCGCCTCGTGGAAAGACGGCGACGTGTTCCACAAGGCGGAAGAAGGCTGCATTACCCAATTTTACACCGATGCCAAAGCCATCTTTTTTGCCGAATAAGTTTTGCCGAGTAAAGCGTTGCTAGAATAAAGCGTTGCCAGAAAGAATACCTGTGATAACTCACCAGCCCGCGCCTCCCGGAACTGAAAAACCCGGAACTGAAAGAAATGGCTCCGAGAATAAAAATGGCTCCGAGAAAAGTACGGCGATCCTCAGCCGTCCCGGGATCACCCCGCCCAAAAAAGAGGCTCCGTCTAAAAAAGAGGCTCCGTCGCTGCACGCTCTGGCAACGCTTTGGGCGGACCAGCACCGCGACCGGTACATTTTCATGGAAGGAGCGCAGTGGTGGCGCTACGAAGGCGGCTGCTGGGGCTACAGCAGCGTGGAGCGGGTCCAGGCGAGTGTTCAAAAGTTCTTGACGCGCCTGGCCGCCATCACCCCGAAAGTGGCTGTCACGCCCGGCTCGGTGCGCGGGGTGCTGTTTTTGGCGCAAAGCCTCTTGGGGCCGCATCCCCTAAGCGACTTCGACGCGAATGCTGATTGGATCGGGCTGAGAAACGGCGTCTTTGACACGGTGAGCGGAGAGCTGCTGCCCCACAGCCCGGAGAACCGGCTCACGCACCAAAGCCCATTTTGCTACGACCCGGCGGCAAGCTGTCCCCGGTGGGAGAGCTTTCTGGCGGAGACGCTGCTCGACACCGCCGGGGCGACCAGCACAGAGTGGACGCAGATGATCCAGGAGTGGTACGGCTACTGCGCGGTCCCGGACGTATCGGCCCAAGCGGCGATGTTCTGGGTGGGGGAGGGGGCAAACGGCAAAGGAGCCGCAACGCGGGTGCTTGAGAACCTGGTCGGCACGGAGTTCTGCACGGCCATTCCCATCGACCAGCTGAACGATCCCTACTACCGCGCGGAGCTTTACGGCAAGCTCGTGGGCTTTGTGGATGAGCCGGACCCGCGGGCGATGCAGAAAAACGGGAGCTACTTTAAACGGATCACCGGCGGAGACGCCCTGGATGCCCGCCGCCCGACCGAGCGGGTGTTCAAATTCCGGCCGACGTGTCGCCTCGTCGTCTCCTGCAACGATCTGCCCTCGACGCGGGACGTTTCGCGGGGTTATTTCCGCCGCATCATGCTCATCGAATGGCGCTATAACGTGCCCGAGGAAAAGCGGGATCGCCGCCTCGACGACGTACTGCTCGGCGAAATGCCCGGCATCTTCAACTGGGCGATGGCCGGACTGTCCCGGTGGAAGGAGCGGGGGCGACGATTTAATATCCCTGTAGAGTCAACGCGCCTTTTATCCGAATATAAGCTTTCGGAGGACACCCTGACGCGCTTTCTGTCGGAGGAGTGCCAGGACGACCTCTTTGCCGAAGTGCTGCCCGGAGATCTGTACGCCGCGTATGTGCAGTGGTGCAAAGCCAGCGGGGAGCATCCGCTTTCGATGGTGGTCGTCGGTCGTCAGCTCGGAAAAAAGCCGGAATACAAACGCAAGACGAAGCGCCTGGGAACGCGCGTCATTCGCTACTGGGAAGGACTGCACCTAGTCGGTCAGTCCCCGACGCTGCCGTTTCCTATCGACGGCGAGGACGAAGAGAATTAGGTGCCACGAGGATAATCACCCTCGTTATGCCCTGCACAGCCGATCAATCCCGAAAGTGTAACCGATTGTAACCGATAGCAAACCCTATCGGTAACACGATTTAGGCCCTTTTCACGAGGCGCAAGTGCGTCTGTAACCGATGTAACCGATGTAACCGCATTTCCCATAGGCCCTACGTTTTATATTTTCTGTTTTTACCTTTTTTAGAGGATGATTATTTGATAACCTCTATGGATATATCAGTTACATCGGTTACAGAGTAACATTTAGTATTATATCTCACAGTTTGTGCTTATATTTTGCAGTGATATTGTAACCGATGCAAAATCGTATCGGTTACATCGGTTACACACTCGGTTGCAGAGGATTTTGCCCGCGAGGGACTGGAAACGCGGAAGAATTGGGGGCGGCCAGTGATGAAGGGGCGAATTCAGACGTGTCGAAAAACGGCGAAAATATCGACACGTTTGGGGGACATGTCGATGCTGGCAACACATCCGCTGAGGCAATACGATGCCGGGCAGCGCGTGGAAGTGTGGTTTGATGGCTGGGACCAGTGGCTGCCGGGTACAGTAGAGCAAGTGGGATTTCTGGGAGGCTGCGGCTGCGTGCGGGTCATCCTGGACGGCACAAGCGAGCCGGGCGTGTACCGCTTGGACCAGATACAGGCGATGGAAGGACTATTTGCGCTATGAGTGACTGGGTGATGCTGCAAAACGCGCTAGGGCTGACGCTGCGGCCAATAGACGTGTGGCCGGGGGTGAAACCGCGCCGACAATCGTTCAATCCGTCTCCCTACAGCGCACCGCTGAAAGACACTCTTTCGGTCCTAAAGCTGGAGCTTAGGGAGCTTCGTGCCAAAAACGTGGTGCTTCAGATTGATTTGCGCGAAAGCGACTTTCGGCTGGACGGCCTTCCCCGTGCTGGGGCCTTAGCCAAGCACCCCGGCATTGTGCTTGCTTTCGACAGTAAGCAGGGGCCACTGCGCCTTTATTTCGACGGGTTTGGCAAATATGAACACAATCTTCGCGCGATCGCTATCCACCTCGCGGACCTGCGCCATGCCAGCCTCTACGGGGTCGGAGCGGACGGCCAGCAATACGCGGGCTGGAAGGCCCTGCCTCCGCCGGAACCGGACGGCTTTGCCAGCGTTTCCGCCGCAGCCTCGTTCATTGCGCGGTCCGCTGGGGTCAGTCACGCGATGCAGGCCGAACTGGCGGCTGACCCGGAGACGCTGGCCTACTATTACCGGCTTGCAGCAAAACAACTTCATCCGGACCAAGGCGGCGATCACGAAAATTTTGTCCGGCTGCAGCAAGCCAAGTCCATCCTGGATGACTATCAAAAAGGAAGAGCGTGATTTAATGATGGAAGGACTATTTGCGCGATAATGGAAGAACCTAAAGTGGAAGAACCTAAAGTGGAAGAACCCAAACTCTACTCGCTGACCGTCACGGAAAGGCAGGCCCGCACCCTGTCCCGCGCCCTGAACGTGTGGGGCCGCGCTTTAGGCGGTCAGCTTCACCAGGTTGGGCACGAGCTGCATCAGTGGGCTATGCCGCCGCATCCGGGCGTAGACGCTTCGCCGGAAGAACGCACCCGGTACGGCTTAAAGTGGGAGCGCATGCATCTTCTGTCCACGCTTTTGCTGGGGCTGAACACGCTTGTTTCCGGCTACGACAACGGCCATGCCGGTCACGGCATTTATTCCGAGGCGATGCCCGAAGAGGGCAAAGTCGCCTATGACCTGGACAAAGCTATCCGCCACTGCCTGTGGGAGGCGAACGGGCGGGAGCCAGGCTACAGCGTGGACGGCGACCCGCCACTGCTGGCCGGATCGGAGCCGCTGGCACGGGTGGAGACTGCGCCGCCGGGAACCGTCCTGGTAGGCGGCAAGCATCTGCGTCCGGCCCGTTCCGGGAATAGCGGCGAAGGAAGCGGCGGCGAAGGATGACCCTGTTTCAAGACGGTTTTGTTCTGGCTGATATTAGCGCAACACGCTCAATTAGCCTGAGTAAGGATGCTGATATTCATGCGACTCTCGTGGTATAATTCCTTGTGCCACCAAGCAAGTTAGATCTACCCCAGCCGGACACACCCACCCAGCAGGTCCGGGCGTCAGAGGCGTGGGCCAGCGCACTCGGCTGGTGGGCACGCACGTACCCCGGACGGCCCCTGAACATGGGCGCACTAATCCTCCGCAGCAAGATGGCGCGAAGCACGGCCTACGACTACCGGCGCGAATACCGAGAGAACGGCCTGATCGGCCCTGACGACGTTCCCCGGTCACAACGCTCCGCAGTCACAATACAGCCCCCAGTCCCCGCACATCTCCCAGTTTCAGAAACAAACCGTCCGAAACCGGACTCCAGCCCTTGCGAAGCACTCATGCATATGGAATAATTAAATCCCTGGCGAAATCTTCATGGTGAGGTTTCCTTTCATGGTGACGTCTCCTTCCTGCGGGTGAGCGGCCCGTTCCCCGCAGGCTTTTTACAAAATATTGTCTCACCCCCTATCGGTACGCAGGCTGTAATCCGCCTGGTCCTGGCGAGCGACGCACTTTTTTAAGGCGTTTTCTCGCCTTTTTTCATGACTCGTTTTTTCCACGCCCACCCAAGAGGTCATTTATGTCCTGGATCGCCCTCGCAATTTCCAATGCCTCCCCTGCGGAGGCTGCCTGCGCAATGCGCTGCGATTTCCGCCAGGCAGAGCGCAGGCTGGAAGAGGCAAAGCATCAGGTCGCCACCCGTCATATCAATTGCCTCGCCGCCGCCGCCTTAATCAAGCATAGTGGTTACAAGAACCCGCGAGAGCGTGCCGACATTTCGGCGCGGAACTGGCAGGACGTAGCCCTCGGCCTCAAGCCCGGAAACTGAGTCAGATACCCCATGCCTAAAGGCAGGGGCCTCCATGCCGCCCAGTCGGTGAAGTTCGAAAAAATGCTCAAACCGACGCACCATCGCGGGAAATTTGATGGCGGACCGGCGCACCTCACCAGCAATATGATCGGGCGCAGCAGCTCCCGGGCGCGGCTGGTGACCCCGAAGACCCGAGCCGCCCTGGCTGCTCTGCTGCTGTGCGATCCGCACCGCTTTATTGCCGCATGCATCGTCGCCCGCGTGAGTTCTCTGCGCGAAGTTCCGGCCTACCTGGACCTTCTGGAATCCGATCCTTGGCAGGCGCGTCAGGTCGCACTCCTGGCTGAAAAAGCGGGAATCGCGCACCTGAAGTAGAAAATGAGAAATGAGCCGTCAGCCTCAATGGTCGCCCGCGCAGCTTCGGATGTTCTGGCGTCACTCCCGGCTCCACGTAGGGACCGATGCGGGCAAGGAGAACGCGATGACTGCTGCCGTGGATCCGTTTCTGGCTCATGACCGTCAGCGGCTGGGCGCACTGGCCGGGAACCCTTGTCCGGTCTGCCGCAAGCTAGGCGTGAGCGTGCCGGAGACCCTGGTGTTCGACGGCAGGCACCTGTACTGCCGACGAGGACACAGCTACAGCTCGCCGTCAGCCGCCGAAGACGAAGTGGCGGAGCTGCTAGTCGGCGATGACCTCACCGCCGAAGCCCCTTGATTTTCGCCGCCGAACGAGCGGCAAAATCAACTCGTGTCAACCAGCCGCTTGCGAATTTCGTTGATTCCGGTTGATGCCCGAAGCACGTGCAACTACATAGCCGCGCTGAACACGGCCACGCTACACACGGCCACGCTACACATAGCCACGCTACACATAGCCGCGCTGATACGCCTAGAAACTGATACGCCTAGAAACTGATATGCCCAGTGAGAACGAGAAGCGACTGACGGATGCGGACCTGCGAGACCTGCTGGCTAAGAACATCCCGCAGACCCAGATCGCTAAACTCTATCACGTCTCGCCTCAGTATATCAGCAAGCGCGTGAAGGGGCTTGACCGCAAAGCCGCTGCCCAGTCTCCCGCCGCCGCTGAGTCCGCCGCCAGCACGATGTGGCAGGCGCGGACCGCCGCCCAGGAAAACTACGCGGGACTCCTGGCGATGCTCAGCCGGGACCTCTCTGCCCGCGAAGAGATTCAGGTGAGAGCCGAGATCCGGGCACATATCGCGTTTGGGGTGCAGTCCCTCGATGCCCTCTACAGCGTCGAAGATGCCGCTGCGTTTCAAGAAGAAGTTCTGAAGGTGCTCGATGACAGTCAGCCGGGCAAGCGGCAGGAAATCCTCGAAAAATTGCGCCAGGTACGCCCGCTTCGAGACGCTTTCGCAGAACCTGCGCTCTGAACTCCTGCACTCTGAACTTCGGCAATCCGAGATCCAGGGCGGTGCCGGGTCCGTGACTGCCTCGCCCGCTGCCATTCCGTCCTTAGTGGATTTTGTCGAGTCGACCGTGAACTTTCGCTGCCACGACTGGCAGCGGCTTTACCTGTGCCCGATCCTCGAACGCCTGCGAACGGAAAAAGGGCTTCGGATCGCGCTGCACGGACCGCCCCAGTACGGCAAATCGGTCATCACGAGCCAGCGGCTTCCGGCGTACCTCATCGGGGCAGACCCGGCCACCCGCGTGGCCCTCGCCTGTTACAACGAGACGCACTCCACAGGCTTCGGGCAGGTCATTCTCGACCTCATGCAAGACGAGTCGTACCAGGAGATGTTTCCCGATCCGGGGTGCCGCATCCCGAAAGATGCACCGGCGGGACGGTTCAAAACGGCGGCCCGACTGGCGCGGCGCGACGGACAAGCATCGTTTCTGGCGATGGGCCTGAACTCAGGCTTCACCGGCAAAGGGGCCGACCACCTCATTATCGACGATCCGTACAAAAGCGCGGACGATGCCCGCTCACAGGCGATCAACGAAAAAGTATGGCGATGGTGGTCTCAGACGGCGGGACCGCGCATCCCGGACACGACGAACGTCGTCGTCATGTTCCACCGCTATCACGACGATGACCTCGCCGGACGACTGCTGGCCGAAGGCGGCTGGGAGTATGTCCGGTTCCCGGCGATTGCGGATGCGAACAAAGACGGTTCCGATCCGACGGGCCGCGCGGCGGGCGAGCTGCTCTCTCCCATGCGCTCGCAGGCCTGGCTCGAAAAGCAGCGCGATAAAGACGTCATCACGTTTTTCGGGCAGTTTCAAGGCGATCCGCAGCCAAACGAAGGCGGCTTCTTCAAACCGGAAAAACTGAGCTACCTGGACGCCTCAGACCTTCCGCCGATGCTCCGCAAAGTGCGGGCCTGGGACAAGGCGGCGACCGAAGGGGCCGGAGACTGGACCGTTGGGGCCTTGATGGGCATTGACGCTGCCGGACGCTACTACATTCTCGACATCGTTCGAAACCGGTGGGCGACGGATGCGCGGGACGCGGCTATTCTCCAGACCGCGAAAGAGGATGGCCGGGACGTCAAGATACGCGGGCCGCAGGACCCCGGCGGCGCGGGGGTCTCGGATGCCCTGGCCTTTACCCGGCTGCTGGCGGGCTTTAGCGTGACGACGGCCCCCGTGTCAGGCGCAAAGCACATTCGCGCCGACCCGTTTAGCTCGCAGCTGAACGGAGGAAACGTTGCCTGCGTTCGCGCTTCCTGGAACGCGGCGATGAAGCACGAACTGCGCTCCTTTCTGCCAAACAACCCCGCGGGGATCGACGATCAGGTGGACGCGCTGGCCGACGCGTTCAACGCCTTGGCGATCCCCGGCGGATGGGCACAAGACACCGAGCTTCTGGACTGGCTCACCGCACGTTAGCCGCAGGCCTCACGGCGTCTCGCGGTAAACAGGCCTCGCCAGGAAGCGGTAAACAGGCCTCGCCAGGAAATCGAAATGTCTCACCAGAAACACAAGGCTCTGCGGGCGAGTGCGGATCGGCTGAAGAAGGACAACGACCGGCTCCGCCGTGCGCTTCTTGCCGAGCGTGAGTTCTGGACGCATTTCCTATTCTGTCCTCATTGCCAGCTTCAGGTTCTGTCCCGGCTGCTCTGCCCGGAAGCACTTGGTTTAAAACAGGAATATCAGCACCGAACCGCCGCCGCCCTCAATCTGAAAAAGAGTAACCATTGAGATTTCCCTGGTCAAAAACAGCCGAAGCCGTCACCCCGGTCTCAAGCACCCCCGTCTCAAGCAGTGCTGCGGCCCCTTCTATCGGTCAGGAAGCGTCTATCGGTCAGGAAGCGTTCCTGGCCCTGGCCCGCGAGGAAGCCCGCTCGGCTGCGACCGGCGTCCTGCGCGAAGGCGTCCAGAGCGCGATGGACCAAATGGTAGAGCGGGCCTCTGGGCTGTCCGTAGATTCGCCCCAGCCAACTATCCCCGGCCCGAATACCGGCCAAAGCCTGTATCCGCTCTACGCTTACGATAACCCGATCTGGTTCTCGACTCCGATGCCGCCCCAGCGCAGGCCCGGCTCGGTCGTCACGATCCAGACGCTGCGTCAGCTCGCGGACAATTACGACGTGCTGCGCTCCTGCATTCAGCACCTCAAGCGCGAAGTCGCCGCCGTCCCCATCCAGATCGTTGCGCAAAACGAAAAGGACAATGGCCGCAAGGTCAAACGCGCGATCGCGGACGCCGAAGACTTCTTTGGTCAGGACGGCGGCCTCGGCGGCCCGGGCAAACGCCGCGCCCACTTTGAGGGGGAGATTATCGAGGATCTCAGCGTCGTCGGCGCGATGTCGATCTTCTATCAAAACAGCCGGGCCGGAAATCTGCTGTCCGCCGTCGCCATCGACGCGGCCACCATTCGCCCGTGCGTAGATGCCTTCGGCTGGCCGGGACCCGGCGACGCCGTGTACGAGCAGTGGATATGGGGCGTTTTGACGGCCCGGTTCACCCGCGAGCAGCTGGCCTATGACGGCATTGCCTCCCGGTCCTACACGCCGTACTTCGCGTCTCCGGTTGAGTGGCTGATCAACGCCGTCAACTCCGCGCTGCGGGCCGATGACTGGAACCGGCGCTGGCTGACCGACGGCAATACGCCCGCCGAGAAACTGGCCCTGCCCGAGGCGTGGACGCCGGACATGGTGATGCAGTTCGCAGCCTACTGGGACGCCAAGCTGTCCGGCGACAACGCCGAGCGGCAGAAGACCAAGTTTGTGCCGGGCGGCACCGCCAAAGTCGGCAATGACAGCCGTAAGGACCAAGATTTTCAGGAGTTCGAGCTGTGGCTGCTGCGCCGCACCTGCGCCATGATGGGTGTCCAGCCAGCTTCGCTAGGGTTTGCCGGGGAGCAGTACAAAGTCAGCCAGGGCGACAGCATGGAGAGCACCAGTCAGTTCGGTGCGGGCACACTGCTGGACTTTCGCAAGGCGACTTACGACGATATGCTGCGCCGGATGGGCTACGGCAAATTGCTGGAATGCCAGAACGTCACCGCCCGCGAAGAGAAAGCTTTGGAGCGGGCCGACCGGAACGCGAAGCTCATCGGTGCCCCGCAGAAAACGATCAATGAGGGCCGCAAAGAAGAAGGGCTGGACCCCATCGACGGCGGCGACATCGTGCTGGTCCCGAACACCCTGGTGCCGCTGAGCGTTGCTTTGCAAACGAATTCCGACTTGCAATCGCCTTCGCCGGATAATACGGACCCCCCCATTCCCCCTTCGCCAGATAACACCTCGCCAGATAACACCTCGCCGGATGATGCGGGGGGCGGGGCCACAAAACGGTTGACTACAAA
The DNA here is from genome assembly GCA_025353925.1 of Armatimonadota bacterium. Classification (GTDB taxonomy): domain Bacteria; phylum Armatimonadota; class Armatimonadia; order Armatimonadales; family Capsulimonadaceae; genus JANXMY01. Next base: position 12,739 of record JANXNV010000139.1, read on the forward strand.
TACGAACCGGTCCACCGCAGGCAGTGCTGGGTTTGCCGCAGGCAGAGACAGGCTGATTACGGCTATTCTTCGCGCCGAGCAGCCGAAGACGCGCCTCGAGTACGACGCACTGCTGACGCGCCTTCAAAAGCCCAGCGTGTACCTCGTTCGCCATGCTCCCACGAAGCTCTCCGCCAAAGCGGCTCTCGGCTGGCTGAATGAGCCGCTGAGTAAAAAGGGTCGGAAAACGGCAAAGCAAATCGGGGCGTTCATGGCCTCTCGGTGCCTGGAGAGCCTCCTGACGTCCGACCTGAAGCGCACGGTCCAAACGGCCAAAGAAGTGTCCCGGCAGTCGGGCGTGCCAGTTTTGCAGCGAAACCGGAACTGGCGGGCGTGGAACCTCGGAGAATTCGAAGGCCGCGACTCGGACGAATTCAAAGCGGTCGAGGACGGACTGGTCAAAAATCTCCCAGACCAGCCCTTGCCGAACGGCGAGAGCTTCAACAGCTTTGCCGGACGATTTATGCCCGCACTGCGAGCGGTTCTGGCAGATGCCAAAGCGGGGAATATCGGCACCACCGCGATCTGCACTCATTCGCCGTGTCTCAAATTGGTGACCGCGTGGCTTGCGGCGGGCTGCCCTCCGGCAGACGCCGCTGACCCGTTTGCAGGGATGGACGGAGCCGTCTTTATGGCTGCCGATATCCCGATGGGCGGGGTGCTGTGGCTGTCTCAGACAAATAGCGGCTGGACCGGCCAAATGTACGACGTGGATGCCGAAATGAAAAAACGCGACCAGGCGGAAGACGATCAGAAAGATTCAGAGGAGATTTAATTTTATGGGAATGCGAGCAAATGTTTTTTTGCTGCCAGCCGGCACGGTGCTGAATAAAACCAGCGACTCGACCCAGCTGCCAGGGCCGGGATTCAATGGACAGGCCCAGAACCAGGGCATTCCGGTCGGGGCCTACGACATCCTGGCCATTGATTTCTCGGTGACGGCGATCACGGGGACCCTGACCTTCTCTTACGACCGGCAGGGGGCCGACAACGTCTGGTACCCGCTCTTTTCGCAGCCGTTCACCGCGCCCGGCATCTTCAGTACGACGCTTGCGGGCCAGAACAGTGCGTCGCAAGAGTTCGGCCTGGTCGGGCGGCTCCGGTGGACGCTCTCGACGGGCGGGACCGCGACGTGCAGTGCCTCAATTGTTGGGAAGTGACTTCTCCCCAGCCCTCAAGGGCGGGGCTTCTTGCCTGTTTACACGAAAGGTTTACACATGACAACGAAACCAAATCCGGTCACGAAAATGATGAAGCCGGTTCGGGTCTATGCCCCGATCGTACGGATCGACAAAGCGGAGCGCATTGTCGAAGGCTACTGCTATGTCAACGCCGTAGTCGGTGACGGCATTGATCTGACACGGAAATCCATGATCAAGGCCAGTGAAGACTACATGAAGTGGGGCGCGGTTCGCGCCATGCACGGACCGGTCGCTGCGGGTACCGCAGAGGCCGTCACCTGGGACGACAAGGGCTGCTTTCTCCGGGCCAAGATCACCGATGACGCGGAGTGGGCGAAATGCGAGAACGGCACCTACAAAGGATTCTCGGTCGGCGTCAACCCCGTCGTCATGCGCGGCAACAAAACAGAAACCGTCAAGTGGATCGAAAACAGCCTGGTCGACCGCCCCTTCGATGAGGATGCGAGCTTCGTCATCGCCCGTGCGGACGGACTCAGCACGGACGCCCTGACAGCCGAGGTGGCCGTCACCATCCTGCCGAGTAAAAATGCTCCTGTAAGTAAAAATGCTTCTGCGGGTGCAGGGGCCGCGCTCTTCTCCGCTCCCGTCAGCGACCTGCTGCTGGCCGAAGGGGCGGACATCACCCGAATCAAAACCAAGAAACTGGCAAAGATGGCAAAAAAAATAGGCAAGGTCTCAAAGGCTCTGAACAACCAGTACCGGACCGCAGAAGCCGAGCTGGCTCGCCGCTCCGGCAATTCGGCTCCCGCCGATACTGCCTCCAAGCCCCCGGCATCTCCCCCGGTTCCCGTGGCGGAGGCGGCCACGCTGACTCGCCTGAGTCAGATGGAAGCGACTCTCACCCGCCTGCAGCTCGACGGCGCGTCCAAGGATGCCGCGCTGAAAAAGGCCGGGAAGCAGATCGAAAAGACTGAGAAGCAGATCGAAAGGGCCGGGAAACAGATCAAGCGGCTCAGCGGCCAGCCTGCCGCCGGTCCGCAGCCCGTCCGCTTCCCCGCCGCTCTTGAGCGCACCTTCGCCGCAAACGAGGCGACGGGCGGGGAGGCCAGCGGCGAAGAGGTCGCCGCGCTCAAGAGCCAGTATGACGCCCTGATCGACGCGGCGCAAAAAGAGCCGGATGCCAACAAGCGGCAGGAAGCCTCCCACCAGATCGGCCTTCTCGCCGCGCAGCTCGCCGAATACGGCGGCTTATAGAGTACGGCAGCTTGTAGAACGCGGCGGCTCGCAACTCTCAGCCTCTCTCATCAACCTCCCTCGGAAAGCAAAAAGTGCTCGCATCGACTGATGCGCGGCACTTTTTTTGTTGACCCCCGAATGACATACGCCTCCCGGCCCGCCGGAAGGAAAAAGGAACACCCATGCTCAACCTCGATACCGGCGGATTTATGTCCGGCGACCCGACTTCCGAGATCGTCTTATCGCAGCCGATCTTTTCCCGCGCCGCGAAACCCAGAAGCTTCAAGGATTTTACCGACAGCCGCATTGACAAGAAAGAAATCAAGCGGGCGGTGGCAACCGGCGACGTGTCCAACATCTTGCTGCAGCTCGGCCTGACTCAGGCCGAATTCCAGCGGGCCATCACCAGCACGAACTCCGCGTTCCCGGTCCGCGAGAACCTGGAAGATCAGGCGAAGGTCTTGATCCCGCTCGAGACCCCGATGCGAAACCGCATCCCTCGCACGAACGGCGCGGGCCTTGCCTCCAAGTGGAAGCAGCTCGTCTCGCTCGGCGGCGGATACGCCGGAGCCACCACGACGACGGCAAATATCCTGGCGGCGGCGACCACGGCAGTCGTCACCAGCGTGGCCGGCTTCGCCCCTGGCGACACGCTCCTCATCGACGTGGCCGGAGCGCAGGAAGCGCGGGTCATCCAGAGCATCAACGCGGGCACCCAGACGATCACGTTCACGGCCCCCATCACGAACGCCCATGCCTTCCCGGTCCCGGTCGTCAAGTACGGCATCAACGGCGGATTTGAGCAGACCGGTGCGCTTCAGGCGTTCTTCAGCGAACTCGGGGCACCGGCGGAGCATACCAGCGTGTATGCCGACCAGAACGCTTCCTACAAGCTGATGGGCCAGATCGGGCGCGTGTCCGGCTTTGCGGCGGCGGCGGGTGCGAACTTCCAGAACCAGCTGCAGACGGAAAAGACCAACGGCATCTACAACACGATGCTCAACGAAGAGAACGCCATCATCAACGGCGACGCCACCTCGAACCTGGCGCCGTGGGGCGACGGGACGAACCCGCTGGCTTACAACGGGCTGGTCAACCTGATCACGACGGCAAACGGTACGCCTGCCGAGCAGGTGCAGGTCGCGGTCGGCCCGCTGACGACCACCCACATCGACAGCCAGCTAGGCCGGCTGTTTCGTAAGGGTGCTCGCAAGCAGTGGATCCTCGCCAATGAGCAGGAGATCCGGTCACTGGCGCATCTGGCCGAAGGGGCCGGGTCCATCATCCGCATCAACCAGGGGCCGTCGGGGGTGACACTGGGCACGCAGGTTGCCTTTTACGTTCACCCGATCACCGGCGAAAGCGTTCCGATCCTGCCGAGCCGCTTCCTGTCTCCGGGCACGATGATCTTCGGCAGCGACCAGCTCCCCAAAGGCGATCCGTCCCTCGACGTGCAGGTGCTGCCGCAGGTGCAGCTCCCGCAGCTTGCTCCGAACGCCAACGTTCAGGGCTACGTCGCGCAGGAGATCGCCCCCACGGCGTCTGCTCCGCAGGTCTACCCGTTCCTGGTCAGCGTGTTCAGCGTACTGCGCATGAAGTCCGCGCTCCACTTCGCCATTTCGCGGGGGCTGACTCCGATCTAAGCCGTTCGTTCCGGTCCGTTTCGTTCCGGGCTGCACCCGAGAGGCCGCTGCGGGAAAAACACTTTGCTTTCCCCGCAGCGGAATTTCTCCTGCAGCAGCGTTTTTCTTGAACCCCGGACGTATTTCAGTTTTAGGAGAGGATTACTATGTTTCATCAAATGCCGGGCGTTTCGGCAGAAGACGTTAAGAGCGGTAAGTGCCGCGAGTTTACCGGCAGCGGGACCCCGCACCTGCGCGTCGCCGGACTGATTGGCGATCCGACCGCCGTTCGCGTCGATATGGTGGACCTGCCGATGCGGCTGACGATGCGCTTCCCAGACAACCACCTCAACGGACAGACCGTGCATACCGATATGCCGATCCTGCTCATGCAGATCGACTCGGACGGCACCCCGGTCATCCTGCGCTCCATGATCTCAAACGACGGCTTGTGGCAGAAAGGCCATAAAATCTTTGTGTGGGGCGACTGGGAAGCGGCGGCGGACGCCCCTGTCCCCACAGTCCTGCCCGTGACTCCCCCGGCCACGCAGACCAGCGCGATTGAAGTTGACACGCACTCCGCTCCTCCCGCCGACGAGTTCGACCCCGCCGAGAAGCTGGACAAAGCGACGGTGCCGCAGCTCGTGGCACTGGCCCGCGCCGCCGGGATAGAAGTGTCCGAGGGGGCCGCGAAGAAGGATCTGATCGCGACTATCCTGACAGCCAAAGAAAAAGCGAAGTAGAAAAAGGCAAAGCAGAGTCCCATGCCCCAAGCCGCCCATCCAATCATTGCCGACGTGCAGGCGTTGTACGCCGCCGCCGGACTCATCCCAGACCCGGCGGCGGCTCCCTTTGCCTCAGTGCCATGGGCCGCGCATCTGGCCTCGGCAGTCCAGTCCTTTGCCGTGCGCACAGGACGCCGCTACCCGGCAGCGGCAGGAACGCGCTCCTACGACCCGCCCGTGGGAGCGCGGGGCATCCTGCCGCTGGGGCAGGACCTGGCAAGTGACGGCGGCGGGGCAATCACCGTGACGGCGCGGGGCACCCTGCTCCAATCCGGGCGAGACTATTTCCTCGGGCCGGACAACGCCGACAGCGACGGTCGGCCCTGGGCCTGGGTCGAGATTCCCAACACCTTCGGCATCCCGCAGGTCGCCCTCGTGCGCAAAAGCATCGCGATCACTGGGCTGTGGGGCGGGAGTGCTTTGGTGCCCGACGATGTGTGGGAAGCCGAGCGTCAGTACGCCGCCGCGCTCTGCGTCCCCGAGGTGTCGCTGACCATCAGCAGCGGACTGTACAAGATCGAGGACGTGCAGTACGGCGGAAGCGACCAGGTGCCGCTCTCGGCACAGGCGAATATGTGGAAAGCGCACTTCGAGTCCGTCGTGCAGAGCCGCCTGCGCGTCAGCAGCTATCTTGG
>JANXNV010000247.1 GCA_025353925.1 Armatimonadota bacterium
CAAAGTCTCCTATACGGCCAGCGACAACTGGGGCGGCGTGGTCTGGCAGAACCCGGACAACAACTGGGGGAGCATGGCCGGGGGCTACAACCTTGCCGGTGCCAAGACTCTCAGCTTCTGGGCGCGGGGCGACAAAGGCACCGAGGTGGTGACGTTTCTGTTTGGACTGATCGGTAAAGACAAGCCCAATTCGGACAGCGGCACAGGCAAGCTGGACAAGGTCGCGCTGACAAAGACCTGGAAGAAGTATACGATCAGCCTGCGGGGTCGGGATATGTCGCATATCATCACAGGCTTTGCATGGACACTGGGGGCAGCCGGGTCGCCGGTGACGTTCTACCTGGATGATATTCGGTACGAGTGATAAATTCCCGCGGTTGAATTCAAGAGAAGCATACAGAACCGCCCTCCGGCTTATCTAAGCCTGGGGGCGGTCTTGCTGTGAAGACCCTTGCCAAGTCGCCGGATTCTTGACAGACAGACGGGAACGTTGTATACTAAAGGCGTGGGCAACGTCGCTGCGCCGTCCTCTCGCTTGCAATTTTGCTTGCAATTTTTCATTTCCTCATCGGGCGGCACTAACGCGACGCATTCCCCCGTATTGCTGATAGATCCCAATGCTGTATCCAAGCACATTCAGCAGAATCTCTTTTCAGAAGGAACGCAAGGAACTTATGGCACAAGACACAATCATTCCCAGCCCGGATGCCCTGTCCGGCAATGGCATGGCACCGCCCGGCTTCAAAGACGGGATCGGCAAGGCCATTGAGATCAAGAATCTGGTCAAGCAGTACAAGAAAGTCACCGCCGTTAACAACATCAGCCTGGATGTCTACGAGGGCGAAATCTTTGGATTCCTGGGGCCGAACGGGGCCGGCAAAACGACGACCATCAAAACTCTTCTTGGCCTCATCTTTCCCACCGCCGGGGAAGTCCTGGTACTCGGCAAGCCCGCCGGTGACATTGATGTCAAAGAAAAGCTCTCGTACCTGCCCGAATCTCCCTACTTCTATGAGCATATGACGGCCAGTGAAGTGGTTGGCTTCTACGGCAGCCTCTTTGGCCTGTCCGGTACGACGAAGCAGAAGCGCGTCGACGAGCTTTTGGAGCTGGTCGGGCTGCAGAATGCGGGCAAAAAGTCTCTGCGGGCCTTCTCCAAGGGTATGCTGCAGCGTGTCGGGATCGCCCAGGCCCTGATTAATGACCCGAAAGTGCTGTTCTTCGACGAGCCGACTTCGGGCCTGGACCCGGTCGCGCACCGGGATATCCGGGACCTCATTCTGCACCTGAAGAGTGAAGGCCGGACGATCTTTCTGTCCTCCCATCAGCTCTCCGATGTCGAGCTTGTCTGCGACCGCGTTTCCATCCTGCACGGCGGCAAAATTCGCCGCCTCGGCCATGTGGATGAGCTAATCGCGGGCGGGAGCGTGGAAGTCGTCGCGGAGGGCGTGAAGGCCACCGAGACGCAGATGGCCCAGCTTCGAGACCTCTCCAGCAAGAGCGAGCTAGTCGAGAACACACTGACAATTACCACGGCGGCTTCCACCGAAAGCAAAAACCGGGTACTGGACTGGGTACGGGCGGCGGGCGGCAATGTTCTCTCCATGACCCAGACCCGGCGCACGCTGGAAGACATCTTCTATGAGGTAGTCCATCAGGGCGAGCTTGAGACGGGGACGGCCTTTACGGTCCCTTCGGCCTTAGAGAAGAATTCGATGGAGAAGAATTTGGTGGAGAAGAATTAAGTTATGAATACGATCTGGCTGATAGCCTCCGGGACGTTCGGCGAGGCCATGCGCCGAAAAGTCCTGCTGATCTTTTTGTTTGCAGGTCTCGCAATTATTCTGATGGGTGTCGCATTCGCGGGTCTGGCGACCCAAGCCCGTGACCTGACTGTCACCAAAAGCTTGGGCCTCGGGGTGATTTCCCTGGCGGGGGTCTTTATTAGCGTGATTTTGTATATTACGCTCATCCCCCAGGAGATCGAGCGGCGCACAATCTATAGTATCCTGTCGAAACCGGTGCAGCGGTACCAATTCCTGTGCGGCAAGTTTCTCGGCGGCCTGATGACGGTCCTGCTGAACATTGCGCTGATGGGCATGGTCTTTATTCTGCTGGTAGCAGCGAAGCAGTGGTTTCAATACGGGCTTAACCCAGGCCCTGCCGTCTTAGCTATTTCCAAAGGCATTCTGATGATCTTCTTTCAGATGACCTTGCTGGGCGCAGTCGCGATGTTCTTCTCCGTGTTTCTGTCCCCGTTCGTCAACTTCTTTTTGACTTTCGCCGTCTGGCTTCTGGGCAACGCCTCCTCTCTAACCGAAGCCCTAGCCGATCCGGGCAATGACCCTACTCACCCGAAGAGCGCGTTTGTCGTCGGCATCTTTAAGGTGCTGCATGTGGTCATCCCGAATTTTGCCAATTATAATATCCAAAACCCGATCATCAATCCGCACGAGCACATCACGAATGAGCCGATCTATATCGCCTGGAATATTCTCTATGCGATTGTTTACACGGCGATTCTGCTGACCGTCGGCTCACTGATCTTTGATAAGCGGGAGGTTTAAGATGCTTTCTTCTTCGCGCCGACTGTCCCTGCTCGTGATTGCGCTGCTGCTGTTTATCCCCATTGGGTTTTTACAGACACAGCTCATCGACCCGTTTTACAAGAAAAATTACGCGCCGCCTAAATCCAAGAGTGGACCCAGTGGTCTGAGTCTGGCCGGCTCCAATCTTCCGGCGACCTTCGCGCTGGGTGCTTTCACCGGCTTCCGGGAAGCCATCGCGGGGATGCTCTGGGTGCGCTGCGACGAGTTCTTTCACAACGGTGACTACGACGCCATTATGCCGCTGATTCGCATCATCACCTGGCTGGACCCGCACCAAATCGATGTCTACGAGACCGGGGCTTGGCACATGGACTATAACTTTACTGACTCGCAGGAGCGCTCCGATCGCCGGTATATCCCGCTTTCGGTCGCGCTGCTGAAGGAAGGCATCGACAACAACGAAGACCAGCCGGACCTGTATTCGGACATGGCGTTTGTCCATTATTTCCGCAAGATTCAGGATTTTCCTCAGTCACGCCACTGGTTTGGAAAAGGCTGGGATGTCGTTACGGCCAAGGCGGTCGTCGATGAGAAGAGCGATCAGCATGGCCTGAAAGATCAGATAAACTTTGATGGGGCCGACAAAGGCGTAATGACAGTCGGTCACGGTTACGCCCACTCCCTGGAATTTAATGGCCAGGAGCAGGAAGCGGTCAAACAGTGGCAAGCTTGCCTGGATCTGCATCAGAAGCTGATCGCGGTCAAAGACGGCAAAGACCTTTCCGAGACGCAGAACCTGGAGATCGCGAGCAAACAGCTTCGCGAGCTGCAGGGCCGCCTGAAATACCGCCCGATCGACACAAAGGTGCCACTGGACATGGGCTTCCGCCCCCAGCTGGTACGAGTCGCACCGAAGGTGTTCGTTTTGCAGGGATCACTGAATGCGATCGGTGCCAAAAAGTTTGTGCTTGAGACCGGGGCGCGTGAGTTCGGCCCCGTCGACGGCTGCCGGGTCGAAATCCGCCTTCAGGACGAAAATTACAAGCTGCCGGACATCGGAGTATACGGCCTCGGGAGTGCGGTGGACCCGAATGTGACGATCATGCAGGATGCGGCCTCAGTCCGGGCCGGAAAGATCGGCGGCGATCAAGGCCGCAAGATCGACATGAGCCAGGACAAAGACATGTACTCGTTCAAAGCACCGCGCTACACGGTGACGGCCTGGTTTGCACCGAACAATCCGAACGATGCACCCATCCAGGTACAGGACCGGATCGGCTGGCTGGGCGAGGGATTGGATCCGAACCAGAAGAACTTCGTGCAAACGGACGGCAAATCTCTGCTCCCGGGCAGCGTCTCGCCCGTTCCCGGCCTGCGGATGCTGGCAAAGACCTGGACCCTCTCACGCGAGGATATTGTCGGGGCCGGTAAGAAAGTGTTTAACTAAACTGCCCCAGCAATTTGCAGACCGTTCGGGTATACTAGCCGAGCTGTTCACGATTTGACCGTGCTAGGCGGGGCGGCTGCGGTGCCCTACACTCCAAATCCGCATCATGGGAGGCGGAACTCCTGCCCTCGGGGCGCTCACTCTCGAATTGGCGCATGTGCGCAGTGCTGATGGACGGACCCGGCGCAACGGACGACCTCCGAACCTCGTCAGGGTGGGAACGCAGCAGCGATAAGGTGCGTGGCCCGTGTGCCGTCCGGTGTTTCTGACCGGAGCCGGCGGCGTGTGTTCAAGCGAGAGGCAACGATTTCAAAGGCAGGTGCGCGGTCAAAATACTGGGACTTAGTCCCGAAGAAGCCCCTCCCAAATCTTGGATTCGGGAGGGGCTGTTTTTTTGTGTGGGTGGCTGCCGCTAGCCACCACTACGCCGTAGGGCCGGCGTGGGGACACGTCACACCATGACCGGGATTTTTCACACCCGTAGGGGCGCTGCTTGCTGCGCCCTCTTGTTCTTTCCGCACCCTCTTACCCTGCTGCGCCCTCTTGTCCTTGCCTTCACCCGGATTTCCAATCCGGGTTCTCAGGGACGTACTCGTTATCTTCTAACTCCATAGTTTGCCGCCCGACCACTCTTACTTCGGCGTAACCCGAAAGTTTGCGGTCACCGGGCGCCCCTCCTCTACTGTCCCGGTCGAACTTGTCATCTCGGCGTCGTCTTTGTAGCGATCATCCGCGACATAAGTCTGAGTTTTGCCGGGAGCGACTCGCAGGCGGTAATGTCCATTGCTATCGGTGATACCGACAATAATCGCCGCACTCGATGAGGGACGCGCCCGCCCATAGCTGCCAACGTATACGCCGGGCAGCGGTTTGCCGCTTGCTTTATCCGTGACGGTACCGGTCATGAATGCCCCACGGGTCAGGATCAAATCCGGCACGGCGACTTTCTGATTTTTCTGACCGGATACCCCTTCAGGAGCAGCCGCGACCCAGCCGTCATCCTGTCCAGCTTGGTCAAGATTGCTTGGCAGGAGCATAATATTGTAGGGAAGGTTTGCTCCGACCGCCATCCGGTAAGTACCATCGGCCCGCGTGCGTGTCATATTTTCTGAAAGTTGCTGGGCGCGATTAGTCGCAAGACCGGGCTTTTCAATTGCCAGCATCTGGTTCTGAGCCGTATCCTGTATCTGTGCCTCAATCCGCACCCCACCTGCTGGTGTGCCGTCGGTATATCGCGCTTTCCCCGTCAGCAATACCGTACGGTAAAGTGTCTTTTGGTCCGGGACCTGTCCGTGAATAATTCCGTACGAGACCGCGCTTCCAACGAAGACAAGGGCGGCACCGCCCGAGAGCAGCTTCAATTTTGCAATTTTCATGGCTTTTACTATTCCTTCCGAGAGCTGGTAGGCATGTGTGGCGGTCACGACCGCTGAGGCATGGCCCGCCAGAAGATTTGTCGTGAGCTGCGCGATGGCCGGACCACAGCTCATCGGAGCCGCCTCGGCGGCATGCGAAGTCAGCAGAAGTGCCAGGGCCGCACCGGGAGCGATGACCCCGCTCTTGCCGAAGAACCGGCGCATTTTGTCCAAGGCCCGTGTGACCCGCTTGCGGGCCGCTTCTTCCG
>JANXNV010000269.1 GCA_025353925.1 Armatimonadota bacterium
TCGATGAGTGCCAGACCGCCGGGGGTGCTGAGGGCGGCTTCGACTGCGGCAGCAGCTTCCTGCTGCTGCGGACGGACGGAAAATCCCGGCAGGGCGGCTTTAAGTATTCCCTGCGGGCCGAAATAACGCTGCAGATAAGGTTTTGTCGACATATTTTAGATAATTTACCCGGTAAGGTTTGATTTTCTGGTTTCACGAGGTATAAAGGGTCTGTACGATACCGATCTCTATGCGAGCAAGCAAATTTGCCTGCAAGCCGCAAGCCAAGATTCGGCTATTCCCTGTGATATTAAGAAGGAGTTCCCCTCTCATGCGAACACGCAACTTTTCCCGAAACTGGACAGTCGCCGCGGCAGTCGCCGCCATGCTGGCGGCATCAACATCCGGCGTCCGCGCTGAGGATGCCGTGACACCACCGGCAGCACCCGCCCAAATGGATCCGGCTCCGATGGCCGCTCCAATGGCCCCCGCAACGGGCAATATGGCAGCCGCCCCAACGGTTACTACTACATCGATGTCAACTGGGACAATCGACTATACCCCGCTGAACAACCCGTTCTACAACTACGTGGATCTGCAGCAGGCGAAAAATCGGGGCCTCTCCGACAGCCAGATCGCGACGATCGCTAAGATTGCGAAAAAGAGCTACACTCCGTTCAATACCGTTTCGGCGGCAGTGGAGCGCGGTGAAACTTTCCCTTCGCTCGCCACAGAGTACGGCCTGAAAATCGGCGATGTTTACGAGAACGACGCGGAAAAGACGGAGATCGCAAATTACAATACCGCATACGAATCCCTGAATGCCAAGTCAGCTATGATGACCAGCGGTGTGGGCACGCCGATGGGCGGCGAAACGGCACAGGAACTGCCGATGGCAACCGATAAGCCAGCGGACAAACCCGCCGCGATGGCGACGTTGGACATTGTCGATACGGCAATGGCGGCAAAGAACCTCACTACGCTGGTCAAGGCACTTCAGGCCGCCGGTCTGGTCGAGACGCTGAAAGGAGCGGGTCCGTTCACGGTTTTCGCCCCGGATGATAAAGCGTTCTCCAAGCTGCCCGCCGGTACACTAGATAGCCTCATCGCCGACCCGGCTAAGCTGAAGTCAATCTTGACCTACCATGTTATCCCGGCCAGCGTCGATGCGGCGGCCGCCATGAGTATGACCAGCCCGACCTCCCCTCCGACCGTTCAGGGAGCCACCCTGCAGGTTACGAAGGGCCGCAAGGGCAAGCTGATGATCAACGATGCGACAGTCATTAAGGCTGATATCCATGCGACCAACGGGATCATCCACATTATCGACAAGGTGCTGATGCCTCCCATGGACACTGCAGCTCCGATGGCTCCGGCAACCCCCGATACAGCCACAACACCCGCTACTCCGACGGCCCCTGCCGCTCCGATGGCCCCAGCCACACCTGCTGACCCCGCTGCCCCGATGGCCCCGGCTGCGCCGACTCAGTAAGGTTTTACACTGAATGTGCTGGCCCTGGAAAGAGCGATCCTTTTCCAGGGCTTTTTTCTGCCTGTCGACCAGCGGCATCACACCAGAGTGGCACTAGGCATAATGCTGCCGCGACTACCCCAGCGTCGTTAAACAAAAAACACGTCGCGACCGCAACAAAACCTGCATTCGGGACAGACTTAGTGACCTTCAAGCAAACTAGGCCGACCCAAAGCAGGACAGCCCACGCACTATGCCAGGCCAGCTTTCCCTCCACCACCAGTTTTCGGGCGATAATATCCTGCGCTTCGCCGAGGCCGCCGCTTCTGATCCGCAGCATCGCTTCCCCCATATGTGAGTGATATGCGATAGGAAGCAGAGAGTCGCCGAGGGCCACAAAACCGAGCAGGGCCGCGCACCCGATTCCCAGAAAGCCGATTGTGCGCCACGACCACGTACCGCCGCCGCTTTCCCACAGAAACACGCCGAACGCTGCTGACGCGACCAGCAGCCCGCCCGCCTTCGCCCCTGCCTGGGGCAGACCCAGAAGTGCCGCAATTACCACGAAAAGCACCGCCGTCAGCACTCGTGACAGCCTACTCCGCGGCCACAGCCATCCTGCAGCAACCAAGGCCGATCCCACCAGCAGACCCATTGCCTCATTGCCGATTCCGTAGTACCGGGCACCCTCGACCGCTGAGTATCCCAGCAGGCTATGCCGCATCAGCGGATCTCCAGAAGCCATGTCGAGGACGATGACACATACTATTGTCGCTGCCAGTAGACTCGGACCGTAACTCCGCCCTGAGCGCAATGAGGCAGCAAAAGCCACTATGGCAGCAATTGCGAAAATCATACCTGCCTCAATCGCCGAACCGGACAGCAACGGTGCGAGTGCCGCCGCCAGAGGAAGGGCCGCTGCCCAGATCGGCAGCTTTGCTTTGACCAGCAGCACAGTCCCGAGCATGATCCAGGCGGCAAGTGCGAGAGCAGCATAGGGCAGAATGCGCATGCCCTGCCCCTGACGATACGTCTGTGCCTCCAGCGCAAAAACCTGCGCTTCGGCATGGGGCGACGACTCCGCAGCCCAATCGGCTCCGAAAGGCAGGACCGGAAAGTCGGACCGCTTCAAGCCGAAACAAGCAGCGACGCTCGGCGCAAAATCCGTGTTTGTGACCAGCCCTGGTCGGCGGGTCGAGGCGGAAAAGAGCAGGCCACTCGGAATACCTGGGCCAAATTCCAGAACGGGTGCCAGCCGCCGTCCCGCAGCGAAGTCTTTGTCACTGACAAATGCGGAAAGAACGAGCAGCCGCCCGCCGCGCTCGGCAGCACTTCTTGCCGCGTCTCTAATGAGGGCATCGGCCGCCCGAATATCATTTCCAGCGTCCCAGACTGTGCAGCCCTCTGGAAGAGGCATCAAACTCGTGAGCGTAGTGACGTGGCCGTCGCTCGCCGAGGCAATCAGAGTCGCATAGCTCCCACCGCCGACAGACAAAGGAATATGCGCTTTCGCGAGCGTCTCGGCTAAATTGTCACGGTGTACTTTGTAGCCGATCGTGACATCCGACCCGGCAGCGGCTCGTGCCCCGGCCCCGAGAGTGAGGACTGCACTTTCAGGGGACTCGCGCCGCTTGTCGCTCGGTAGCCGTGCAGTGCGCGTGTTCATCACGGCCAGACTGCCGGTGTCGATGATACGATGCAGGTTCGGGGCATTTGCACTTCTCCACTCGTGCAGGCTAGTTCCCGGAAGGAGAATGATGACTAATGGCCCCGGTTTCCCAAGACAGGGTGCCGCGAAAAGCAGGAAAAGCAAAAGCAGGAGCAGCTTCATCGGCCTGCTAACGCGGCATCCAGAGCCTGACGTACGGTTTCGACGCCAATCACGTTCAATCCGGTCGAGCCGCGCAGATTTGCTTTGCTGCGGGCGCAGATAATGGCCTGCTGAAATCCCATCCGCGCAGCCTCGCGCAGCCTTTGCTCCATATGACCGACCGCCCGGACTTCGCCGCCCAAGCCCACTTCCCCGGCCAGCACGATCGACGGGTCGATTGGACGCTCCTGAAAGTTCGAGGCGGCAGCCACGGCAATGGCTAGGTCCGCTGCGGGTTCGTCGACGCGGACACCACCAGCGATATTCACAAAGACGTCCTGATTGGCAAGGCTCAGGCCGACTCGCTTCTCCAGGACTGCAAGTATCAAGTTCACTCGGTTCGTATCGACCCCGGAAACGGTGCGGCGGGGATTGCTGAGATAGGAGGGGGCAACAAGGGCCTGGACTTCGATCAGAAGCGGGCGGGTGCCTTCAATTGTCGCCGTGATCGCGGAGCCTGCCGTGTTGTGTGTCCGCTCCGCCAGGAGCATTTCGGAGGGATTTGGGACCTCGATCAGCCCTTCCTCGTGCATCTCGAACAGGCCCAGCTCATCAGTCGAGCCGAACCGGTTTTTAACAGCTCGCAGAATGCGGTAGGTATAGTGCCGATCTCCTTCGAAGGTCAGCACTGTGTCCACCATATGCTCCAAAACTCTCGGGCCGGCCAGTGCCCCTTCTTTAGTCACATGACCGACCAGGAAGATGGGAATACCTTCGCCTTTGGCGACTTGAGCGAGCTGCGCCGTCGCGGCACGCACCTGAGAAACGCTGCCGGGAGCCGACTCGACCTCGGGATGCTGCATGGTCTGGATGCTGTCGATAATGACAAATGCAGGCCGCTCGGCCTGGATTGTCGCCGTGATAAGCGTGACATCGGTTTCGTTGTGAAGGAGCAGATCGTTTGTCGTGATGCCGAGACGCTCGGCGCGAAGCTTGATCTGTGTCGCCGACTCTTCGCCCGAGACGTACAGCACCGTCCCGCCACGCCCGGCCAGATTTCCGGCGACCTGGCTGAGCAGGGTCGATTTTCCGATTCCCGGCTCGCCTCCGATAAGTGTCAGCGCCCCGCGCACGATCCCGCCGCCCAGCACCCGATCGAACTCCCCGATGCCGGAGAGGATGCGGCCCTCCTCGCTGGGGGAGGGGACGTCACTCAGCCGCTGGGGCTTGCTGTGACCGACAAATGACGTGGACAGGGGGGAGCGAGCCGCTAGGGATTTCGGGGCGGCTAGAGAAATGGTTTCGTCGAGCGTACCCCATTCTTCGCACCCGGGGCACTTGCCAAACCACTTCGCGCTTTCATATCCGCACTGCCGACAGATATACTTTGTCTGCGCCTTCGCCATACCACTATTGTACCTTATGAGCCGGTATTTGACAGAGGCAGGAGATTCTGCTAGAATCAAAAAATACGTGCAAAAACGAGGAGTATTGTCCCGATGTCCACTTTGTCGGAAAACTTGACGGCGATCTATGCCGTGCAGCAGATCGATACGCGAATCCAGCGTGCGAAGCGTTTACAATCTACCCTCGACAACGGCACGGAAGCGGCGGCGCAATCCGAGACGGCACGCGAAAAAGCCGCGAGCAAACGCACAGTCCAGCACCGGGTAAGCGGAGAGCTGAAGGACAATGAGCTGAAGCTGGAAACAGTGGAGATCAAGCGCAAGAGTTATCAGCAAAAGCTGTATCAGGGGACGATCACGAACGTCAAAGAATTATCGAATATCGAGAAAGAGATCGAGGCATTGGGACGGCAGATTTCCGATTTGGACGGGCGTATTCTGGAGCTGATGGAGCAGGCGGAATCCGCGCAGGCGGAGCTGACTGAAGCGGAGGCCGAGGCGAAAATTGCGGAAGGGCATTGGACAAATACTGTCGCAGCCTTTCGGTCGCGGTACGAGGAACTCACGCTGGAGCTGACCGATTTGACCCGTCAGCGCGTGTCCGCTGCGGCTGGGATTGGAGATCAGGTACTGCTGAAACGCTACGATGATACCCGCGCCAAAGCGGGTGGAGTCGGAATAGGTCGACTTGACGGAAATGCCTGCGGGGGATGCCACATGACACTTCCCTCAACACTGGTCAAGGCCGTAAAAGAGAGCGTGCAGGTTCAGACCTGCGATAACTGCGGCCGTTTGATGCTGCCGTGAGCGTATTCTTCTGGTAATACGATTGACGCCGCGCGACCCGCTATGCTATAATTTCTGAGAGGTAAGTTGCTCTCCATGCCGCAGAATACGCCATTCCCTTCCGGGGCAAACGAGCCTGATCCGCTTCCAACCGTGTATGAGGACCGGAAGCAATACATCCAGCAGCTGGAACGCGCCAATATTGATCTGGAACAGCGAATTCAGTATGCGGAAGCCCATCACCACGTCACTACCACTCCCCACTCGCCGCAAAGCGTGCCTTTGCCCTCTCCAGGAGAATTCGAAAACACTCTGAAGCGGCTGGTAGACAAGATTGCCAAGATACTTCAAGCGGAAAAATGCGTCTTTATGCTCCACGATATCGGAGCGGCGACGCTGTACGCGACCCATCCGGCCATGGGATTCGACCGGGATGAGCTGACACTTTTGGAGCGACGTGTCGCTGAGGAGGGCGTCTCCAACGAAGTCTTCCGCACGAATTCTTCCCTGATCACCTACGATGCCGCACTCGACCCGCGTGCTGCTGCCGAAGGTCTCTCACGCCTGCGGATTCATAACGCCGTTTCCGTGCCGCTGGTGGTTGAAAAGCGAGACGAAGACAACCGGGTTTTGGAGCGGACGACTGTCGGCGTTCTGCATGTCTTCAATAAAAAGTATGGCGGGATATTCGTCGAGGAGGATGTGCGGCTTCTCGAGCAGCTTGCCCGGCAGGGTGCCGCTGTGATCGCCTCCGCCCAAATGTACCGCGAGGTCGTTCAGGAGAAGCAGGAACTGCTTCACACAATCGACAGTCTGTATGCCGGACTGATCATGGTCGGCAACAATGGGCGTCTGCTGCAGATGAACCCTTCCGCCCGCGCGATCCTGGGGATTAATTCCACGACGCCGCTGATCGATATGCCCTATGCCCGGGCGATTTCGGATACCCGCATTCGAAAGATCATCGCCGCCGCTCTCACCTCGGGAAATGCGGAAGTGGCGGAAGAAGTGGCCTTCACACTGCCCGATGCCGGGGTGGAAGAGCAGTTTCGGGAGCGCATCTATCAGGTGCAGTGTGCCACTGTCCGCGACGACGACGGGGCACCGGCGGGGATTGTCGCGATATTTAACGACATCACGGAGATCCGGGGGGTGGAGCGCATGAAAACGGCGTTCATTTCAACCGTGTCCCATGAGCTTCGGACGCCGCTGACGAGCATTAAGGGTTTCATTTCGACACTCCTGGCGGACAACGATAATTACTACGATGAACCGACCCGGCGTGAGTTCTACGGCATCATCGATTCGGAGTGTGACCGGCTACACCGCCTGATCAAAGACTTGCTGGACATCTCGCGCATTGAGCAGGGCCGGGCAATGCAGATGAACTGGGCTTCGGTCAATGTGGTACAGACGACCGAAAAAGTCTTGGCGGCCCAGCGAGCGTATGCACGAGACCACGTACTGACGCTCGACTTCCCACCCGATTTCCCGGTCATCGATGCCGACCCGGATAAGATGGACCAGATACTTACTAATCTCGTCAACAATGCCATCAAATACTCGCCGCAGGGCGGCACGGTTTGTGTGACCGGGCAAGTTCTCTCGGCACAGAGTTCAGGCGAGGAGCCGTCGTTTATCGAACTTCGGATTTCCGATGAGGGTATGGGAATCCCGCGCGAGCATCTGCCCAAGATCTGGGACCGATTTTACCGCGTGGACAACCGGGATAACCGCGAGATCGGCGGCACGGGTATCGGCCTGGCACTGGTCAAGGCGTTGACGGAAGGCCATGGCGGTACCGCCCAAGTGGAGAGCGAGCCGGGGGTTGGCACGGCCTTTCTGCTGATTTTCCCCATTCATCGTGCCGAGACCGAGGAGGCTTAAATGTTGCAAGTCTCTATCGAGCGCGAACTTTCCGCTCTTGATCTGCCGCTTCCCGCGTATGCGACGCCCGGATCCGCTGGGATGGATCTGCGGGCCGCACTGGATAGCGATCTTGTACTGGCTCCCGGAGCACGCGTCTTAGTCTCGACAGGAATCCGCATCGCACTTCCGGATAACTGCGAAGCACAGATTCGACCGCGCAGCGGTCTTGCACTGAAGCATGGGCTGACGCTGCTGAATTCGCCGGGAACGATCGATTCAGACTATCGCAGCAGCATCCGTGTGATTCTTATCAACTTGGGTCAGGAGCCGGTGACTCTGCAGCGCGGCGACCGTATCGCGCAGCTTGTGATCGCACCGATCCTGAGAATACGCTGGGATGAAGTTCCAACAAGCTCTCTGCCGCAAACGGAACGAGGAGTAGGTGGCTTTGGCTCAACCGGTGTCTGAAAGTAATTTATTCAACAAGGCGTCCGGCCTGCCGCGTGAGGCTTACGCGCTGCTCGCCCAGGCGAACTTGCTGCGAATCCGAGGCTGCTGGGAAGAGTCGGTAGAGTGCTGCATGGCGGCACTGCGCCTCGCACCGGAAAGCTCCACCGCCCAAAGCTTGCTAGGCGATATTTACGAAAACCAGGGCCAATACGATGACGCTGCACAGTGGTACCGGATGGCACTGGATGTCAATCCAAACAGCCCCGCAGACCAGATGAAGCTGCAGCTGCTGCAGCGGCTTCGCTTGCAGCGGTCAGCCGACGATGTTGATGTTGGTGTTGATGTTGGTGATATAACAACAGTGCTGTCCGACCCACCTCCGAAGGGCAAAGTTGAGCTGCTCCGAAACCCGGAGGCGGCCCTGCGTCTTGGCTCTGCCGCCGCCGTGTTGCTGGTGCTGCTCGTAGTCGGCCTGGCGTATGCCACGACGCACCGCCACGGCACATATGCGGCATTCGGGCTGCCCTCCGCTTCAGAAGTCAAGCTTCAGCCGGTCGTGGTGCCCCCGGACCAAATTTCGCTGGCACCTCAGTCCTCGGTACCGCATGATGCGACGGAGCAATCTTTGCTCGACGCGCTGCGGAACGTGCCGGAACTGCGGGCACTAGGAATTACCGTGATTGACGTCAAAAGTGACCCGCGCACGTCCCAGATTGAGTTAACATTTGGTTTACAGAGTACGCCCGGCGGCCTCACTCGGGCGTACATACTTCAAATGGCACTCCGATTACTGCAGTCGGCGCAGAAGCTCCCCTCCGCACATTCCGTGAACACCTTCCAGATACGTTGTCTCTCTGTGAGCGAGAATGCCTCAGCGGGGGTGGCGCAGGTTTTCATCGGCGATATCGCTCAAAGTTCCATCCCGGCCTCTGATACAGCTTCCACGGATGGCCGATTGGAAGCACTCTTCAGTGCGCCCTGGTGGTCTTCCTCCGTGCCAAGCTGAACCGTACTCTTCGAGAGGGCTTGACGAGGTAGGGACGGCGGCAGTATAATCATAAGAGTGGAACCTGTGATGAAATTCACAATCGCTTTAAAGAGATATAATCCGTGAACAGCAACAGCAGCAGTAGTCCGAAGGTCCCGATCCCCACGCTGGAACGCCTTGCGACGTATTTGCGCTTTTTAATCGATCTTGAAGCCGCCCAGGTGGAGACCATCTCATCGACGGACGTGGAAAAGCAGACGGGCATCAACGCCGCCCAGTTCCGCAAAGATCTCTCGTATTTCGGCGAGTTCGGCAAACCTGGTGTCGGTTACAATGTCCTGGAGTTGCAGGCACGGATTGCCCGCATACTTAAAATTGATCAGCTTCAGCCGATCATGGTGATCGGTGCCGGGAATCTGGGGAGTGCCTTGATCGGCTACCCTGGGCTGACCGAACATAAATTCCATATCGCGGCGGCGTTCGACCGCGATCCCGCGAAGATCGGCCGCCCGCAGGGTGACCTGGTCATTCTGAACGAAGCGGATGTCCGCGAGGTCAACGCGGAGATTGGGGCACGGATCGCGATTATTTGCGTTCCCGCTGCAGCAGCCCAGGAAGTCGCCGACACGGCCATACTTGCTGGAGTGCGGGTGATATTAAACTTCGCCCCGATCATCCTCAAGGTTCCGGAACGGATTGTCGTCCGAAACGTCTCGTTTCTCCAGGAGCTTGCCGTGCTTTCCTACCACCTCTCTGGAGAGAGTCAAAAATGATATTCAGTGCGAACCTATGACAAACACACGCATCGAAAAAGACTCCATGGGCGAGTTTGAAGTCCCTTCTGACGCCTATTATGGGGCACAGACAGCACGCGCCGTTGCCAATTTCCCAGTCTCAGGTGTACGCTTCTCCCGCCCTTTTATTGAGGCTCTCGGCGCGATCAAGCGGGCCGCTGCGGAAGTAAATGTGGAGATGGGTCTGCTGGACCTAGAAACGGCCACCGGCATCTACCAAGCGGCGGATGAAGTGATCGCCGGAACGCTCGATGACCAATTTGTAGTTGACATTTATCAAACTGGCTCCGGCACGTCCACGAATATGAATACCAACGAGGTGATCTCCAACCGGGCAATCGAGATCATGGGCGGCATCATCGGCTCGAAGTCGCCCGTGCATCCCAACGACCATGTCAATAAAAGTCAGTCTTCGAACGATGTTATTCCAACGGCGATCCATGTTGCGGCAGCCAGTGCGCTGCACCGGGAGCTGCTTCCTGCTTTGCAGGGGCTGCATACGGCACTCCTCGACAAAGCGAAACTCTGGGACAACATCGTAAAGATTGGGCGAACCCATCTGATGGATGCGACACCGATACGGCTTGGCCAGGAGGCCTCCGGCTGGGCACGACAGGTGGAGCTGGCTATGGCGCGGCTCAGCTCCCTTCAGCCAAGACTCTGCGAGCTGGCAATCGGCGGCACGGCGGTTGGGACAGGAATCAACTCCCCAATGGGGTTTGGAGCCGCGATCTCCGCGAAGCTGGCGGATCGATTTGGTCTGCCTTTTGTCGAAGCGGAGAATCACTTCGAGGCTCAGGGCAGCCAGGACGCGGCGGTCGAAGCCGCAAATCAGCTTTCGACAGTGGCGACCTCACTTTTAAAGATTGCAAATGATATCCGCTGGCTTTCGTCGGGGCCACGCTGCGGATTGGGGGAACTTTCACTGCCCGCCGTGCAGCCCGGCTCCTCCATTATGCCCGGAAAAGTCAATCCCGTGATCTGCGAACAATTGATAATGGTCTGCTCGCAGGTGATGGGCAATGCGGTCACGGTGTCGATCGCGAATACGCACGGGAATTTGGATCTGAACGTTATGCTCCCCGTGATGGCCCGGAACCTGCTCGAGTCGATCACTTTTCTGGCGAGCTCTGTGCGAGTCTTTACGGACAAAGCCGTGATTGGGTTGGTCGCAAACAGAGAGCGTGCTGAAAGCCTCGTCGAGTGGTCGATGAGCATGGTGACAAGCCTTGCCCCTATCATCGGCTACGATGCCGCCGCGAAACTGGCAAAGCGAGCTGTCGATGAGGGCCGAACTGTGCGCGATCTCTGCCTGTCCGAAAATATCCTGCCCGCAGCACAGCTGGAAGAACTGCTCGATGCACGCAAAATGACGGAACCCGGCATTGGCGCCGGAGGTGATTAAGATAGTTTTAGGAGATATTATGTCCGATAACCCCGTTCGCGTACTCGTCTGGGATGAAGCCCCCACGCATGCACCCAAATCGATTTATCCGAACAGCCTCAACGGTGCCATCGCCGAGGGCCTGAACACTTTGAGTGGCGGCAGCATCATCGCCACAACCGCGAACATCGATGACCCAAATCAGGGCATCACCGAAGAGATCCTTGCGGCAATCGATGTCCTGCTCTGGTGGGGTCATGCCCGGCACGGCGAAGTGACGGATGAGACGGCCGCGAAGGTCATTTCAGCGGTACACAATGGCCTTGGGTTTATTCCGCTGCATTCGGCTCACTACTCTAAGACATTTAAGGGGGTATTGAACTGTTCCGGGGACCTGATGGGCGGCTGGCGTGAAGCAACCCCGCCAGATGCGGAAGAGATCACGGTTTGTGCCCCGAAGCACCCGATTGCGCAGGGTGTCGAGGATTTTGTCCTGCCCCAAGAAGAGATGTACGGCAATCCGTTCGGAGTTCCTCCCGCGCTCACCGTCGTGTTTCAATCCTATTTCCCACTGGGAGGCGAATACTTTCCCAGCTTCACGACCACCGTTGGTGAGGGGATTGATCCCGAATTCACATCCGGTCCCGGCGGTGGGGTAGGGCAGGGGCAAGGTAAAGGGCGCGTCTTCTACTTCCGGCCCGGCCATGAAGCTTTTCCGACATATTTTGATTCGAATGTCCAAAGAATTCTCCATAATGGAGTCCTCTGGGCAGCGCGGCGGATTTAGCGATGCCCCATTGGAAAAACGCAATTATTGTCGGCGCCTCTTCAGGAATTGGGGCGGCGCTGGCTAAGGCCCTAACAGCGGATGGCACACAGGTGGCTTTAGTGGCTCGTGGTCGGGACAAGCTGGCGGCACTGGCGGCATCGCTCAACGAAGCCGCGAGTGAGATGCTGGCCTGGGTCTACCCTCATGACGTAACCGAAATCGCGACCGTTCCTGCTCTCTTTGCCGAGATCACGCATGACCTCGGCGGCCTAGACCTAATCATTTACGCCGCAGGAACGATGCCGCGTATCGGACCGGACGAATACTATACGGACAAAGATGCTGGGATGATCGCGGCGAACTTCACCGGTGCAGTTGCCTGGCTGAACGAGGCCGCACGTCGGTTTGAGAAGGCCGGAGCTGGAACGATTGTCGGCATTTCCAGTGTCGCGGGAGACCGTGGCCGTCGCGGTGCTCCGGTTTACGGGGCAACAAAAGCGGCTCTGAATACGTATCTAGAATCTCTGCGGAACCGCATTGAGCGGCGTGGAGCGTTTGTAGTGACGGTCAAGCCCGGCCCGGTGGATACGCCTATGACACAGGGGCTGAAGATGCCGGGCATGATCTCCGCTGAACGGGCCGCCGCCGAGATTTTGCTGGCAGCTAAAGAGAAAGTTCGCGTTGCCTACGTCCCTGCGAGATGGAGGCCGATCATGGCCGTCATCCGTGCTATTCCTGCTCCGATATTCAAATGGCTGAACATTTAAACAATCAAACAAATATCCCATTACCTGAGGAGCGTCTGGAAAATGTCGAGGGCTGGGGGATGTCGTCCACCGCCGTCAGCTATGTTTACCGTCCGGTCAACTGCGACGGCATACAAGAGGCTTTTGACGCGGCGCGGCACAGTGGCCGCTCCGTGGGTCTACGCGGTGCGGGCCGGTCTTACGGTGACGCCTCGCTCAATGCCGAGAACGTGACACTGGACCTCACCCGGATGCGGCGCATTTTGAAATGGGATCCGGAGACCGGGGTAATTCGCGTGGAGACGGGTGTCTCGATTCAGCAGCTTTGGCAGTACACGATTGAAGATGGATGGTGGCCGCATGTCGTTTCCGGCACGATGTTTCCGACCCTGGGCGGGGCGGCGGCCATGAACATCCACGGCAAGAATAATTGGAAGGCTGGGCCAATCGGTGACCATATCCTGGCCTTCGATATTCTGCTGCCGTCGGGAGAACTTAAACATTGCTCGCGAACGGGGAATTCTGAACTCTTTCATGCGGCGATCGGCGGTTTCGGCATGCTTGGGGTGATTACCGAGCTAACGCTACAGCTCAAAAAGGTGCATTCGGGTTTGCTGAAAGTCGAGGCAATCGGCGTCAGGAATTTCCAGGACCTATTTGACCTCTTTGAGTCGCGGCTGCCGGTCTCCGACTATCTGGTCGGGTGGATCGATTGCTTTGCTTCAGGAGATGCTCTTGGGCGGGGCCAGGTCCATCAGGCAAACTACCTGGAGCCGGGCGAGGATACTCATCCGGTACAGAGCTTACGCGTGGAACATCAGGAGCTGCCGGACAGCCTCTTCGGCGTGGTTCCCAAATCTGTCATGTGGCGGCTGATGAAGCCATTTGTGAACGACTCCGGGATGCAGGCGATCAACTTCGCAAAATCCCTGAGTGCTTCCACAATCAGTCACGGACAGACGCATACCCAGTCCCATGCCGGCTTTGCGTTTCTGCTCGACTATGTCCCGAATTGGAAGCATGCGTATAAGCCGGGAGGTTTAATCCAGTATCAGAGCTTTGTTCCGAAAGAGTCTGCACAAGCCGTATTTTCGGAGCAGCTAAAGCTTGCGCAGTCGTACGGGGTCGTCCCATACCTCGGAGTTTTTAAGCGGCACCGCCCGGACAATTTTCTGATGACGCATGCAGTGGACGGCTATTCTCTCGCGCTGGATTTTGCGGTCACGCCCGAGAAAAAAGGGGCATTGCTGAGCTTAACGGCGGAAATGGACCGGCTGGTTTTAGAAGCGGAAGGTCGGTTCTACTTCGCAAAAGACAGTGCCTTGCACCGATCCTCTGCGCTGGAAGCCCTGGGGCGAGAACGTATCTCGAAGTTTTTGGCCCTCAAGCAGGAATGTGATCCCGAAAACATCCTTCAAACGAACCTTTACCGGCGGCTTTTCGCGGAGTAGGACTCGCCTGAGAATCAGGCTTTCTTCTGAAATAGTATCTCGATGGGTGAAAGCTGGGAAACGTCAGAAGGAGCGGGATAGTGCTCTGAATTCTGCTGCATCTGAACGATGTTTTGCACCATCGCTTCTTCCATTCGGCGATAGCGATCGATCTCGTCTTCGTGTTCCAAAACCGTATTTTGCGTGGCTTGCAGCCGCAGCTCGAGCTGCGTCAAATAGTCTTCGACAAGGAAAAGAACTTCCTGCACTTCGATTGGATCATACCCGCCCCCGGCAACACGGGTGAAATTCACTGTCTGAAGATATTTGCGGGCACTGTCGATGGAATCGCCCATGACGGTCCCAGCGACGGCTCTGTTTTGAGGAGCGTGATCAAGACGCTGAAGCAGCATTCTCGCCGCGACATGTCCAGGTGCATGCGAGAGCAAAAAGAGCAGGGCTTCGCGTGCTGCCTCGCGACGCTGAGCCGCGAGATAAGCATGGGCAAGGTTCAATGTCAGTTCAGTCGGCGGGATCGGGATCGGGGAGAGCCTGAAAGCCGTTTCAAAGGCAGCAACCGCATCCACAGGCCGCCCCTCAGCGTAGAGAGCGGCACCAAGGTTCGCACACGTCTCAAAGCGAGCGGTCAGCGAAACCGCCATCTCCTGCTCAGATAGTGCAAGGCTCAATCTGTCTGCAGCTTCCCGCATCCGCCCTTCGCGAAAGGCCAACAATCCCATCTGCCAATCAGTCATGCCGTGTGATACTGTCCTTGTTTATTGCCGTACTTACTGATGTTCATTCGCTGCGTAAATTCATTCGCCTCGTGTGCTTGCGAGGCGGCGCGTTGTTGCTTTGATCCGTTTGACCTGCGACGCATTGGGCACCGAGCCTAAGCCAGTAAGCTGCTCTTCCATATCATGAGCCAGGCTCTCTTCGCCGATTTTGCGAAGCTGACGAGTCGCGGCACCAAGTTTTTCCCGCGCCGTATCGAAGTCGCCACGTTCCTGCGCACGCTGCGCTTCCCGCTCATACTTGAATATCCCATACCGATCGACGAGATCCAGAAGATCAGGATTAGTTTGTGTCAGCAGGCTCGCATCGTCAGAGAACGCCGCTTCAATCACAACCCGGTCATTCCCGGCCGTGCCAAGCGAGCCTGGATCGTTCCATGTCAGCAGTGCTTCGACCAGTGGGTGCGTCCCGTCAGTCTGAAGAGAAGGCGCGATCTGTACCACGACGCTGCTGGGATCGGAAGTCGAAATGTCTCCAATCCGCGCACGGAGCCATCCCTCGTCCGTGTGTATTTCGTCAAACACCGTCATTGCCGGCCGCACCATGAAGATGTCCTGGACGACGGCACCTCCCAAGCCACGTACGGCCAGGTAAAGGTCCGTAACAGTCGTCGTTTCCAGGGTCGTCATTTCCTGCTCGATCCGCGCATTGATGTCCGCGATGTCGGCAGCATAATGATACTCCCCACGGGAGTTATCCGCCACCCGCATCAGAAACTCCTCATCGAACTCTTCACCTACTCCCAACGTCGTAATTGCACAGCCCTGCTGCTGCACCTGAGAGATCGCTGCGAGCGTCGCCTCCTGGTCCTGTACGATACCGTCAGAGATCACGATGATCCGGTTAACTCCATGGACCAACACATTTTTGCTGACCGCCGCCCCTGCCTGCCGAATGGCCTTCGCCATGAACGTACCGGTACCGATGTCCACCGGCAAACGCTGTTCGCGCAGCAAATCCATCTGCGACAGGCAGCCATCCGGAAAGCTTGCCCAATCCTCCTGAGTGAAAACTGAATGAACACGGTCCGCAAACGCGATAACAGTAATTATATCGGTTGCACGCAGTGTCGTCATCAGGGTCTTGATGGCCTCGACCGCCAGAGCCATGGGAGTGCTGGCAATGCTCTGCATCTCAGACAGTGTCTGACCGGTCCAGTAAACAGCCTCTGATTGGTCGGCCTCTCCCCGGTCCAGCTCATCACGCGAGATAGCGACACCCATCCAGTATTCCCGCTCTTCATCCGTTAGCTGAAAATGGTGCATTGTTGCCGAAGAGTCCAGCACCAAAACCATGTTAAGTGGAGGGCGAACGTCCGCGGCCAGGCTGGGGACCGGCTTGATCTCCATCAGTGCGTAGACTGCTTCTTCCAGGTAACGACTGGAAGGAACATAGGGACGGCTCAGGGCCGTTTCGATCTTGAGGCGACCGTTCACGCGGGCATCTCCTTTGAGTGGCGTTAATTTTTATCTAAAACACTATTCGCCACAAATTAAATAAGTCCTTCTTTATCTTGGGTGACAGTCTCTGGGTAGCATCAGAAATTGACTTGTGACCCTCTAGGTGCTATAATAATGCCCCAGACGAAATCCCATTGCCTCTCAAGGAGAAAATAAGAATGATTCGCATACAGCGAGCATTGATCAGTGTATCCGACAAAACAGGTCTGCTTGACTTTGCTCAGGCCCTCGTCGAAATGGGAGTTGAGATCATCTCGACCGGCGGCACGGAGAAGGCTCTGACTGCTGCCGGGATTCCGTCGAAAAACATCTCACAGGTCACGGATTTTCCGGAAATGCTCGACGGCCGCGTCAAGACACTTCACCCGGCGATCCACGGTGGCCTGCTGGCGGACCGCTCCAAGCCGGAGCATATGCAGACGATAGCTGAGCATAACATCCTGCCCATTGATCTTGTGGTCGTCAATCTCTACCCCTTTGCGGAAACCATCGCCAAACCAGGGGTATCACGCGCTGAGGCAGTCGAAAACATCGACATCGGTGGCCCTTCCATGATACGCTCCGCCGCGAAAAACCATGCTTCGGTTGCGGTAGTGGTTTCGCCTGACGATTATCCGGCGTTGACAGACGAGCTGCAGCGCAGCGAAGGTGCTCTCTCTCTTGAGACTCGTTCCCGCCTTGCCGTGCAGGCCTATGCACATACGGCAGCCTACGATGCGACCATTACACGCTACCTCGCGAAACAAGAACCGGAGAGGGCAGGGGAGACCTTTCCCGCACTGCTGGCTCTTGGTTTTACAAAGGTGCAGGACTTGCGCTACGGCGAAAACCCGCATCAAAAAGCCGCCTTCTACCGCGAGCAGGGGTCTGTCGGCGGGGTAGCTTCCGCGCACAAGCGCAATGGAAAAGAGCTGTCGTTTAACAATATCTACGATTTGAATGCCGCTTATGGGCTGGTGCAGGAGTTCGCGGACCAAAAAGAGTCGGCGGCAGCGATTATCAAGCATACGAACCCCTGTGGTGCCGCGATAGCGGAAACCTTAGCAGAAGCTTTCCGGCTGGCACGCGAAAGTGACCCGATTTCGGCCTTTGGTGGCATCCTCGCTGTAAATCAGCC
>JANXNV010000277.1 GCA_025353925.1 Armatimonadota bacterium
CCGTTGCCGCCGCCGAACTTGAAGGGCGTCAGGCTGCTGGAGGCCGAGGCTGTGAGTGTGCCGAAGGCGGTGGTATCCTGGTAGAGGCTCTGGCCTCCATTGGCAGCGTTGAGGGTCCAGAGGTTTCCCTGCTTGTCGTTGGTGTAGAAGGTGCTGGCCCCGCCGCGCCGCTCGGACAGTCCGGGGGTGTAGACCGCCGCGCCGTCGCTGAGGAGGGGGGAGCCGGGGGTGGTGCCGTCGCAGAGGGACGTATAAGTGCCGGTACTGCCGGTCTTGCCCACGCGCAGGCCCAGGCCGTTGTTGGCTTAGGTTTTCGGGACGCTATTAAAACCTATGATAGAATTCAGAAAGTCAGACGTATATGTTTTAGCACTAGTTATTTTCGTGGGGGCGGAGGCCAGACCTTGACATCATTTCGGGTATCAAGGTCATTTCCTCGGATATCAATGATATATTGGGTTTCTATTTCAATCTGTGCCGTATCTGCCAGCTTCACCCGTTTGGTAGCCCTCCTGAATTGATACAAAGCGACGAGCCATAAAAATGGCACAAGAAAAACACATACCGTGCCCAAAATTAGCCCGGGAGGTAGTGGAAACGTTCTAGGTTGAGCTGATCGTACTAATAGCCCCAACACTAAAAGTATATTCCCTGCGAGCCACGGAATACTCCAGGATCGATGCCGCTGCCTTTGACTCAGGGACAAAATAAACTGTACCAGCAAAAAGAGGGACGCAGTCAGGCTCAGCAGAAACAAGGCCGCGAAACCCAATATTGGCAGCATGAATCCCATCTGTGCCTTAATCCCCCCGCAGCACCTTCCCGATCTTCAGCAGGACGCAGCCGTGCGCGGGAACCATTGCCGTGTAGGCGGTCTTTGAGAGTCCCAGGTCCTTGCGCTGCCACAGGTCGCGGACGGGCTGGGAGCCGGCGAGGCTGATCTGTGCCCAGGTGACGCGGACGGGGGCTTTTTCGGAGCCGAGGTTGACTAGGCCGACGGCAGAAGTGCCGTCGAAGAGGGGGCGTGCCCAGACCTGGGTGTCGCCCTCAGCGGCGATCCGCAGGGCGGGCTTGCCCAGGGGGTCCTGGTTGACATCCAGAACGTCGTCGTTGGTGAGCAGTGCTTTCGTGAAGGGGTCGAGGCGCGTCAGGTCGCAGCCGATCAGCAGCGGGGAAGAAAGGAGACTCCAGAGGGAGATATGCAGGATCTGCTCGTTGGGCTTCAAGTGGGTGGGGTGGGTGTTGCCGAAGCCGACGATCCCCACCATCAGCATATCGGGGTCGTTCCAGTGGCCGGGTCCGGCGTATCGCTCGTGGCCGTTCTGCGATGTGAAGATGCCGCGCAGGCTGCTCCAATTGTCCTGAATGTCTCCGGTCGTACGCCAGCAGTTGCCATCGACGCTCGCACCCCAGGTCCATACATCGCCCATGCCGTACTGGCAGAGGCTGTAGAGGATGTCTCGGTTCGTGTTTTTGAGGGCATCCCCCATCAGGCGGTACGGCTTGATCTGCCGCTCCAGGCCGTCGCCGGTGGCGACATCGCCGTAGGAGCACCAGTCGTACTTCAGGTAATCAATGCCCCAGGCGGCGTAGGTGTTGGCGTCCTGACGCTCATGCTGCCAGCTTCCATTATAATTGCCGCAGGTTTTGGGACCGGGCGAGGAGTAGATGCCGATCTTCAGGCCCTTGCCGTGGACATAATCGGCCAGGGACTTCATGCTGGGGAATTTCTCGTTGGTCTGAATGGACCCGGCGGCATCGCGCCCCGCTTCCCAGGTATCGTCGATATTAATATACTGGTAGCCGTGCGCCGCCAGACCGGCGGAAAGGAGCTGATCGGCGGCATCGCGGACCTTCTGGGCGTCGACCTGACCGGCCCAGACATTCCAGGAGTTCCAGCCGAGCGGCGGGGTGAGTGCCAAAGTATGGTCGCCGCCGATAAAGGTCAGGGAGCGCGTGGCCGACCCTTTCGGGCCGCGCACGGTCACGGTAGTTTTTGTCGTACCGAGAGCTTTGAGTGTGCCGGAGATGACTCCCGTGGATTTGTCCAGCACCAGCCCGGCGGGCAGATTTTTCACGACGTAGGTGAGCGGGCCGGTCCCGGTCGCGGGAATCAGAAACAGGAACGGGTGGCCGGGGGTCGCCCCGACCAGTCTTGGACCGTGGATTGCGGGGATTGGCGAGTCGGCACCCAGGAAAATCGGCATGGTCGGCTCCGTGACGACGACTTCGGCCATCGCGACCGGCTTGCTCGCCGTGAGGGCAGTCAGTGTGAGCTTCGCATCGGCCCAATCGGCATGGTCGCTGTCCATGCCGTCGCCGCCGTCGGTGACGATCAAAGTCAGCCGCTTTGCCCCGGTGACATCAACACTCACCGGGACCGGCTTGTCCCCGCCGTGCAGCACGGGGGTCTCGAATTTCTTCTTGCCGTCCACCAGCACTTCGAACGTGATCGAGGCCGCGCTGGCCTTCTTTTCCTCATCGACCCCGACTGTCGCGGTGAACCGGGTCGCGACTCCTTTGAGATCGATCAAAAGGCGGCTGTTTGCGTGTGTCCCGATTCCATGCGGGTAGACGACCCCGCCCAGGGTAATCGGATTGCCGTCTACCGACTGCCCGGCATGGGGCGTTCCGTAATCCTGCGTGAGCAAGCTGAGGTCGAGCGACTCCACAGGCAGCTCGGAGGCCGCCTGTGAAAACGACGGCGGAGACGACAGCAGCAGTGCGACGGCCATTGTCGAAAGTGAGAAGATATTTTTCATAGCTATGGGTAGAGATACGCCCCCAATATCCAGTTCTCCTGCTTATGACGCAGGAAAGCGGGACAAAATCGCGAATAGTGCAATCCACCACAATGTCGTATGAGGTAATTGATGAAAACGTGCTTTCTTTCACTTTTGTTGTTCGGTCTCGCGATGCTGCTGCTGCTAAGTCCGGTGCAGGCAGCCATAATCGTGGTTGCGCCCGGCGGAAGCGACGCCAATCCCGGCACGGCAGCCGCTCCGCTGGCAACAATTCAAAGAGCCGCCGATCTCGCGCGGGCCGGGGACACGGTGCGGGTCAAAGGTGGGCTGTACCGTGAGGCAGTGCGTTTGAATGCAAGCGGCACGGCACTCGCTCCTATCCGGTTCGAAGCCGAGCCGCCCGGCTCCGTCGTGGTCACTGGGGCGGAGGTGGTGACGGGCTGGATGCGTGTTCCCGGTGCCGCCCCGATTTATTCAATTCCCTGGGACCATCTTTTCGAGATCGACCGGCGCGACGGCAAGCCGATCGAGTCGCATCCTGAAGATGCCCCGCTCTGGGGCCGGGCCGAGCAGGTGATCGCGGATCGCCGTCAACTGCTTCCCGCGCTGACTCTCGCCGACTTGACCAAAGCCTGGAAAACGCACGCCATAACGCCCAGTGTCCCGGTCGCCTCCCCGCTGCCGCATTTGGGCGGGCCGTTCGTAGGGATGTTCGCCGTAGATACGGCTCGCAAGACGCTCTACGCCTGGCTTTCCGACGGCTCCGACCCAAAGATCCATCAAATGGAGGCCGCGACTCACGCCCAAATCTTTGGCGTCAATCAATGGGAGAGTAATGCCGGGGTTTCGTATGTGGAGGTGCGCGGCTTTGTCTTCCGCTACGGCGCGAGCTTTCCGCAGCGCGGGGCAGTGACACTGCACGGTTCGCACAACCTGCTGGAGAATTGCCTGATCGAGCAAATGGCGGGAACGGGTGTGAGCGTTGCCGGGACCATGACCGGCTGCCTCGTGCGCGGCTGCGGCCAAACCGGCGGGGCTGCTGTTGGGGATGGTTTCGTCAATCGTCGGTGCCTCTGGGAAGGGAACTGCTGGAAGCCGATCGACCGAGACTGGGACGCGGGCGGGGTGAAGATGGTCGTCATCAACGGAGGGCTGTTCCAGGAATGCGTCTTCCGGCGCAACGGCGGACCGGGCTTGTGGTTTGACATCGACGTGCGGAATGTCCGCGTGACGCAGTGCGTTTTCCAGGAAAACGAAGGCACCGGCCTGATGATCGAGATCAGCCGCCGTAACCGGGTCGATCACTGCCTCGCGGTGGGTAACGGCACGGGGATTGTAGGAAAATCTGCGGGATGGGCGGTCGGCGGCATCTTATTGGCCGAGAGTGAGGATTGCACGGTCTCGCTAAATACTTGTATCGGCAACCGGGACGGCATAACCTTCCGCGAGCAGGGGCCGCGTCCGCTGGAGACGCCGGACGGCACAATCGCTTACCACAACACGCGCAACACGGTGACCCACAATCTGTGCGCCGACAATCAGGGCTACCAGATCGGGCTTTGGTACGACAACGGCTTCTTTGGCCGCCATCCCGGCGATGTGGAAAAGTATCCGACGGAAGAAGCGTACAGCGCGTATTTGCGGACCATTCCGGACAAAGTGTATGATCCGACCAAGCAGGGCCTGGTAATCGATTACAACTTGTACCGGCCCGCGCCTGGCAAGGCTGTCGCGATCTATGGGGTGGACTGGCGGCCCCGGCACCGAGAGTTCGCCGCTCCGGCAGACTTCACCCGTGCCACCGGGTTCGATACCCACAGCCGAATTGTGAAGGACATCCGACCGGTGCCAGGCGCAGGCTGGGCGGATGCCCCGTCAGACGTAAACGCCTGGATCACGCAGCGGCTGCCGAAGTGGTTATCAGCCGCCCGCCAGAATACTAGATAGACTCACTAATATGCAGCCCGCACTCGCGCTTAAGGCCGAAGAAACGAGTCTCTTCTTCGGTCAAATCCGCCGTCAGTGGCCGGGAGGTCTGAACATCGCCGATAGAGACGTAGCCCTCATACCAGAGCGGGTGGTAGGGTAAGTCGTTTGCGGTCAGGTACTGATGGACATCTTTGTTGGACCAGTCATAGATCGGATGGACCTTGACAATTCCGTCCTGCAGTGCCAGCGTTTGCAGTGACTTCCGGGTGGAAGACTGCCCGCGCCGCACTCCTGTGATCCAGGCCTTCGCGTCCAGATCGGCCAGAGCGCGAGCCATCGGCTCCACTTTGTTCATCTGGTTGAACTGCGTAATCCCTTCGACCCCGCCCTCCCACAGCTTCCCATACCGTGCCTCCTGCCACTCCCGGTTTTGTGCGTTTGAGTAGACTTTGAGGTTCAAATGCAGCCGCTCTGTCAGTTCGTCGATAAAGCGGTACGTTTCCGGGAACAAATACTGCGTGTCGAGCAGAACGACGGGAATTTCCGGCCACGCCTGAGTCACCATGTGCAGCAGCACGGCGGACTGCGCTCCAAAGCTGGACGAGAGTAGTATGTTCGGCTGCCACTCGGCCAGCGCAAATGCCACACGCTCCAGGGCGGTCTTTTTTGCCAGGGTTTGATTCGTTTCGGCGAGGGTGTGCGTGAGATCGAGAGTCTTCATAGTATTCAAATGCCTGGGGGAAGCTGGTTGGTTCCCCGCCCCTACGCCAGTGCCTCCTGAATAAAGCGCAAATCGTCCGCGCTGAGGGTCCGGCCCTCGGCGGCCAGGTTGCAGCGGGCCTGACGCTCATTACGGAAGCCGGGGATGACACACGCGACGCGCGGCTGGGCCAGCACGTAGTTGAGTGCGACCGAGGCCAAATCTTCGGTCGCGTCCCCAAAGCGGGCTTTCAGCTTGGCGAGCTTCGGCTTCAGGGCAGCGATTGCCTCGGCTCCAAAGGCTCCACTGCCGCGCCGGTGGTCGCCCGGCTCGAACTCGGGCGGGTTCTCCGGGTTGTATTTGTCCAGCAGCCGCGCCTGTGCCAGCGGGCTAAAGGCGACGAACGTCATCTCATACTTCTCCATCAACTGATTGACCGGAGAGCCAAGCCGAACAAACTGGTCATCCAGCGCATGCGCCCAGCTTTGAAGCACCTGCGGGCGGACGATCGGCACGACCCGCTCAAAGTCTCCCGCCGAGTAGGCCGACTGGCCTTTGACCCGAACTTTGCCCTCAGCGACCAGGGCGTCCATCGTCGCAGCGGCTTCGGCTAAGAGGCGATCTTCCGGCCCAAAGTCCCCGTGATGAAAGTAGTAAACGTCGAGGTAGTCGCGCTTCAAGTTAATCAATGACTGTTCGCACTGATGACGGATATGGGCAGGTTCATACGCATGGTCCGCCGTGCCGGGAAAGTGACCTAGCTTGGTGGCAACAACATAATCGGTCGACTTGACGCCGAGTTTCTCAAAGACCCGGGCCAGCATCCGCTCCGCCCGGCCATTGCCGTAGACATCGGCATTGTCGAAATGGTTGACTCCGGCCTCCAATGCCGCCTTGATCCCCGCCGTGACTTCATCTTCGTCTACATCCGCCCAGCCATTCGGGTTGCCGTTGACCCAGTTGAGGCCTCCCATAGTCCAGCACCCAAAGCTGATCTCCGAGACTTTAACATCGCTGGTGCCGAGTTGCCGATAATTCATGTTGATGTTCCTTGTTTGAGAATTGTTTGAGAGTGTAACTGATCATGAGCCTTTGCCTAGGCAACACACTCCAGCGTGAACGGCTTCATAAAGCGTTTCTCCTTATATGCAGTATACCCGTGCGAAGAACCTAACCCTGTCGCTCCGCGCCGACCCTTCCCTAGGAAGGAAGGGTGAGGAGTCAGGATAAGAGTGAGGAGTGACCGCCTGCTTCTGTCCTCTCTACTCTTAATCTTCACCCTTCCTTCTTAGGGAAGGGTCGGCGCGGAGCGACGGGGTTAGGTTCTTTGCGTCCCCGCCGCTGCTATCTTCGCCAAGACAGAAAGCAAATCAGTTTCTACTTCCTCATTCGTGAACCTCAAAATGAATAGGTCATGCGCCGAAAGAATCGCGTCCCGATCCTGATCATACGCTTCACTTCCCTCATGCACGGAGCCATCACATTCGACCACCAGGCGGGCAGCATGACAGAAAAAATCGGCGATAAATCCGGCGATGACTTGCTGACGCCGGAAGTGCAGACCCACGAGTTGATTGTTTCGCAGCTTGCCCCATAAGGTCGCTTCTGCGGGAGTCATTGTCCTGCGCATCTGACGCGCCAGCACTTGCTTGACCGGGTCTCGCGGCGCCCGTACGATTCTGGTGTCTCGTCCCCAAGTTTCTGCTCCCTGAGTATTCTTCTTTGCTCCATCTTCCATAACCGTGATCTCCTTTTTACGATTCGAGCTTGGCCCTATTTTACCATGTAAGACTTTGGAACCTAACCCCGCCGCTCCGCGTCGACCCTTCCCTAGGAGGGAAGGGTTAAGAGTAGAGAAGACAGGAGCAGGCGGCCACTCCTCACTCTTATCCTGACTCCTCACCCTTCCTTCCTAGGGAAGGGTCGACGCGGAGCGGCGGGGTTAGGTTCTGGACTTAATCACAATCTTCTCCCCATCACTCTCCACCACAATCGTATCCCCGTCCTGGAACTCACGCCGCAAAATGCCCGAAGAGATCGGATTCTCCACCAATCGCTGGATCGTGCGGCGCAAGGGGCGTGCCCCGTAGAGCGGATCGAAGCCGGAGAGGGCAATGAACGTTTTTGCGGCGTCGGTGACCTCCAGATGCAGCTTTCGGGCCTCTAATTGCCGCTCGGTCCCCTTCAGCAGCAGATCGACGATCTGGGTGATCTGCGGCTGGTTGAGGGCGTGGAAAACGATGATCTCATCAATACGGTTCAGCAGCTCCGGGCGAAAATACTGCCGCAGCTGCTCAGTCACTTTGGACTTCATCGCCTCGTAAAGCATATCTTGTTCGGTCTGGCTGGCCCCGGCGGGCATGGCTTCGATAAACTGGCTGCCGATGTTGCTGGTTAGGATCACGACCGTGTTCTTGAAGTCAACCGTCCGGCCCGTGCTGTCGGTCAATCGCCCGGCATCGAGTAATTGCAGCAGGATGTTGAAAACGTCCGGGTGGGCTTTCTCGATCTCGTCCAGAAGCACGACGCGGTAGGGACGGCGGCGGACTGCCTCCGTAAGCTGGCCGCCTTCGTCATAACCGACATAGCCCGGCGGGGCACCGATGAGGCGGGCGACCGAATGTTTCTCCATGTACTCAGACATATCGATACGGACCATGGCATCGGGATCGTCGAACATGAAGTTCGCCAACGCGCGGGCCAGCTCCGTCTTGCCGACTCCCGTCGGGCCGAGAAACAGAAACGAGCCGATGGGCCGGTTTGGGTCTTTGAGGCCCGCCCGCCCTCGGCGCACTGCTTCCGAGACGGCGGCGATGGCGACCTCCTGGCCGATTACCCGCTCATGCAGCTTCGCTTCCATATTCAGCAGCTTATCGGCCTCTTCCTCGAACATCCGGGAAACAGGGATGCCGGTGGTTTTGGAGATCAGCTCGGCGATATCGTGCTCATCGACATTGCTGTCCATGCCGATCTCGGCGGCCCAGGCATCGCGCCGGTCGGTGAAGTCCCGGCGCAGGGCGACTTCTTCGTCGCGCAGCCGGGCCGCTTTCTCGTAGTCCCGGCTGTCCGCGGCGGCGCGGCCCTCGGCCTGCACCACAGTCAGCCGCTCCTCCAGCTCTTTGATCTTCGGCGGCAGAGATGACTTCTCGATACGGATCTTCGAAGCGGCTTCGTCTATCAAATCAATCGCTTTGTCGGGCAGAAAGCGGTCCGTGATATAGCGGCTGCTCAGCTCGGCGGCGGCGACCAGCGCCGAATCGTCGATCTGGACCGTGTGATGAGCCTCGTACTTATCGCGCAGGCCTTTGAGGATCTCGATGGTGTCGGCGACCGACGGCTCGCCGACCACGATTGGCTGGAAGCGACGCTCCAAAGCCGCGTCTTTTTCGATATTCTTGCGGTATTCATCGAGAGTGGTCGCGCCGATACACTGCAGCTCGCCGCGTGCCAAGGCGGGCTTCAGCATATTGGAGGCATCCATCGTCCCCTCGGCGGCTCCTGCCCCGACCACTGTATGCAGCTCGTCGAGAAACAAAATCACCTGACCCGAAGCTTTGCGGACTTCGTCCATCACGCCTTTTAAGCGCTCCTCGAACTCGCCCCGGAACTTCGAGCCGGCAACCAGTGCGCCCATGTCCAGAGCCAGCAGGCGGCGGCCGCGCAGGTTCTCGGGGACATCCCCTTTGGCGATCTTAAGCGCCAAGCCCTCAGCAACCGCCGTCTTGCCGACACCCGGATCGCCGATCAGCACCGGGTTGTTCTTGGTCCGACGGGAAAGAATCTGAATCGTCCGCTTGATCTCTTCGTCGCGCCCGATCACCGGATCGATCTTGTCTTCCCGGGCGAGTGCCGTCAGGTCTCGGGAGAACCGTTCCAGCATCCGGTACTTCTCTTCCGGATTTTCGTCGGCAATGCGCGAGCTGCCGCGAACCGTCTGCAAAGCCCGGTACAGCTTCTCCTCATCGACGCCGCGCTGTTTCAGCAGCCGGGCCGCGCCGCCGTCGCCCTCTTTGACCAGTGCCAGCAGCAGATGCTCGACCCCAATATAGCTGTCCTGCAGCCGCTGGGCTTCGTCTTTCGCCAGGTCGAAGACCTTTTTGATACGCGGCGTGATATAGATCTGTGCTCCGGAGTCGGCGTACTGCACTTTCGGGGCACGTGCCAGAGCCTCCTCGACGGCATGGCCGAGAGTGCGCGTCTCCACGCTGAGGCTCTGCAGTACCTGCACCGCCAGGCCGTCATTTTGTTCGAGCATCGCCAGCAGCAGATGCTCGGTATCGAGCTGCGTGTGCTGGTAACGCACCAGAATATCCTGCGCTTTCTGCACCAGCTCCCGCGCCCGCTCAGTAAACTTCTCAAACATACTTGGTTATGCCTCTTCGCTGTTTTCTGCTCTAGGTGCCGAGCGCCGGACCTCGATCTGTCCGGCCCGCTCTTCGGCCTCGCGCAGCATGGCTTCGATCGTCTCGCCCAGCAGCTCCATCTTGCCCATCTGGTCCATCAGGGAGATGATATAAGCCACGCCGCTCAGGTTGACTTTGATGTTCTGAGTCAGGTGCTGAATCTGCTGCAGCCTCTCGATGTCACGGTCGGAATAAAAGCGGTTCTTGCCGACTTTGCGCGGCTTTACCAGCCCCAACCGGTCGTACATCCGTAGCGTCTGGGCGTGAATGGGCCGGGTCGCCTCGACGCCCTTCTGCGTGCTGACGACAACCGGGCGGACCAGCTTGGCGGCGATGCTGATGGTGTAAATCGGCTCGTCACGGTCTTTGACAAAGGCCATAATGGTTACACTTTCACGGGATCGGAGCGCAGCTTCGCCAGCTCCAGCAGCAGCTCTTTTTCACGCGGAGCCAGATCTTTCGGGACCGTCATTTTGACTTTGGCGTACAGGTTCCCGCTGCCGATGCCCTTGAGCTTCGGCATTCCCAGACCGGTCAGCCGAAATGACTGCCCGCTCTGCGTCCCCGCTGGGATATTCAGCACTTTGCGGCCTGCATAGGTCTCGACTGTGGCCTCGCCGCCCAATGAGGCCACCGTGTAAGGCACCTCGACATCCGTGCGCAGGTCATCCCCGGTGCGCTCGTACTGGGAGCTGGGCCGTATCTTGATCTTGAGAAATAAGTCGCCGCCGCCGGTGCCCTGTCCGGCTAGGCGGATGCGCTGGCCGTCGGCTACCCCTGCCGGTATCTTGACGTCGGAGACCTTGCGCTGCTTTGTCACAGTGCCTTCGCCCCGGCAGTCCGGACAGATCTCCGTCGCCTGACCCGTCCCGCTGCACTGCGGGCACAGACTAGCCCCGAAGAGGCCGCGCCCGCCCTTGACTTTTCCCGTGCCCGCACACATCGGGCAGGGCCGACTTTTCCCTGCGGAAATTGCGCCTGCCCCGCTGCACCGTGCGCAGGTCTCCGGCAGGCCGATGGTCAATGTGCGGGTCGCACCCTTATAAGCATCTTCTAAGGCGATCTCCAAAGGATATTCGACATCCTGCTGCGTTTGACGGCCCACGCGCCCCTGCCGGCCCGCACTGAAGCCGCCAAACCCGCCCTGCCCACCGCCTGCCGCCGCCCCGCCAAAAAGGGACGACAGGAAATCGTCCATCCCGCCTGCACTGCTGCCCGTGCCGCCAAGATCGAAGTCCGGGTAGCCGCCGGAGCCTCCTCCGCCCGGCTGCGGCCCGGACTGGCTGTAGGACTTCCACTGGTCGCCGAACTGATCGTACTTCGCCCGCTTGTCTGCATCGGAGAGCACTTCATACGCCTCGCCGACATTCTTAAACTTATCTTCTGCGGTCTTATCCCCGGCATTGACATCCGGGTGATGCAGCCGTGCCAGCTTTCGGTACGCCGCCTTGATCTCTTTCTCAGTCGCCGTCTTCGGCAGACCCAGAATCTGATAGTAATCTTTGTAATCCACCGCCATGTTTTGCTTCTCCCCGCAAGTGATCTCGCACTAATCGTATTATGCAATATGAGCGCGATGCTGTCAAGTGATCTAACAGAATATGAGAGAAATTGGTTCCGGTTTAGCCCGGTGATCGCTCGGGTAAGACCCGCTTATCGAAAACACGAAATTACTCAGGAGAAATACTTAATGGCAGATAATCCAACCGGGGCGGATGTCCCCCTTACCGATCAAGTCAAAGGGTCGGCACAGCAGGCCGTGCAGCAGGGACAGCAGTACGCTGGACAGGCGGTGGGCCTGCTTGGGACGCGGCTGAAGTCCGCCCTCACGCAGCAGAAAGACAATTTGGCGACCGGAATCACGGATGTTGCACAGATACTCAAACAAAACAGCGAGTCGCTGACCGGCCAGGGCGTCGGCATCTTCGCCGTTCCTTACGTAAATCAAGCCGCAGACAAACTCGCTGAAGTGGGCACGACAATTCAGGGCAAAGGCATTGAGGAAGTGATCCAGGATACGGAGAATTTTGGCCGTAACCAGCCGGTGCTCTTTCTTGGGGCCGCCACTTTAATCGGTTTTGCGGCGGCCCGCTTCCTGAAAAGCTCCGGCCAGTCCGCCGCGGCTTAACGCAGAATTTGGAGAACTACGATGAGCAAGCATAACCATAACCCCCAGTGGCATGAGCCGGTCAGCCGTCTGGAAATCGAAACCGATTATTCCCTCGAAGACAAAACTCTGGAGAATACGATTGAGGTAGGCCAAGTGGACTTCGTAAACAGCGCGGCTGACAAAGAGGTCCCCGGGTACGAAATGCCCAGTAAGGTTCAGGAGAAAATTCAGGGTTTGAAGAACAAAGCTCAGGACATCAAAGACAAGGCGCAGGACGTGACCCAAAAAATCACGGAAAAGGCGTCTGACGTCAAAGCCACCGGGACAAGCGGGCTGAGCGGGGCTGTCGGTAAGCTCGGAACGGCTGGAGCCGCGAAAGCGCAGAGTGCCGGGACAGCCCTTTGGACCCTGATTCAGCGCAATCCCCTCCAGGCGATTTCGGTCATCGGCAGCACGTACTGGCTGCTGCAAAACAACAAGGCCGCCGCCTCGCAGCCGCCGGTCAGTCTCACCGACGCCGCCGAAAAGGTCGGCTCCGTCGCCGGGTCCGTGCAGGCCGCCGCTGGTAACCTAAAAGATCAGGTCCAGGATCACGCGAAGCAGGGCGCGGGCTGGTTCGGACGCACCCTCCAGTCCAACCCCCTTGCCATCGGCGCGATGGCCCTCGTCTTCGGAGCCGGCCTCGGCTTCGCCGTCCCCGAGACCTCGTATGAGGACAAGCTGCTGGGCAAGACCCGTGACACGCTCGCCGGAAAAGCGACCGAAGCCGCCACCGACCTCGGCCACAAAGTCCAGAGCGTCGCCCAGACCGCCGTCCACGGGGCGATCGCGACGGTTAAAGAAGAAGCCAAAAATCAGGGCTTGACCGCGTAATGTGGGTTAGGCACAAAAAGCCCCGGCGTCCACTGGACGCCGGGGCTTTTTTGTGCCTGCGTAATCAATTGTACGTCTAAAAAACTATTTTACTTAATTTGTGCGAAATGCTTGAAAGAGAAGTGAGAAAGGCGTATAGTGGTCTCAAAGCAATATTCGCAAAACAAAACCTGTCAGTGGTATCGGCGGCAGCAGGACAATCCGGCAAGACAAGTCAGCTACGGATCCAATGGAGATCAAACCCATGTCGCCTTCCGCTCCTGTCGCCTTCTGGTCCGTCATAGCTTAGTCTTAGCTGCGGTAATCTTATTCACAGCTTTACTCTCTTTGACGCGTGCCGACGCTGCGGTACCGACACCTCCCTCCCCATACGCTGTTGCAGGTAGCTTCCAGGTCACGGTTTCATGGAATATCCCAACTATAGTCAAGGGCACCGTTACCGC
The DNA here is from genome assembly GCA_025353925.1 of Armatimonadota bacterium. Taxonomy (GTDB): domain Bacteria; phylum Armatimonadota; class Armatimonadia; order Armatimonadales; family Capsulimonadaceae; genus JANXMY01. The sequence continues at coordinate 13,203 of JANXNV010000277.1, forward strand.
GAGATACAACATAAAGCGGGCTACAGTCAGCGGCGGCCCTTATTCTTTTGTCACCTCAAATACTACGGTCTTATTTGTGGATAAGGGACTGAGCAATACTACCACCTATTACTATGTTGTATCAGGGGTTAATTCCAGTGGCGAAGGGGCCAATTCCGCCGAAGTGTCAGCTACTCCACCGGGAACAGGAACTGTCTCGTCAGCTCCGATAAACGTCTTTGCGTCAGCAATCGGTCAGCAGATAACGGTCTCCTAGTGGAAAACCGGCGCAGATAAGTGCCTGACCTGAAATAAGTTAAACTATCAGCCTCGCAGAAAACGTCCAACATGAGAGCAAAATGCAGTTGGCTCGACACGGAATAGTCTAACTTATTTACGTTCAACTACTTAATTGTGCCATTGTTTATGAATGAGAGGGGGGGAACTGGTCAAGCCATATTCCGGCGGTCTAACGACTTAGCTCACCCGCGACAATGCCCAAAGAAAACCAATCGCCAACGCAGAGCAGGATGCCGGGCAATGGCGTCCGGTGCAGTGCCTTGTTAGGCCCCTCCCTTGTCAGGCTGTGATGACTGGCTTACCCACGTATATTGTCCGGTGAGAAATATCTGCATATCCTCAAAGACGACAGGTACACGATTGAGGCGGTCGCCACGCGGAGTAACCGCTTTCATCTCCAACATAGCCGAATTGGGCGGACGCTTGCAGAGAACTCGGATCAATACATCATCAGTGCGGGTATTAGGATAGGCTTGAAAAAACTCGTCGCCAATAACAAAGCCGATGTAGGTCCCTAACTTGCGGGTCAGAGCCGTATAGCGTTCGACTTCGTCGCTAATAGTTCCATCATCAACAATGTATAGCTCTATTCCATTGGGTACATCTTCCAATGAGTGAGCGATGATGTCAATAGTTTCTGCATCTTGTAGAGACATTGTATTCGTATGGACAACGTAACTGATGAGGCGGAGCGGCCTTGCGCCATAGCTCACCCGCGATACCTGCTAACCAAGCCCCACCGACGACTAACGGGCAAAGGCGCGGGTGGCGTCGGGTGCAGCACCTTGTTAGGCTGCAATGTTGCCGCTCTCGAGTAATCTTCGGAGTGCTTGATTGACAGACTGCTCTGTGGGAAACGCAGCCGCAATATCAGGAGCCAATTTCACTAAGTTTGTTCCTTGACGATAACGCTCTACATATTTGCCACGAGTCCCCTTCTTCAACAATTCTGCTAAAAGCGTCTCGTCGTACTCTGGTCGCAAATCGTCTTGCTCATTATAATCTGTTATTTTATCTGGCATTTTCATACACTTTCCTCTCGTGGCGTGTAACCTCTCTCGCACTGATAATACGCGAAAGATTGTTTCGGTCAGTATGGGAGACGAAAAGCAGGCGCCCTTGATTGGAATGTCCGATGATTATCAAGCACTCTTCATTAACGGAGTGATCTGGGTCGGGAAAAGTGATAGATAGGTCATCATCAAACACAGAGGCAGCTTCCAGAAATGAAACGCTATGCCTGACGATATTTATCTCAGCTTTATTGTCATCCCAATCAAACTCCATGCTTTGATTATGACACCAAGAAAGCCGAAATGAGCGCAGGTAACGCCGGATAGTTTAC
>JANXNV010000015.1 GCA_025353925.1 Armatimonadota bacterium
AGGAGCGGGCCTGTGCGCCGCCGGACTTTGCCAGGACGTTGGTGATGGCGGCGGTCAGGCTGGTCTTGCCGTGGTCTACGTGCCCGATGGTGCCGATATTGACATGCGGCTTCGAACGATCAAACTTCGCTTTTCCCATAAATCTAAATTTCCTCGTTGAGTATCTTTTTGTGTTTTTTGGTGCCTGTGAAGGGAATCGGACCCCTGGCCGCTTCGGAAATTACTTTCCGAAGGACCTCCGCCAGTCCGCAGGCATGTTCGGCCTCTGCCGGATACGGGCTGAAGTATAGCATATTCCGGCAGTTTTTTCAACTGCACACAAGTTTCTTTTGCACCGGAGCACTCAGACTGCTTGGCCAACGCGGCGGCGAGACGCGCGGAGAGCCAGTGCCGCGCCGCCCATTGTCAGCAGCAGGCCGAGACCCAGCGCAGAAGAGGCTTCCGGGACAGGAGCGGCAATGAATCCCTGCTGCACCCCGGCTGTATTGACGTAATAGCCAGCAATCTTGCCGAAATTCGTGATACCCGTGATTTGTGTAGTTTGTGTGCCAGCGGAGTCAGGAACAGCTGAAGGATTGTCGAGATACGTGTAAGTCTTCGTTTTCGTATCGTACAAGAACCCGAATTGACTGCCGGTGTCGTTGGCCTGGTAGTAGCCAACGGCCACACCGGAATCGTTGATGCCCAGGAACTGAGTGAGTGAGAGATTCCCGTTTGCCGTCTGCGCCGTCACCGGATCTGCGAGCAGGCTGTACGACTTACTGAGTGAATCGTAGAGGAAGCCGTGGTCAATGCCATCCGCCTCTGAGTAATAGCCGACGACCAGACCTGCATTGTTGACTCCCTGCGCAAATACGATTGGGCTGCTGTCCGTCGAAGCGACAGGATTCAGTGTGGTGAAGACTTTGCCAACATCGAGAAATCCCAGCATGATCCCGGTGGTACTTTCCGAGTACTGACCCACGATGCTGCCGCCATCGTTGATCCCGAAAGCCACCTCATTGTCAGTCGTGGGCGTCACCAGAGGAAGTGTCTGGGGACTGCTTCCAGGTACGCTGCTCTCTAAGAGGAACGCCGACGTAGTAATCGACCCCACGACCTGCCCGCTCACATTGATGCCGTTCGGGTTCGCATCGGATGGTATATTCAGTGATGTGAAGGACCCGGGAACACCTTTGAAGTTGACGAAGCCACCACTTTTGTCGACTGTAAAGCCCACAACCACCCCGCTGTTGCTGATACCGTTGATGAAGGTCGAGTCGATCGTCGCTCCCGTCGCTACCGGCCCATCGAAGTCAGTGAAGCTATACTGAGGCTGTGCCGCTGTGGCAACTGGCAGAGCCAGTGTCGTCAGGAAAGTCAGTCCAAAGAGTGTGCTGCGTAGAGTCATTCTGTTTGTCCATTCTCACGTCGTCAAAAAGAGACCAAGACAACGGCATCCAGCCGGTACTGCTTCTGAGCAAACTTCCTGTCCGTCAGACAATGCCGTGAACGGCCAGATTATACCCGGTCTTTTATAAATCCAGCAGAATCGGCAGGATCATCGGGCGGCGGGCGGTCTTCTTGTACAGGAACTTGCCGACAGCGTCGCGCAGGTCCTGCTGGACCACCATCCAATCGTTGTCCTCTTCAGGCAGGTGCTTGATCTTTTCGATAATTACCTGCTTGATCTGCTCGACCAGCTCTTCGGATTGGTCCATGTAGACGAAGCCACGGGAGATGACTTCCGGACCGGAGATGATCTCGCCGGTCTCCTGCGAGACACCGACGACCAGTACCAGGAAGCCGTCCGCGCCGATGTGCAGGCGGTCGCGCAGCACGATATCGCTGACATCGCCGATGCCTGTGCCATCGATCAGCACGGCCCCACTCTTTTCGACTCGCCCGATCACGCCTGCCACATCCTCGCCGACCTCTACGATGTCGCCGATCTCCGCCCGGATAATGTCTTCGACGGGCCAGCCCATCTCTTCAGCCATTTTGGAATACTGGTGAAGCATTCGGTATTCACCATGGACCGGCATGACATACTGCGGCTCGACTAAGTTCAGCATCAGCTTCAGCTCTTCGGCGTAGCCGTGCCCGGAGACATGGACTTTGGCGATGCTGTCGTAGAAGACATTCGCGCCGCGCCGGAACAGGTGGTTGATGGTCCGGTATACGGCATCTTCATTGCCGGGAATGGCCGACGCCGACAGGATCACCGAATCCCCGGCAACGATCTTCAGCTTGCGGTGCTCATCCACCGCGATCCGCGAGAGGGCCGCCATCGGCTCGCCCTGGGAGCCGGTGGTGATGACAGTCACCTGCTGCGGGAAGTAATCTTCGATTTCGTCCGCCCGAATCATCGTGCCTTCGGGAACGCGCAGATACCCCATCTGCTGAGCCATCTCCATATTCCGCTCCATCGAGCGGCCCATCAGAGCGACCTTGCGGCCATACTTCGAAGAGAAGTCGATGGCCTGCTGAACGCGGTGAACATTCGACGCGAAACACGCCATGATGATCCGCCGCTGGGCATCATGGAAGATCTTCTCAAACGCGTCGCCGACGATCTTCTCGGAGGGCACGAAGCCGGGCCGCTCGACATTGGTGCAGTCGGAGAGCAGGACCAGAACGCCTTCCTGGCCGATCCGGGTCAGGCGGGCAATATCGAAGAGCTGTCCGTCGACCGGAGTCTGGTCGAACTTGAAGTCACCCGTATGGACCAGAGTCCCGGCGGGCGTATGGATCGCGAAGCCGACTGCATCCGGAATGGAGTGGGCGACCCGGAACGGCTCCACATCGAACATGCCGACCTTGAACCGATCCTCGGCATTGAACGTGTGCAGCTTGGCCTTGTCTAAGACTTTGTACTCACTCAGCTTGCCTTTCGTGAAGCCGATGGTGAGACGCGTCCCGTAAACGGGGACATTGAGCTGTTTCAGCACGAAGGCCAGGGAGCCGATATGGTCTTCATGGCCGTGGGTGATCACGATGCCCTGCACCATTTCGCGGTGCTCGAGCAGGTAAGAGATATCCGGGATGACCAGGTCGACCCCGAGCTGATCCGCTCCGGGGAAAGCCAGGCCGCAGTCGATGACCAGGATCTGGTCGCCGCAGCGGATGGCGGTCATGTTCTTGCCGATTTCGCCGATCCCGCCGAGCGGGATAATTTGCAGGGTATTGGTGCTGCTTGTTTTGGTGGGTGTTGTCATATTTGTGTCAAAGTTTCTTTACAGTTCAAGTTCAATCATAAATTCAGTGTGTGACGTAACGCGATATTCACATCGCCCATAGACAATGAGCCTATGACGCGGGTAATCGCTGTTTCTGTGACCGTCGCAAGATTGTCGGTCATTACTACGCAGTCAGTCAAAAGGCCCGATTGCCGACCCTCTGGTGACGATAAAAGCACCGTGATACGGCTCGAATGCCCGATGCGAGTCCTCTGGCTGGTAATTATAGCCAGGATAACTTGAGACAGCCCAGTTTGCAGGTTATCCCTCTGAACGACAAGTGCCGGGCGTGTCTTGGCTGAAATCAGGTCTGAATTGGGAAATAGCGCTAAAACAATATCCCCGCGCTTCAATATTTGGTCACAAGTTTAGCCTCAAGGCGCCTTTTAGCATCATCGTAATTGTCGTAAATATCCATTTGGGGCTGGTTCCAATCTTCGGCAAACGAAGCAAAGCTCACCCTTATCTCCGCGGCCTGTGCGGAGTCAATTCCGTGTTCTTTCAAAAGAACCCCCTGTTGATTTCGGAGGTCGTTTTGAATTGCCTGCGTCATCAACTTCTGCGCGACCTCTTCCGCTTTTTTTCCTTCTCGCGCGGCTTTCGCCCGCAAATGGGATTCCAGGTCCGGCGCAAGATCAACTGTGATAGTCATACCCACACCTCTTATCCATGCAGCAGGCCGTATTCTTTCAAAGCCGTGTGGATCACGGCACGTTCTTTCTCGCTGGCATCCACTAGGGGCAGGCGGACGCGGCAGCCGCTGAGGACATCCAGCATCGCGAGGGCGGTTTTGGTCGGGACGGGGCTGGGGGCACTGAACATGGCCCGGGTCATCGGCAGAGTGGCGAGATGCAGGGCGCGGGCAGTCGCCACATCGCCGCTGAAGAACGCCTGATGCATCTGCGCCAAGTCCGGGCCGACGACATGCGCGATCACGCTGATGTTCCCTACCCCGCCCAGGGCCAGAATCGGCAGATTGACTTCATCCGCGCCGCCGTAAAGCTGAAAGCCTTCGGGGGCATCGAGGATGATCTCCCCCACCTGCGCCAGCAGGCCGCTGGCTTCTTTGATCGCTACGATGTTCTCGATCTGGGCTAGGCGCAGAGTCGTCGCCGCTTCCATGTTGACATGGGTGCGGCCCGGGACGTTGTAAAGCACGACCGGAAGAGTCGTTGCCTCAGCGATGGTTTTGTAGTGGTAAAACAGGCCCTCCTGTGAAGGCTTATTGTAGTAGGGAGTGACCACCAAAAGGCCGTCGACCCCGGTCTCCTCAGCCTCCAAAGACAGCAGCACAGTCTCCGCCGTATCGTAGCTGCCGGTGCCTGCCAGCACCTTCGTCTCCGGGCCGACGGCCTCGCGGACCGCCGCGTACATCAAAAGCTTCTCGTCGCGAGTCAGAGTCGCGCTCTCGCCGGTCGTACCGGTGACAACCAGCCCGTCCGAGCCGTGCGCCGCCAGCCAGCGGGCCAGACGCTTCGCTTCCTCATAATCTACGTTCCCCGCCCCGTCAAACGGCGTCACCATCGCGGTCAGCACACGGCCAAAAATCGGTTCCATAGTTTTGTCTGCCTAACGTTTCCCTAAAAGGTTTTGTGTGATGAGACTTTCCGCGATCTGCACGGCATTGGTCGCCGCACCTTTGCGCAGATTGTCGCTGACGACCCAGAAGTTCAAGCCGTTTGGATTGCCTAAGTCCTGCCGGATGCGGCCGATATAAGTCGTGTCTTTGCCTGCCGCAAACAGCGGTGTCGGGTAGGCCCGGTAGGGGTCCTCGCCGCCGGTTTCATCAAGAACCGCAACGCCCGGGGCTTCCGCCCACAGGCGGCGGGCCTCGGCGGGTGTCAATGGCCGCTCCGTTTCGACATATACCGCCTCGGAGTGGCCGACAAAGACCGGCACGCGGGCGGCAACTATCGGGGTCACCCGGATGCTATCATCGCCCATGATCTTGTGCGTCTCCTGCACCAGCTTCATCTCTTCCGACGTGTAGCCGTTCTCATCGAAGCCGCCGATCTGCGGGATGACGTTCCCCGCGATCTGCACCGGGAAAGCCGGACCGGGGGCCGAGATGGCGCGGCTCTCAGTCAAAGCGCAGTTCTGGGCCTTCAGCTCATCCACGGCTTTACCGCCCGCCCCTGAGACGGCCTGGTACGTGGCGATCAGAACCCTTGTGACCCGCACGGCATCGTGCAGCGGTTTGAGTGCCAGCACAAGCTGGGCGGTGGAGCAGTTAGGATTTGCAATCGTTCCCTGGTGGCTTTGAAGCGCGGCGGCATTGACTTCGGGAACTACCAACGGAACAGCGTCGTGCATCCGAAAATCGGCCCCGTTATCGATCACAACCGCCCCGCGCCGCACCGCTTCCGGACCGAAAACAACCGCTGCGCCTTTTTCGCCTTCGGTTCCGGCGAACAGCGCAATGTCTATCCCGTCAAAGGATTCCGGGGTCGTGACTGACACGGCATAATTACGGCCCGCTACGGTCAGCGTCCGCGCACTCCGCGCCAGAACACGTATCTCGCGGGCCGGGAAATGGTGCTCCTGGAGCACGCGCAGAATCTCTTCTCCGACCGCACCCGCGCCGACAACGGCAATGTTGTATTCAGACATAATATTCTCAGTCACTTCAGCTACTTGCACTTCAGTTACTTGACGGCTTCTCGACCGGAGATCGCCCGGCTGACCTGATCGCAGAGGTAATCCAGCAAAATCGTATTATCCGCTGCGTTGGTCCCTAGATGAAAATGAATCCCCTTCTGGGAGATGTCGTCGGTCAAAATCACAATCGGGATTCGCGCGGCTTCCTCTTCCGCCTTCAGGGCGGTCAGCAGGGTGAACATCTCGACATCCGGCATATCGGTGTCCAACAGGATAAGTGCGGGCGTTTCCGTAATCACGTAGCCGACTGCTTCCGGGGCAGCTTCCAAAATCGCAAAATAGACGCCACTCGTATGCAGGCTAGATGCCGCCGACACAAACTGCCGACAGGTTTCCGTCCCCAACGGACACACCGCCAGCACATTTCGTGTCGCGTGCTGCGCTGCGGCGGCCAGCACAACCTCTCGCACCCGCTCCTCAGTGATTGGCTTTTGCAGGAACGAAAACGCCCCCATCGTGAACTCCCCGCGCACCGGGTCCCCGAGTACGGAGACCAGCACCACAGGGATAGACGCCGTCGCGCGATCCGCTTTTAGGGTACGCAGCGCACGTAGGCCGTCCATCTCCGGCATCATCATGTCCAGGGTGATCGCATCGGGCTTGTGCTGACGCGCTTTCTGCGCCGCCTCTTCACTGTTTCCCGCTTCCAGTGTTCCGTAACCGCGCCGATGCAGGGCATGGCGGATCAGGCTGCGGACATAAGAATCGTCGTCGACAATCAGCACCAGGCCGATCCCCCGATCCGGCAGGGCCTGCGGCGGCAGCGGCACACTGCCGGCTTCCAGATACAGCGGCAGCGTGAAGTAGAAGCGGGTCCCGCGCCCCGGCTCACTTTCCACCCAGATCGCGCCGCCCAGCAGCTCGACGATGGTTTTGGCAATTACCAGGCCCAGCCCGGTGCCGCCTGCCTCGCGCGTGCTGGTGTTGTCGGCCCGAAAGAACTTCTGAAACAGCCGCTTTTGATCCTCCGGGGCGATCCCGATCCCACTGTCGGTGACTGAGGTCAACACACTCGCTTCCCCGGTGATCTCCAGGCTGACTTTCACCCAGCCGCCTTCTGGGGTATACTTAATGGCATTGCTGACCAGATTGCCCAGGACCTGCGCCACTTTATCGATGTCGCCCCGCACCGGCGGGATAGTCTCCGGCAGACTGGCGTCCATGCTGATCTGCTTTTCGTCGGCGGCGGCTTTCATCAGCCGCAGCGTGTCGGCGACGATCCGGCGGTAGTCGATCGGCTCATGCTTGATCTCGATCGTGCCCGATTCGATCCGGCTGATGTCCAAAATGTCGTTGATCAGGTTCGAGAGGCGCGTCGTGCTGCTCTGAATAATACTCAGAAACTCGCCCTGCAGCTCGCTGATCTCGCCGGTCGCCCCGGACAGCAGCAGGTCCGTGTATCCTTTGATACTGGTCAGTGGAGTGCGCAGCTCGTGCGAGACTACCGAGATAAAGTCCGTTTTGAGCTTGTCCAGCTCCCGCTCCCGGGTAATATCGCGCAGAGCCACGATCCGGCCAATCGATTCGCGGCCATCTTCGCCCTGCACCGGGGCGGTGTAAAATTGCAGGGAGCACCGCTCCGGGCCGTCACCGTCTTTCTCGATGATACGCTCGGCGACACCTTCCGTGTCTTCCAGGTGCCCGCGCAGCAGCGGCTGCTGGGAAGCTTTCTGTGATACGAGCGTTTCCGAGCGGGATCCCAGCAGCTCCCCGAAGCGGCGGTTGACCAGCACGAAGCACCCGTCCTGATCCAGCATGGCGATGCCGTCATGCGAAGCGTCCAGGACCGCCGCAAAACGGTGACTGTTCGCGGCCAGTGCCTGGTTTTGTTCCCGAAGCACCCCTTCGCGCCGGGCAATCTGCGTTGACATCCGGGTAAGAGAGGCCAATAGGCCTGCCGGGTCGTCTTCGTCCAGCGCGGCGGCGGGGCTGACGGCGTACTCACCCTCTTCCAGCCGCTGTACACGGCTGCGCAGAGCTTCGAGATGCTGGGAGATCGGCCGGACCAGCAGCCGCCCGAGAACAGTGGCAGGGATCAGGACCAGCAGAGTCAGCCCGATCCCATCCCGCAGGCGAAGCGGGTGGCCGCCGAGACTCAGGAGGAGAATGACCGCCGCCAGCACGAGCAGCGGCGGCAGAACTACCGCCAGAGCGAGCCGATCAGAGATTTTTCGACCAAACACCATTGTCTCAGCAGCAATCACCGGAGAACCAGAATAGTAGTAGAATACCCGAAAACCGGCACAATCGTGGTCGTGCCGACCTACAATGAGGCGGATAATATTGAAAAGTTCGTGGAAGCCGTCCTGAAACAGCCCGTGCGGGTGGACCTGCTCATCGTGGATGACAATTCCCCCGACGGCACAGGCCGCCTCGCCGATGCATTAGTGCTTTCTCCGTCCGGGGGAGGCCGGGTGCATGTCCTGCACCGGACGGCCAAAGAGGGCCTGGGCCGGGCCTACCTCGCAGGCTTCGCTTGGGCGATGGAGCACGGCTACGAAGCCGTGGTGGAGATGGATGCCGACTTCTCCCACGATCCCCTCTACCTGCAGAGCCTTCTCGAAGCCGCCGGGGAAGCGGATGTCGTGATCGGCTCGCGCTACCTGAACGGCATCTCCGTCATCAACTGGCCCCTGCACCGGATCCTGCTTTCCTGGGCCGCGAACCGCTATGTCCAGACCGTCACCCGCCTGCGGGTCAATGACTGCACCAGCGGTTTCCGCCTCTACCACCGGCGCGTCCTCGAAGCCCTCGACCTAGCCAGCGTCCGCTCCAACGGCTACTCGTTCCAGGTGGAAATGACCTTCCGGGCGCAGCTCGCGGGCTTTCGGATCGCCGAAGTGCCGATCATCTTCACCGAGCGCCGTGCCGGGGAGTCCAAGCTGTCCAAAGGGGTGATCTGGGAGTCATTCGTCATGCCGCTGAAGCTAAGGTGGCGGGAGGGGACTTTGAAGAAGCGGATGGGGAGGCTGGAGAAAACCTAAAGCAAATGCTCCAGCCCGTACACCAGCTCGCCGCCGTTTGCCGCCAGCAGCGGGGCGTGGCGCAGGGCGAGAATGACGCCGGGCATGAAGGATTTGCGGTCGAGGGAGTCATGGCGCAGGGTCAGGGTCTGGCCCGCCCCGCCGAAGATCACCATCTGCGACGCCACAAAGCCGGGCAGGCGGATGCTGTGGACAGGCACATCCCCTACCCCTTTGCCGCCCCGGGAGCCGGGGATCTTTTCGAAGGCACCCGCGGGAAGCTGTGTCGGCGAGGCTCCCGCCCTGCCTTCCGCAATCATCTCAGCGGTCTTGGCGGCAGTCCCTGAGGGGGCATCCAGCTTCTTCTCGTGGTGCATCTCGATGATCTCGGCATCCGGCAGGTATTTCGCCGCCTCCTGCGCGAAGCGCATCATCAGGATCGCCCCAATCGCAAAATTCGGGGCAATCAGTGCCCCAAGCTTATGTTTGCGGCAGAGGCCGCGGACGTGGGCAACGTCGCCAGGCGACAGGCCCGTTGTGCCGACAATCGGCACGACTCCATGGATCAGGGCCGTCTCCAGATTGCCCAGCACGGCCTCCGGGACGGAGAAGTCCACGAGTGCCAGCGGCTGGGTCCGAGTCAGGACATCGGCCAGGCTCTCGCCGAAATCGATCTGGGCCACGAGACTGAGGTCCGCCTCCGCCTCGACGGCTTCGACCACTTCCCGGCCCATCCGGCCCTTCGCGCCGGAGACGGCGACGGTGATCGGCAGGCTCATTTCGCGGCTTTCTCGGACTTCTTGGCGGACTTGTCCGCAGACTTTTCGGCAGGCTTGTCCGACTTCTTGCCGGTGCCGTTTTTCCCCGACTTCTGAGACGGCCCGACTGTCGCCATCGCGTAAGTGTCGCGCCCAAAGAGATGCTCGGCTACCTGGGCGACATCCTCACAGGTCACCGACGTAATCTTGCCCATGATCTCCTCGATCGGCAGCACCCGGTCATAGGTCAGCTCGTTTCGTCCCATCCGCATCATGCGCGAGTTCATGCTTTCCTGGCTCATGACGACCCCGCCCCGGAACTGGTTCTTCGCCCGGTTCAGCTCTTTCTCCGTGATATTGTTCTTGCGGACATTCACGAACTCGGTCTTGATCAGGTCGATCACCTGCGCGGAGGTCGCTGCGCTGGTGCCTGAGTAGACCGCAAAGTAGCCGCCTTCCCGGTAAGACTGCGAATAGGAGCCGATGGAATACGCCAGCCCGCGCTTCTCGCGGATCTCCTGGAACAAGCGGCTGCTCATCGAGCCGCCCAGAATATTGTCCAGAATCGACAGCTTGTACTTATCCTCGCTGAGCTGCGAGAAACCCGGTGCGCCCAGCACGAGATTGACCTGCTCGATGGGCTTTTCAATGTAGCTGGTCCCCGCCGCGAATTTTGGGTCGGTATCAGGCTCACGCCAGTCGGATTTTTTGCCGGTCAGGTGGCCGAATCGGTCCGCCACCATCGCGACGATCTCGTCATGGTTCAGGTTGCCCGCCGCCGACACGACAATGGTATCCGGCGTGTAACGGGTCGCCATGTAGTCTTTCAGGTCTTTGGACTTGAACGACGACACGGTTTCGGGTGTCCCGATCACGCTCTTGCCTAAAACATGCTTCGGCCAGAGTGTTTCCGCAAAAAGGTCGTGGACGAGGTCATCCGGCTCATCATCGCGCCGCTTGATCTCTTCCAGAATGACGTTCTGCTCCCGCCCCAGCTCCTCCGGGTCCACGATGGAGTTCAGAAAGATGTCGGTGAGGATGTCGAGTGCCAGCGGGACATGCTCCGAAAGAATGCGCACATGGTAGCAGGTGTTCTCTTTCGACGTAAAAGCATTAATATCGCCGCCGACCGAGTCGATCTGGTCCGCGATCTCCAGCGCCGACCGGCTCGGCGTCCCCTTGAAGAGCATGTGCTCGATCACGTGCGAGACGCCGCGCAGGCTGTCCGCTTCGTCGCGTGCCCCCACGCCGACCCAGATGCCGAGGGCCACCGACTGGACATAAGTAATATTTTCCGTGACAATTCGGATGCCGTTCGGAAGCACTTCGCGTTGTATCATAGTAGGTGAAAAATCCTTGTGGGTGATTTGGTGATTCAGTATACCTGTAACGCGAATGCTTCGTATGCGGTTCCTGGCGGAAAACTACATCTTCCCTCCCATTGCCATCGGAGCACCCATTGCCATCGGAGCGCCCATTGCCATCGGAGCGCCCATCGGCATCGCTTCTGCACTCTCCGTGACCGTCCCGTCGGCGGCCTGTCCCTTTTCCCACGGCGGGCGGGTCGCGCAGGTGGGATCAATGCCGCGCAGCATCATGCCCTGACCGTTCGATTCGTGTGTGCGAAACGAGGGCGGATCCGCCGGGTCACGCATCTGAATCAGCAGCGTGGTCCGGGCCTCGCTGCTGACATTGATCCCCGAGCCGTGGATCGTCAGATAGCTGAAAAACAGGACATCCCCGGCTTTGGCTTCCACGGGGACCGCATCCTCCACCGAATACTCTTCCGGCGACAGGTGCCAGGCTCCTTCGCTGATATGCGGCAGCATACCCAGCTTGTGCGAGCCGGGAACGACCCGGACGCAGCCGCGCTCCAGCGGGGCATCGTCGAAGTGGACGATCGCCGCGATCATCGAATGGTTGACATGCGGGAAGAACGGCGCGTCTTGGTGCATCGGAAACGGCGAGCCTTTCTCCGGCGGCTTAATGAACATCTTGCAGTGATGGAGCTGCACATTCGGCCCGATAATGTCCGACGCCGCTTCCGTCAGCCGTTCATCTACGAGGAGACGCGCAAATGCCGCGCTCTGGAACTGGACATCATGGCAATGCAGCAGGCTGGTCGGCTTATCCGTGACCGTATTCGCACTACCCCACGTCGAGTTGATATTTCGGATCGCACTGAGCCGCGCCGTCAGGTCATGCGCTTCTCGTCGGTAGCTCGCCGCTTCCTCCGGGGTCAGCAGGCCCCGCACTACGACGTAGCCGTTATCGGCATAAAATTGTTTTTGTTCCTCAGTCAGCATAAGATTTCTCCTCTGCCTTCATCTTATCACAAACAGCTTTGGTTGTCTTTAGACCAAACTGACGTGCTTTTGGATATTTAGGACAATACCCTTCTCCGGGTGACGCCTCTGCACACCCGGCGAACAGCCGAAGCGGGCGGTGAAGACGCGCGTGAAGTGATGCACATCGGGATACCCAACCGTCACCGCAATTTCTTTGATCGGCAGGTCTGATTGCCCCAGCAGCCCCCGTGCCCGGTCCAAACGGGCAGCGGCGATATAATGCGCCGGAGGACTCCCCGTGAATGCCGTGACCAGCCGCGACAAATGACGGGTCGAAACATGCACCTGTGCCGCGATTTCGCCGAGCGGCAAAGGCCGGTTCAGGTTGTCATGAATAAACCGCACCGCCAGCCGCGCCGTCGCTTCCCCGCTGCCCGGACCGACCCTCTCCTCCAGCCCATCCCCTTGTTCCGACAGCGTTTGCGCCACACTCACCAGCAATGCCGCCGTCAATGCCTGCTGCTGCACGGTATCGCCGCGGCTCCCTGCTCCGCCCGAAACCGCCCGAATCGCCGCCCAGATCGCCGCCAGCCGCCCGCCCGCATCCGGCACGACGCAGACTTCCGACTCCGCAAACCCCTTCAGCAGCCGGTCCACCTCCCCCGGCGGCTTCGAAGGCGCGGGGGTCCACTGAAAGCACACCCAGAACAGCTCCATCTCCGGCTGCTCCGTGTTGACGATCCGATGCACGACCCCAGGCCGGGCCACGAACAGATCCCCCGGCCTGAGAGGCAGAGCCTGATCCTGCACCGTAAACTCGCCCGCCCCATTCTCGCCGACCAGGCACACCTCAAAGAACGTATGCCGGTGCGGATTGTTATTGGCCAGATGCCGCGCATAGGCCCAGTGCAGCACTTCGACCGTCCCCTCCCCCAGCAGGATCTGCCCGAGGCCGCGATTAAGTCGTTCCAGCCAGTCCATAAAACCTATCCCCCAATGCGTGGTGGCGGTGGCCAGACACCTTTTCCAGACATTAAAGCATGACGCTCGTTAAAATGTGCCAATTCCCATTTCGCTCGAGCTTCCTCGTAGAACTTGGTCGCTTCGGATGCATCACTAAATGCTGATTTGGGAATGAGCAGTCCTCGGTCACCCTTCAGCATGAAATACAAAAAGTATTTAGTACTCACAATCTCTGCAAAGTGAGACCAGTGATAATAGTAGCCGACGCCATCCGCCCCACTCGAATAAAAATCGAATTTGCCGATCTCAACGACGTAGTCGTGAACGACGCCGGATTTCAGTATTCTTCGAAATCTACTAATCATTGTCACCATCAATACAGCAATCTGGTTTATGGCTACCAATGTGCCTAGAGCAGAGCTTACGCCTAGACCATTGCTAATACCTGCAATGAATCCCGGAATGAAGTTTAGACATGGTGTGAGCAAGCATCCAAGGAGAATTAGAGAGAATTTAGGCAGAGAGCGGCGTCTCCATAAATACCAATGATACTGCCAAATATCTCTCTTGGTTGATGTGTACTCTATCTTCATGGTAAAACAAATTCGTATGAACACGGAACGAGGCGAGAGGTAACAATTTCCTCTCACCGCCATGCTCTCGCGTGCTCATGAAACGCATAGAAACACAGTGGCAAGCTGGAGAGCCACGCAAAAGCGGTGCGGCAGCTTGAAGGGCGGGGGCGAAAGGGAGGGCGGGGGCAAGCCCCGCCCCTACGGGAAATGCCTTCTCTGTGTGGGATCGGGGCTTGCCCCCGCCCGCCTATCCCCGCGTCTTCCCTGTCCCCACGCAGTGTCAAAACACCAAAAAAGGCCGCAGCATTTCTGCCGCGGCCTTTCTTTACTCAGTCGTTACCGCTTCGGGCGGAACCGGGCGCGGGGGGCCTCATCGTCGGGCTGGGCCAGGGAGGGCGCAGGAGCGGAGGCCGCGACATCGTTCGTGCCTTCGGGCTTGGGAGCTTCGAAGTGGATGGGCCGCTCGGACGGCTCGCTGTTGCCGCCGCCGAAGCCACTGCCACCGCGCCCGCCGCGATCACCACCGCCGCCGCCACTCGGGCGACCGCCACGGTCACCGCCGCCGCCGCCACTGAAGCCGCCGCCACCGGGGCGACCGCCGCGATCACCACCGCCGCCGCCACTGGGGCGGGCCGGTCGGCCCGGCTCGGGATTTGCGGGATCGAACGGTTTATCCAAACCACGTGCCGTCAGGTTGACACGGCCCTGGGAGTCGACTTCCGTGACACGGACACGGAGCTTGTCGCCCATGCCGATGACATCTTCCGGCTTGCCGATCCGCTCATCGGAGTCGGTGAGCTGGGAGACATGTACCAGGCCGTCTTTGCCGGGAAGAATCTCGACAAACGCGCCGAA
>JANXNV010000055.1 GCA_025353925.1 Armatimonadota bacterium
ATCCTCCCCGGCCTCGGCGACTTCGGCGACCGGCTGTATGGGACGGAAGGTTAGCCCTCTACTTCAGCATTCCGCCATTCCGCAGATACTTGAGAATCACCTCTTCAAACGGAACCCCTGTCGAAGTCCGCACATAGTCCATGCCGTAGCGGTTGGACAGGGCCTGAAGGCCGCTGCAAAATGTCTGCACCTGGGCCTCATACTGAGCGATAATATGCGGGGACATACTGACTTCGCGCACTTCATTGGTCTCCGAATCCACCAGACGCAGATCGCCGGTGAGGGTCGGGTGAACTTCCTCTTCGTCGAGAACATGCAAAAGGACCACTTGGAAACGGCGCGACAGCAGGGCTTTCAGGCCCTGGACATGGGTCGGATCGAAAAAGTCGGAGATCACTACCGCA
Source organism: Armatimonadota bacterium (assembly GCA_025353925.1). Taxonomy (GTDB): domain Bacteria; phylum Armatimonadota; class Armatimonadia; order Armatimonadales; family Capsulimonadaceae; genus JANXMY01. The sequence goes on from JANXNV010000055.1 coordinate 405, forward strand.
ATACCGACGTTCTTCGCCCGGGCGGCATACTGGGCCAGAGCGTCGCCGAAACGAGTTCCGCCGCCAACCGGTGTCTTGTTCTCCAGGAACTGAAAGAAGGGAAAGATGCCTGGTTTGCCCCGCAGAGGCGGGAGACGCTCGCCGAGGGTGTCGTTAAACGACGCCAGCAGCACCCGGTCATACTCGGACAGGGCGATATAGCCCAGCGCGGCGGCGACCCGGCGGGCGTAGTCGGCTTTGGTCAGCGGACTGCCGAAATCCATGCTTTTGCTGGTGTCTAGAAGCAGGTGGATACTCAGGTCCTCCTCCTCGACAAAAAGCTTCAGGAACAGCTTTTCCAGCCGCCCATAGGCCTTCCAGTCCACGTAGCGCAGGTCATCACCGAGCGTGTATTCGCGAAAGTCGGCGAACTCCACCGACGATCCGCGCTTCAGGGAGCGGCGCTCGCCTTTGGTCTGCCCGGCAAACACACGCTTCGAGACGAGGCTAAGGGCCTCGAGCTTCTTCAGAAACTGCGGGTCGAGAAGTGTTTGCGGTGTCGCCATGGGAAGTATTGTAGCACAGAACCGAACTTACACGGGCAGGTAAGTCTTCAGCAGCACGACTTCTTTCCCGCCCGCTTCAATCGCATATTCTCCGAGTGCAGCAGGTAGGACATAAGACCGCCCCTGTGCCAGCGTGTGCCCGTCAATTGCCGCCTCCCCCGCATGGACAAACAGGTGATGGAAGCCGTCGGCCAGCGACTGCGGCAGTGCTGCCCCAGAGGGAATCGTCAGGCGGTCAGTCGCAAAGTGGGCCGTGCGGAACAGAGACTCGATTTTGCCGTTCGCTTCGTCCGTGAGGACAAGCGGCTTGCGAATATAACGAGACAGCTCATTATGCGCGGGGTTCTGCTCGATGGTAGCGAGGTAGTCCGCCACGTGCGTAGGCCGCAGACCCCCATCGTCCAGGAATTTCCCTTTGTCGAAACCGCGCATGGAGCAGCGGCCATCGGGCACATCCACCTGCACCTCGTAAACCAGATTGCCCTCGGGAAACCGCACGGCATCCTCTTCCCAGGAGTGGTGGATACCGCCCGCCGTCAGGTCAATTACATCGTCGGCATGTGCCTCGACTTGATTGACATACGCATAGGGATCCAGACTTTGGATGCGCTGATGCGCCTGTGCCCGCGCTTCTTCCACCGTAAACCGACCTGACTGGACTTCCCGGCTCAGGCGGCCCATCTCGTCGTCGATCGTGTGGAGGACGCGCGAATACGCCTCGAACGAAGTCCCCGCTTTCAGGCCAAACGTGAACAGGCCCGGCGCAAGGTAAAACCAGGCTTCCGGCTTCGGAACCCACTGTCCGAGCGTCTTCCCTTCCGGCAGATGCACCTGAAACGAGTTGCCTTTTGCCTGAGTCAGCTTGATCAGCAGGGATAGGTCCGGGCCGAACTTGTCCAGCACTTTCTGCCCCAGCAGTCCCGCCGGATCGGCGGCAATCAATTCCGAGAGCGGCTTCACATCTCCGCTCACCGAATCGATCAGCTTCGACGCCTTCGCCAGCTCATACGACTGCCCGACTTTCTTCCCCGCCCAGACCGGGTCACCGGACAAACCTTTAAGATCGACAATGTATCGTCCGCCCCAGCTCGGCTGCTCGATCAAATCGTCCTGCACCTGCCAGGGGCCTTTGTTGGAAATGGTCATACTGTGTGTTCTCCTTACTCAAACAGATCGTCTACCGGCATTGTCCAGCCCGGTACGGCAGGCTCCACTTCAGCGATTTCGCTCCGGCGGTACGCTTTCGCCATCAAGGCCTCAGACTCCTGATAGACGCTCAGGAACATCGGGGGGAAACTTCATTCCGCCGGGTCGGCCGGTGTAAAAAACGGCATCGGGGCTGAATGATTTTCGCCGAATGAGATTGGTCAAGAAACTTCTGTTGTCACTAACGGCGCGGCCAAAGCTCGTTAAGCGGACATGACTATGCAGACTGGCAAGTATTTCGCCCCCTGCCCGACCGGGTTTATCTCCTGTCGGACTCATAATTACCAATTCTCCATTCACCAGCTCCGCTTTGCCGGACACGGCGTACAAGTCTTCCAAAGTCACGCGTGTTTTCGTGAGCATAAGATTTCTCCCATCGCGGTTCCCACTCGCGCTATTTTAGCACAAATTTCAGCGCGAATTACGGGGCAGGAAGAGTCAGCGCTGCCAAAGCTTCTCGGGCCTGCGTGCAGGTCGGCTGCTCCTGTGCCAGGTCCATCAATTGCTGCCGCGCCTGGGTCGGGTCTTTGGTCAAGGCAAGCAGGACGGCCTCCACTGTCTGCAGGGAAGATTTTTGCTCCGCTGAGGCATGGAGGCCAAAGCCTATGCGGGCTTTGTCGAGGCAGGCTGCGGCTTCTGAAAGAACAGCATAATCGTACCCGCTCCGCGCGACCAGCAGCGTGGCTAGAGTCAGGTTCGCTACAGGATTCTGCGGCGCGGATTTCAGTGCCGCGCGCACCTGAACTTCGGCATCTTCCGGCTGTTCCAGAGCCAGATCGGTGGCGGCAAGGATAAGTCTCAGCGGAGAGATGTCTGTTCGCGCAAGCTGTGTCGTCAGGAGCTGGCGCAGGTCGGTAAAACGACCTTCCGCAGCCAGCTTCTCCGCCAGAGCGCAGAGCCTCTGTGTCCGAGCCGGATCGAGTGCCGATGCCCGGTTCCAGGACTCTTCGGAAGCGGGGTCGTCTCGCGCCTGCTGGACATCTCCAAGTGCTTCCAGGGCAGACACGGCAACTGCGTGGTCTTTGCTGAGTGAAAGCGCAGTCAGGCGCATTTGGGCGGAATCTGCGGTAATCCAGACACCTTTACTGAGGCTCTGCCCTGTTCCGTGCAGCCTCTCGTGCAGCCAGGTCCGGTCATGCGCCCCCGGGAATTCAATCGCCAGGAGGGCAACAGTGCGCAGAGTGGGAATGTCGTCCAGATTGGACTGCACCTGCCGCTGATAGTCCGAGATGACACCGGCCAGTGCCGCGCTTTCGGAGAGAGAGGTTCTCTTGACCTCCACCAGATGCAGCAGCGAAAGCAGTGAATAATCCAGACTCCAAAACTGTGCACGGTACCCATAACTTTGCGGCTCGTTCGGGGCGAGCGAGACGAAACGAATGTAGCTCTCCCTCGCTGTATGCCGCAGAGCTTCGATCTGCTTTAAGACGACTGTATCGGGCTTCTCTGGGACCGCAACGAGGTACGGGAAAATGCTGGAACCCTGCGACTCAGCGACTATTTTCGTGTTTTTCCCCGCGAGAAGGCGAAATGCTGCGGCTTCCTGGGCCTCACCCAGTGTTCGCCAGGCACGGGCGGAGGAAGCTGCCGCATCCACACTTTTTTGTGCGGCACTGATCGCCTCCTCGCTGCGACCCATTGCCGTCAGCACCGAAACCCGGCGGGCTTCGCGCTCTAGATCGTTCGGATGCAGAAGACAGTCATCGCGGCACAGCTTGATACTTTGTGCCCAGGCCGCCTGCGCCCCCGGCGTATCGCCAGCCTCCTCCAAGAGCGAGCCAAGATCGCAGTAACGCTCAGCATCGGATATATCGCCGACCATCGCACCGCGCAGGCGGGCAACATGTGCGGGCAGCCCCTCGGTGGCTTCCGGCTTCAGACCGACACTCAGCAAAGCCAACAGATCCAGTGTATCAGGCGCATTTCGCAGACGGTTCCAGTCTACTTTCCCGCTGCTGAGAGGCGGGAGTGCAGCAGCTGTTATGCCCGGCAGTAGCGGCTTGAAGTAAAATCGATGTGGGCCGAAGTCAAACAGAGCGGCCCCGTTTCCGAGGACGTTCGCTCCCAGAAGAGAGACAATCGGAGCATCGCGATGTTTTGGGAATATCACGGCGACATTCGCCAGGGTCTGCGAGCCGATCTGGAACTCGGGAACGACCCCTTTACTAGCAACATCCGGGGCCTGAAAAATCAGCTGATAGGGCTGGCTGCCCTTGGCCCTTAAATCTAACTTCTTTGCCGCTTCCGCCGAGAGGGAAGAGAGTGGCGAGCCGGTATCTAGGAACATTTCCTCGGTTTGCTGCCGCCCTGCCTGCCGCAGCTTTACCGGCATCGAATATTGATTGATTTTGACACCCATCGAACGGCCCACTTCCTGGTGCAGCCCCATCCCAGCTTTCGGATCAAACCCCAGACTCGCAACTGTGCCGTCATCCAAATTACCCGGCTGTATCCAGACAACCGTATGCCGGGGATAATCCAGCAGCAGCGCAAATTTGGAGAGAAGGGTGCCGCCCAGTGTCCCATCGATCGGCACGATTCCTGGCGGCGAGATACCATCCTTCGCGACCACCCGGAACTGTAATTCCCGAACCCGCAGTTCTCCAATCGTTACTGAGGTTGCAGAGAAGTAAGAAGGAGCATAGTAGAAGAAGTCGTAGAGGAATTCCAATTCGGAACGCTGCGACCGAGCTTCCGGCTTGTATCCCAATTTCTTCGCGAACGAATCGGTCATCAAGCATTCGTAGGAGCCGGTATCGAGCAGGAACCGCCCGGTCACTTTATCGCTGAACTTGACTTGGAGCACAGGTGTCCCATTGTTCCGTTGGATCTCAAAGGTCCCCACCGCTTGATGGCGCGTACCCTCGGCGTATGTGACGGAAACAAGAATCAGAGGAAAAAGCAAAACGAGAAGCAGACAGCAGATTGAAAAGTGGCGCATGACAGGACCTCTCTCGCGAAGCGTTAAGCATTATGGATAGGAGTTAGTATCGTCGACTGCCAGGCCTTCGGCGGCTGCGGCAGCGTTCAAATTGTTGTCGGCGGAGAGAAAGATCGGCGAGGAAAGACCGTAGGTCTGCCGCTCCGTCTGCACCTGCAGGGCGGACGCCAACTGCACTGCATCGTAGCCGCGCAAGGCGTGGTTTTCGGCTAAATCCATTGCCCGAGCGATGACGGTGAGAACGACAGGAATAGTATAGAGCATCCTGTCGAAATCCTGACGGAAGTGGGCGATGGCCGAGTTGGCTTCTTCCGTCGTCATGCTGCCACGTCTTGCACGGAGCGTGATTGCCGCGACAGCTTCCACTCCGGTGATCTGAGCGATGAAAAAGGTGTTACCCGCATTTGCTTCGGAGAGATCGCGGACCCAGGCTGTACCGTCCTCAACCGCATAACGCTTGACGAGGGCACTGCTTTCTAAAAAGTACACTGCCATTTAACGACGCTCCCGAAGGATCGTTTCCGAGAGCGGTTCCCCGGTCACAGTAATCGGGGGAGGAGCAAGGTAGCCGGGTGGGTAGCCCTCCGGGATATGGTCAAGCATACCGATCTCCAGCAGATGCTCCGCAAACCGAAGCTCACGGTCCTGCTCCGTCGTTAAGGCTTTCCCCTGCCCAGTCGCGTGCTCCAAAGTGATCTTGACCATAATTCCTACCTCCTGCCGTTAGTATACCAAATTTCTCAGCTCGACAACTTGCGCTGCAGATCATACAGCCGGGTCAGGGCTTCGATCGGTGAAAGGGTCGCGAGGTCCAGCGATTCCAGCTCTTCCAGCACCGGATGCCGCTCGGCCTCGAAGAGTGTGGCCTGGAGCTGACGGGTCTGGGTGGAGAGCTTCCGGGCCGCTTCCTCACCTTTGCCCAGGGCTTCGAGAGTTTTCAGCACTTCGCGGGCGCGTTTCAGCACCGGATCGGGGACACCGGCCAGCTTCGCGACCTGGATGCCGTAGCTTTTGTCCGTGCCGCCGGGCATGATCTTACGGAGCCAGACGATATGGTCGCCCTGCTCTTTCACCGCCACCCGGAAGTTCTGGACACCGGGCAGCGTTTTTTCGAGTTCATTCAGGTGATGGTAATGCGTCGCAAACAGCGTCTTCGCCCCGACCGCGTGCAGGTATTCCGTGATCGCCCAGGCCAGTGCCAGGCCGTCGTAGGTGCTGGTGCCGCGCCCGACTTCATCTAAAATTACCAGGCTGCGCGGCGTGGCATTGTTCAGGATGTTCGCGGTCTCGTTCATCTCCACCATAAACGTGCTTTGGCCGCTCGCCAGGTCGTCATGCGCCCCGACGCGGGTGAAGATACGGTCTACCAGGCCGATGGAAGCGGCATCGGCAGGGACGAACGAGCCAATCTGGGCCAGCAGTACGATCAAGGCCACTTGGCGGAGATAAGTGCTTTTGCCCGCCGAATTTGGGCCAGTGATGATATGCAGGCGATTGTCTTCGCCGTCCAAATAGGTATCGTTGGGAACAAACAGCGTCCCGCTTTGCAGGCTTTCCACCACCGGATGCCGCCCCGCCGTGATCTGCAGCGTGTCGCCGTCATGGACCTCCGGGCGAACGAATCGGCCCTGCAGAGCGACTTCGGCCAGCCCGGCGAAAACGTCTAATCGCGCCAATGTTTTGGCGAGCTTCAGGATCGATCCGGTATATTTGTCGGCGATCTCGTCCCGGATTTGGACAAACAGCTTGTATTCCAGCTCAACGATCTTCTCTTCCGCCCCCAGCACCTGTGCTTCGTGCTCTTTGAGGGCGGGCGTGATGTACCGCTCGGCATTGGCCGTGGTCTGTTTCCGGTGGTACTCCGCCGGCACCTGCACCGCGCCGCTGACTTTGCTGATTTCGATGTAGTAGCCGAAGACGTTGTTGAAGCCGACTTTCAGGCCCTTGATACCCGTCTTTTCGCGCTCCGACTCCTCAATCTGGGCGATAAATCCCTTGCCGCCGGAGCGCAGGAGGCGGAGGGCATCCAGCTCTACGTGGTGGCCGTCTTTAATCAGGCCGCCTTCCCGCAGCAGCATCGGCGGCTCGGGCTGGATCGCGTTCTCCAAAAGAGCCGTCAGGTCATCGGGCGGATCGGCGATAATAGCCCGCATGGGGGCCAAAGCACCGCCTTCGGGAGCGCGGGCCAGGGCGGCGGCGACATCCGGCAAGGCTTGCAGCGACTGCTTTAAGGCGACCAGATCGCGGGCATTGGCCGCCCCGGAGCAGATACGCGCGGTCAGCCGCTCGAGGTCAGCAATGCGCCGCAAGGCATCCCGCAGGTCCCCGCGCAGCAGTGCATCCCCCGCCGCTTCGGCCACAGCGGCCTGACGGTTGTGGATCTTATCCAACGCCAGCAGAGGCTGGTCGAACCATTTGCGCAGCAGGCGTCCGCCGAGCGGGGTCACGGTGCGGTCGAGGATCGTCACCAGGCTTTTGCTCTTCGCCCCATCCGCCAGGGAATGTGTCAGCTCCAGGTTCCGGCGAGCGGCGGCGTCCAAAACCATGTAATTTTCGGTAGAGTAAGTCGCCAGACTGCGGATGTGGCCGACCGCGCTCTGATGGGTCTGCTTGACATAATCCAGCAGCAGGGCGGCGGCATCCAGGCCGGAGGTCATCGTGTCCGCCCCGTAACCGCGCAGCGACGGCGTCCCAAAGTGGTCCAGCAATTGCTGGCGTGACGATTTGCGGGTCTCCCCCGAGGAGTGGAACGTTACCACGGTTTTGGAGACGGCCTTGATCGCTTCCCCCAGCTCCTCCATCCCCGGCAGCAGGAGGCATTCGGCGGGCTGCAATCTTAAAATCTCTTCGACCACCCGCTCCAGCCCGTCCTCGCAGGCCATCTCCGTCGCCAGAAATTCCCCCGTGGAAACGTCGATCACCCCCACCCCACTGGGCACCCGCGTGCCGGTGATTGCCGCCACGAGATAGTTGTTTGTCCGGGCATCCAGCATGGCATCTTCAACTACCGTGCCTGGGGTCATCACGCGGGTGACGCGCCGCTTGACCAGCCCTTTGGCCTGCTTGGGGTCTTCCACCTGATCGCAGACCGCAACTTTGTAGCCTTTGCCGATCAGCCGGGCAACGTACCGCTCCATCGCATGATGCGGCACACCCGCCATTGGGATCCGCGCCCCAGCCAGTTTATCCTCACGCCCGGTGAGCGTGATTTCCAGCTCCCGCGCGATCGTCTCGGCATCCTCGCCGTAGGCTTCATAGAAGTCGCCGACACGCATGAGTAAAACAACATCGTCGCGCTCGGCTTTGATGTCAAAGTACTGCCGGAGCATGGGGGTTAAATTCGTGTAAGAATGGGCCATAAATCGTACACCTGTTCGGTAAGTCTTGGTTCTATTATAGCAGAAACACAGAGCAGAAAAAGCCCCGGCCTTGAAAGGCCGGGGCCGCAACACAGCATCTCCTAGCGGTTTAGCTCAATTCGCGCTCGTCGCCGTACCATTCCCCACCGCAGGCGAGGCGACCACATCGGCACCCAGGGCACCGCTGGCTTTCAAGGCGGCGGCATAGTCCTGGCCGAGCGTCACTGTGACTTCCGCCGGAGGTGTCCAGCCGAGCTTATTGGGCTTGACCGGACAGCGCTCGGATTGTGGGGAGGAAACACCGAGCAGCAGGGCAATATCCTGCGGAGCAGCCGGATTAGCGACCCCGGTGTCCAGCAGACTGGTTCGCGCGAACTCACGTTTTGGTGCTGCAGCCTGGGCAAGATGGACCTTCGGAGTCATGAAGTTTCCGCCGTTCCGGACATCCGTATAGCCAAGCTGCTTGAGCTGATTGACGGCATATTGGGCAAGGCCGGGAGTGGATGTTCCGTTCTTCACGGTCACAGCAACCAGTCGCCGGGAGGCGGTTTCGTCGCCCTTGACCAGCCAATCCGCGTAGGCATGGGCAACTTCCGGCTTGATCCGGTACAGCCAGGCTCCGTCGGTACCGCGAAAATCGTCACCGGGCAGAGAGGCGGTACGGATGTCTTCCGGCTGTATTCCCTTAAACATCGCGGCAACATCGAAAAGCTGCTGACGTGTCAGGTCCGTACGGACGGTCGACATGGCGACATCCACAAGCTGCGGAGCCTGCGTGACATTCGCGAAGTTTTTCGCCCGGGCCACCATCGCTTTGAGCAGTATATGCTGCCGATACATCCGGCGCTCATCGCCGTCTTCGGAGGTTGGTCTCTTGCCGGCATCGGGGTGACGGTATCGCGCAAAGCCGACTGCATTGTTCCCATCGAGATGCTGCCGCCCCGGCTGAAGGTCGATACTCAGATGCCCCCATTTGTCATGGTAATGCATCTCATGCTCGACTTCCAAATCCACGCCGCCCAGCGCGTCCACCATCTTTTTAGTCGAATCGATGTTGAGGACCAAATAATGCGTGGCATCAGTTCCCAGCAGCTCGTTGACCGTGGCAACGGTCCGGTCCGGCCCGCCCGTCTCATAGGCCGAATTGATCTTGAAATGCCAGTTGTTTTTTGCGCCGACGATATGCGCGTAGGTGTCACGTGGGATGGAGAGCATGGTCGCTTTTTTGGTGTTCAGATCCATTGTCAGCATGAAGAGGGTGTCCGTGCGCGACTTCGACGTATACGCGACATCCGTGCCGTCGGTCCAGCTATCGTCGATCCCCATGCAAACGATGGTCAGCTTGTCCTGCCCCGGAAAGCCATCCTTCGGCGACAGTGCCGTCTCTCGCATGCCGTTGAAAGTGTCCGAAATACTTCCATGCCCCCCCGTCATGCGGCGGAATGCGCTCAAAAGCACACCCGCGCTCACGGCTAGTACGAACACGACCGAAACCAGCGACCAGAGAACGATTTTTTTGCCTTTGCTCATAGTGTTTCCAGAAGAACGTAATTCCGACTTTGCTAATCTTCCACCATCATCAATTCTAAGCCGCGCTCCGAACGCGCCGGCAGCATCTCACCGGTAAAGCCCCACAGATGCGACTTCACGGCTTTGACTCGTACCAGCTGCCCCAGCAAATCGCGCCGGGCTGGGAAGTTGATCGTTTTGCCCTGACGGTTCAGGCCAGTCCATTTGGACGCATCTTTCGGGCTGCGCCGCTCCACGAGCACTTCGTAAATACTGCCGACCTGCGAGGCGTTGCGCGAAAGCGTGATCTCGTTTTGCAGGGCAATCAATTGGTGCAGGCGATCCAGCTTAACCTCTTCGGGAATCTGATCTTCCAGAACGGCGGCTTTCGTGCCTTCGCGCGGCGAGTAGGCAAACATGAATGCGGAGTCGTAGCGTGTTTCCGCCATAAAACGCATCGTGTTTTCAAACTCTTCGTGCGTTTCGCCGGGGAAGCCGAGCATGATGTCGGTGGTCAGGCCGACATCGGGCACGGCGGAGCGCAGACGGCCCACAATGTCTTTATACTGATCCAGAGTGTAGCCGCGCCCCATACGCTTCAGCAGGTTGTCGTCGCCGACCTGCACAGGCATATGCACCTGCTCGCAGACTTTGGGCAGGTGAGCGATGGCATCGATGACGTCTTGATGGAAATCTTTCGGGTACGGCGACGTATAGCGGATGCGCTCGATCCCCTCAATAGCATTCAGGCGCTCCAGCAGATGGGCAAATGTGCAGGGATCATCCAAAAACTTGCCGTAGGAATTGACGGTCTGGCCGAGCAGAGTCACTTCACGTGTTCCCAGTGACGCCAGCCGCTCCACTTCCAGCACGATCTCGTCAGCGGGCCGGGAGCGCTCCTTGCCGCGCGTTATCGGCACGATGCAGAAGGCGCAGAACTTGTCGCAGCCGTAGGAGATGGAGACGAACGTTTTCAGCTTCGGAGCCAGACCGCCGATCACCCGCAGCGGCGTCGCTTTGTCGCCGCGGTCCTTGCGGGACGGCAGTTCCGTGGCGATGATCTTGACCCGCTCCGACCGGACCCGCTCGACCAGTGCCGGAATGCGGTCAATCTGGCCGGTGCCTACCACGAGGTCCACATAGGGGGCGCGGCGGCGGATTTCCGGGGCTTCTTTCTGGGCCATGCAGCCGCAGACACCGATCACGAGGTTGGGGTTCAGCGCTTTCAGCTCGCGCAGCTCACCCAGCTTGCTGTAGACTTTGCGCTCGGGCTTAGCACGGACAGAGCAGGTATTCAGCAGAATGACCGAGGCTTCCTCCACGGAGGCGGCAGGAAAATAACCGTCGCCTTCGAGCATCAATGCCATCTGCGCCGAGTCGTCCTCGTTCATCTGGCAGCCCCAGGTCAGCACGGAGTAGCCGCCGCGACCGGTTTGGGCAGGAGCAGTTTCAGGGGCAGTCATCTCTGGCAATTCGCTTACAAGTGTCATCAAAGTATTATATCGCAAGTGGCAGGCGGATTGCAAGCACTCTTTTAGGGCCGGATCGCATAAATCGTAAACATTTCGTTCTTGTGGACTTCTCTCAGATACGCTGGAGGAGCCGCCGTGAGTTCCACGAATTGATGCAGACCGTCCTGCCGCTTGAAGATCAGCTTGGAAACATTGTTTGGATAAAAGAAGTAACCGGCCCCGGTCGAGAGAAGAAATTCGCGGCGGTCACTGTCGGAAGTCCGTGTGTCGAACGCATCCGCGAACTCTTTTTCTTTGGACGCATACTGCGGCGTCTCCCCCCAGTGCCCCGCCCAGACCGCTCGGCCCGCTTCGCCAGGCAAGTACGTACACAACGACGGGGGACCGACCACAGCAGCTGTCAGCGGCGTGTTGGCCCGAATCCAGTGGTAGACATCAACTTGCGGACCGGGAAGAAACGGTGTCAAGTGCGTCTCACTTTTATTGTTTTGCAGATGGTTGATGTCGCGCACCAGAAAAAGCAGATTGGAGGGGACCGAGGCCACTACCAGCAGCGACAAAATCCAGACTCTGGCCTGAGGGGCAGCACGCCCCGCCAGCCACGACGCTCCTATCCCCGCCAGGAGGCACAGGGGGATATGCTCGCCCATCAGCATCTTGCGCTGGAATGCAAACGGCAAATAGATCACACCCAAGCCCACCACCGCCCAGCAAACCACGAAGAGCATCACACCCGTAGGGGCGGGGCTTGCCCCCGCCTTCTTGGCCTCATTCTGAGTTTCCTCTCGATATCCGCGCCCCTCAACCCACACCGCCCCAATCGCCAGCAGAAAAACCAGTCCGTACCCCAAAAAGTAGTGCCAAATCTCCGGCGACAGAGTCGGAACCGCCGCACGCTGGGCGAAGACTGCCTCGTGTTTCAGCAGATACAGCACATAGCCGGTCGTCGGCAGGGTCAGTGCCAGAGCGACACACGCCCGTACCCAGCGAATCGCCATGCCCTGGCCGCGCGACCGAATCGTCCAGACGACCAGAAATAAGCCCCAGGCGGCAGCGAGGTGCAGAACGTCATAGGAGTGGATATTGCCCAAAATCCCGCCGCAGATCCCGGCAATCACCGGGTACTTCCACTTACCTGTCTCTTCACCTAGAAGCAGTGCGTACAAAGCTCCGAGAATGAAGACCGTGCTGACAGTCATCAGAGCCGAAGCGTAAATACTCAGGAACGTGTACGCTTCCGGCTGCCAGGCATCCACCGGGCCACCGGGAAGATTTTTGTCCTGCCAGTGCAGCCACTGTACCCAGCCAAACCCGCTGCCGAGGCAGGCGAAACCGAAGGCCGTCAGCCTGGCGTTTCGGTCGCCGGGCAGGCAGTGGCGATAGAAGCGGGAGATTAACCAGAGCAGAGCCACGCCGCCGCCGACACGAGCCATTTGCAGGACCAGCTGCGCCGAGGAGTGCGTCAATGCCATAACGCGGCCTAAAACCCAAAAGAAAAGATTGAACTGCAGGGCGTGCTGGGGTTCGGTGGTGAAGAGATTGCGGAGAAAAAAGTGCCCGTCGGCCATTTGCCGCAGCCAGGAGAGGTAGTTGCAGTAATCGTCGATATTGTAGACGGTACCGACGAAAAACGCGCCGGGCGGCGTGCTGAAATAGCCGAGCAGATAGGGCAGACAGACCGCGAGGAGGGTCAAAGCAATCAGTGTAAAAACAAGGCGGCGTTCGCCCTGAGCGGCGGGGTCTGACTGGCTACTCCGCATCGGATTCGTCTTCGGTATCTTCGCCGGACTCTTCCTCCGACTCGGCTACGGCACGCAGCAGAGCGACGGCGTTCTCGGAAAGAATGCGGCTGCGGTCAGCACGGGTCAGGGTCGGGCTGGTCTCGACTAGGGCAAGCGGGAGGGAGGGATCGGCGTGGGGCTGGCCGCTGCCGTAAATCAGCTTGCGGGGTGTCAGCACGGAGGACGCGTAGGCAATCTTGTCAGCGTCCAGGCTGCCGGAGATCTCTAGGTAGATGTTCAAATGCTGCTTAGCAATTGCAACGGCGGATCGCCAGTCATCACCGCCCATCGCCAGCCACAAGAACTTCATGGCCGGAAAGGCGACGGCAATCTCGCGTCCGGCATGCACGGCTTCCCCGTCCGGGACATGCAGGGCGACGGGCTTGGCGTACCGCCGCTGGGCGTTGAGTATCTCGCGGGCATCTTCCAGCAGCACCGGGCGGCCATTATGACCAAACATCGCCGCACCGATAATGCCGCGCTTCATCTCGTGACGCCGCTGCTCTTCCTGCGACTCAGCGGAGTACCCTGCATTCAGCATTACCCAGCCGAACAGGCCGTCCTCGGCGGAGACGATATCGCGCAGGCGGCGGTTGCCGGTCGCAAAGTCGCAGTCCGCCGCCAGACCGGAAAGCAGGGCTGCTCCAGTGATCTCCCGGCTCTGGAGTGTCGCTAGGATCGCCTCGCGGGTCGCCAGGGATTTCGAAAACGGCGTTTCGCCGTAATAAACATGAGCATCGAAGATCGGCATGGTCTATTCCCCTCCGCCGCTCTGCCAGATCGCCTGGGCATTGCCTGAGAGCACCGCGTTCTGGTCGGTTTCCGACAGGCTTGACGCCCGCACATAATTCAGCGCAGACGCCAGCGAAAGGCCGGGAGCATCGGAGCCGAACAGCACGCGCTCAATTCCCACCGTATCCCGCAGCAGCGGGAGAGAATGCGGGGCTTGCAAAGCGTGGGTTTCGACATATAGGTTGGGCTGGACACGCATCAGGGCCAAGGCCTCAGTCAGCGTCTCAGGCGAAACCCCTTCCAGGATAATCGGATGCGGGAAATCGTCCAGCAGGCGCACGAGCTGCGTCGCCTCTCCGCGGCGGTCGGCGGTGACCATGATCGGTATCCGCTCCATGCGGGCCAGCACGGAGACGATGCGGATGAACGGCGCATATTCCAGCGGCCAGCCCTGCAAATGCGGGAAGAAGCGGAACATTTCAAACGCGTCTTCCGCAATGCTTTCCAGCAGCCCTTCCTGCCCCCAGTAATGCGCCGGGTTCAGAGTCGCCACGGGGATCAGGTGGTCATGTGCCCGGCAGGAGCGCATCGTCTCGGCATTGCCCTCGGCGGCATTATGAAAGATGCCCCAGGTCGACAGCGACAGGCAATAATCCACACCCAGCGCGGCCATCGCCGCCACCAGGGTCTCCGCATTGCTGTCCGGGTGCTGAGACGGGTACGCCCCGAACAGCGTGTTGACATCCGTAATTTCCATAATTGACTGTCCTGAAACGGTTATCCCGTCACCATTCCCAAAGCGCGGTCCAATCGCCGCAGGCAGCGGTCCCGGCCTAAAGCCTCGATGGTCTCGAAGAGGCCCGGTCCGGTGGTCCGGCCTGATACCGCAACGCGCACCGGGTGGATGACCTCGCCGCCCTTGACATCGAATTCCGTGATGACCAGGCGCACGACTTCTTCGGTTCCAGCGGCGTCGAATACTTCCAAAGCCGCGAAGTTATCCCGCACACGCCGCAGACGGTCGCCGACGCCGGGATGGGCGAACCACTTGGCGACCGCTTTTTCGTCGAACAAAAACTCGTCGTCGGGCAGCAGGAAGAAGTCCGCCAGGGCCGGAGCTTCGGCCAGAGTCTTCATGCGCTCCTGCTCCAGAGCCAGCACCGACCCGATATACTCTGAAGTCACCGCATCGGGATCCGGCCCGACCAGCCCGGCTTCCTGGAGAAAGGGCAGAGTCCGGGCCGCCAAATCGGCCAGAGAAAGCTGACGAATGTACTGCCCGTTGAACCAGAGCAGCTTCTCCGGGTCACTGATCGGGGACCGGTTTAAGATGCCGTCTAGATCGAACTTTTCAATCAGATCGGGCACCGAATACAGGTCGCGCTCCTCTTTGGCCGACCAGCCCTGCAAGGCCAAAAAGTTCAGGGTGGCCCCGCGCAGGTAGCCCTGCTTTGGATACTCCAATGCTCCCAAAGCCCCGTTTCGCTTGCCGAACTTCTTCTTGTCCGGCCCCATCATCACCGGCAGATGGGCGTAGATCGGCGGCTCCCAGCCCAGAGCCCGGTGGATCAAAATATGCAGCGGGGCCGACGGCAGCCATTCCTCGCCGCGCAGAACATGGGAGATCTCCATCAAATGGTCATCCACCTGCGCCGCCAGATGGTAGGTCGGGTAGCCGTCGGACTTCATCAAAATCGCATCTTCGAGTGTACGGTTCTCCACCGTGATCTCACCGTAAACCGCATCTTGGAACGTCACTTTACCTTCGAGGGGCACGGCGAATCGGACAGCGGCATTTGCCCCGCGAGTCGCTTCATACTCCGCCCGCTCGGCTTCGTTCAAATGACGGTGGCGGCGGTCGTAACCGGGCGGCAGGCCGCGTTTTTGCTGGTTTTCGCGCATTCGGGCCAGCTCCTCCGGCGTATCGTATGCCCGGTAGGCTTTACCCTCGGTAATCAGCGTCTCGATGAACTTCCGGTAAATCGGCAGCCGCTCCGACTGGACATAGGGCGCATGCGGCCCGCCGATCCCCGGCCCTTCATCGAAGTCCAGGCCATATTCCCGCAGCGAATCCAGGATGACCTGAACCCCGTCCACCGTCTCGCGGTTCTTATCCGTGTCTTCGATTCTCAGGATAAACTTGCCGCCGGTATGCCGGGCATACAGCCAGTCCCAAAATGCAGTACGGATACCGCCGATGTGCAGTGCACCCGTCGGAGACGGGGCGAATCTTACCCGAACATTACTCATAAACGAAAAATTGCCTTCTTAGAACGTGTCGTAAGGGTAGCATTTTTGCCGGGGATTGTCAAGGCCGAGGGATCATTGCTGAAATATCCTCTAATAATCGCACTTTTTTACAGCCACTCGCAATTTTACTGTTCTTTGGCATACATTATGCAATAGGGTCAATACCAACCGCACCTGAGACCCAACGTATGACTACAGCAGAACTCAAACCGGCAATCCCCGCTGACGAAGAACAAAGGCTCGAGGCCCTCCGCCGCTACGGGACCTTTGGGTTGCTGCGCGAGTCCGTCTTTGACGACATCGCGCGGATGGCCGCCTTCATCTGCCGCACGCCGATCTCACTCATCAGCCTCGTCGACAGTAACCGGCAGTGGTTTCTGTCTCAGTCCGGGATTGATGCGTGTGAGACTTCCCGCGATGCGTCGTTCTGTGCGCATGCGCTGGTCGGAACAGGGATGCTGGTGGTGGAAGATGCGCGGGAAGATGCCCGGTTTGCCCGAAATCCTTGGGTTACGGGTGAGCCGTTTGTTCGCTTCTACGTGGGTGCCCCCCTCCTTACCCCCGACGGTTACGCACTGGGCACGCTGTGTGTCGTAGACCACGAGCCGCGCCGTCTGACAGCCGAGCAGAAAGACGCCTTGCTTTCTCTCAGTCGCCTGGTGATGACTCAGCTCGAGCTGATTCGACTGAAGCGCGAGATGCAGGCTCTGCAGCAGTCGTTCGCCCCGCGTCCGGGTACTCTGATCCCCTGATTTTCAGCGCAGCAGCCGTCGATTGCGCAGCATCACTCGCTGCTGCTCAAAGATATAAGCCACAATCTCCTCCCGTTCCTCTTCCGTGGTCTGCGGCGGCCCTAAAAACCGCAGGCGGACCAGGTAGATACGCGCCGCCCCTTGAGTCGCGACCCGGCAGTCCAGCGCATCCGTTTCAAGCTCCAGCAAGGCCCCTTCTTTTCCGGTCGGCACACGCACCAGAACGCGCAAACCGCCAGGGATGGGTTTGGGAGAGGCCAACAGGGCACCCCCGCCGGACAAGTTCACCAAGCGTGCGGCAAGCGGCGGTGTGCTGCCGGAGTCCCCACGGACACGGAAGGTAGTCGGAGATTGCAGGGGAAGACGATAGAACTGACGCCGCTGGATCCGGGAGACGATCCGGGGCCGCAGAACGGCCAGTGACTCGCTTTTAACGGGGCCAACGATTTTTGTCTCACACTGGTACAGACTGTCCGCCCGGGCGAACGAAAGGATCAGGGGCGTTCGCACCGGTAGACTGGAAACGGGGGACATGATCTCGGGAGAGACGGCCGTGACGCTCTCCAAAAAGATGCGCCGCAGTCCGACCGCGTGAACTGTGGCCTGGTAGACCCCCAGCTCGAAGTCTCCGGCGGAATGGAGTCGGATGATTTCTCCGGGACGCGGAAGGGGGGCACGCTCCCGTGTCGACTCCTCTGAAGACGTATTCCAGAACGGCATACTAAGGGTTCGCCCCGGTTTTATTCGCTTCGACTTTGTTGGCTTCCCACATTCCGTGTTTTTCTTCGGTGGCCCGGGCGGTCAGCATCTCCATCTGGACTTCTTTGTCAAGCTGCGCGATGCTGTCGCCCAGCTTGGCATCTCCGGTCTCAATGAAAGTCACAAGGGTCGCCGCTTCCTGGGCCAACAGGTTTGTCGCCAGCATCCGGTGCAGGTGAGAAAGCTTGAACTCAGGGGGTGGGACGATTTTCGCGACAAAGTCGGCTAGGGCTTGTGCTGAAGCACTGACTTTCTTTGCGCTGTCATAAAACTGCTCGCGGGTGCTTTTGCCGCCGGCAAATGCTTCGCGCGAGGAGTCTACGGTGCTGCTGAACGTATCCGCCCGGTTTTTGACGATACGGATCGCCAGCGAATAGCCGTCTTTGCCGGAGTCTGATAGTGCCGCTAGGCAATCATCGTACCGGGCGAGAGTCGCGTAAAGCTGTGCCAAATGCGCATCAGCCGTATGGTCTCCTGCCGGAGCCAGCCGCTTCGCGGCCTTATATTCGGTTTCCGCCCCGACGAGGTCACCGCTGTTCCACAATGCCTCTGCCAGGCCGCTGTGGGCGGCGGCATCAGAGGGATTGTGCTCAATCATCGCCCGGTAGCGGGTCATGGCCCCGTCGGATGTCCCGTTATCGCTGTCAAGCTGAGTGAGAAACTGCTGCACGGCCAAATTGTCTGGGGCAATTTCGAGAGCGCGACGGGCTTCGTCAAGCGACTTTTCGCTCATGCCACCCTTTTGATAGGCCTGTGCCAGCTTGAGGCGCGGCACAATGCTCAGCGGTGCCCCATTGACGGCCTGCCGGTACAGAGAAATCGCCCCGACGACATCCCCTCCTGACAGAGCCGAGTCCCCTTTACGCAGGAGCGCGGCGATCCCGGACAGGTCTTCCGCACGGGCTTGTGGCGGTGCAGAGAGAGCGGCCTTTTCCGCTCCGGCCCCCCCAGGATTGGGGGTCAGGGGGCGGACGGGTTCCGGCGGTGCGGGCGTGGGGAGGACAAAAGTCGGCACTTCCTGGGGGAGCCGCGCGACCTGGATGGGAGGCGGCAGCACAGGCCTCACGACCGGCACGGGGACGGCAGCCGCAACGGGCGTGGGCAAAGCCGTAATGGGCGCGGGAGTAGCAATTGGCACAGCCGCAACAGGCACGGGAGCAATGGGAATTGCATGCCCGGTTTGCGGCACTATGGGCAATGGAGCAGGGATTGCCTGGAAGGGTGGTAGGGGAGCCGAAGCGACCACAGGAGCCGAAGCGACCACAGGAGCCGAAGCGACCACAGGAGCCGAAGCGACCACAGGAGCCGAAGCGACCACAGGAGCCGAAGCGACCA
>JANXNV010000117.1 GCA_025353925.1 Armatimonadota bacterium
AGGAACGCCGGGATGTCTACGTCGTTGTCGGCGGGCTGGCGCAGGGCCACCGGGTCAGGGGCAGTCTGGGTAGCCGTTCCTCCGCCGCTGCCGTCGGGACGCGTGCTGGCCGCCATCACGGCGCGGGCTGCCGGGAGCGGCGCAGGCGGCTTCTGCTGATCGAAGCCGGTGGCGAGGACCGTGATACGCACTTCGTCCTTCATATTCGGGTCCTGAACAATGCCGAAGATGATGTTGGCATCCTCCGCATCGGTCGCCTGCTGGATCAGCTCGGTGGCCTCATGCACCTCGGCCAGGGTCATATCCGGGCCACCGGTGATATTGATCAGCGCAGCGCGTGCCCCTTCGATACTGGTCTCCAGCAGCGGTGAGGCGATCGCGGCCTGGGCGGCATCCACGGCGCGGTGATCGCCGCTGGCGATGCCGATGCCCATCAGCGCAGTTCCGGCATTCAGCATGATCGCGCGGACATCCGCGAAGTCAACATTGATAATACCGGGAATGGTGATGATGTCCGAAATCCCCTGCACACCCTGGCGCAGCACATCGTCCGCTTCGCGGAAGGCCTCCACCAAAGTCGCCCGCTTCTCGACGACCCCGAGCAGGCGGTCGTTCGGGATGATGATCACCGTGTCCACTTTGTCTTTAAGGTTGTCCACGCCTTCGTCGGCCAGGCGGGAGCGGCGCGGACCTTCGAATTTGAACGGCTTGGTCACCACGGCGACCGTGAGAATGCCCAGGTCTTTCGCGATCTCCGCGATCACCGGCGCGGAGCCGGTCCCGGTTCCGCCGCCCATGCCCGCCGTGATAAAGACCATGTCCGCGCCTTCGAGCGACTTCTTGATGTCGCTTTTAGACTCTTCGGCGGCATTGCGCCCCACTTCCGGGTTTCCCCCTGCGCCGAGGCCGCGGGTCAGGTTTTCCCCGAG
Organism: Armatimonadota bacterium; assembly: GCA_025353925.1. Taxonomy (GTDB): domain Bacteria; phylum Armatimonadota; class Armatimonadia; order Armatimonadales; family Capsulimonadaceae; genus JANXMY01. The sequence continues at coordinate 930 of JANXNV010000117.1, forward strand.
CTGCAGCTTATAGTCGGCGGCGGAGATATCCAGAACCTGGATATCGGTGTTCATCGCAATGAATTCGACTCCGGTGAGGCCGGCCTCGATCATGCGGTTGACGGCGTTTGTGCCGCCTCCGCCGCAGCCGATCACTTTGATCTTGGCGAACGGCGTCAGTTCTTCTCGAAATCCGAGTGCCATGAGAAATTGGTCTCCCTTAAAAGCGTCGCAAAATTGCCTGATAGTCTATGTTTTAAAGCGTTGTTTTTACTGCTGGGCGTATGAGTGCATGTGAAAGTACGCATTTATGCGGCTTTGTCAAGCCCGTACAACGTATTATACTCTTTTTCGGCCTGTAATTTGTTGTTTCGATTTAAGCCGCATGCTCCAAAAAATGTTCTGCTTGAAATTCGGCATCTTTGGCGTTTTTCATCGCCTCGAGGGCTTTTTCTGCGGCCTCCGTGCTACGAGCCTCAATGAAGGCATCAAAAGCTTCATAATACCGGTCGATAGCCTGCTGCGTTGGGAGGTGAGCCTCGAGCCATTCCGGCTTTTTATCCGAAGGAACCAAAAAGATGCTCGGCTCGCGTTTGACATTACCTACATTCCAGGTATCTTCCAGTTTCTGAAGCTTTGCTACAGTATCGTAAACATCGTTCGAATTGGCAATGTATACAGGCAAGTAGAGGCTCCCGTCATACATTCTTGCCTCATGCGTCAACAATGAAGCTTCGATATGAAGTTTTTCCGCCTGCGAGGTGAGCCAGTCATAAATCTCTTTGCGGGTATGTTTAGACGGATCATTTAACATGGTTATCTTCCTGTAATCAAAACACGGCTGATTGTACGAACGATATATGCAGCTGACTTCACCGCTCCAGCCACCACGGTGCTGTCTTCATTTTTATCAAAACTGTAGTCTGCCGATATACGCAAATCATATAAATGGCTCAAATCTTGGGCGATGCGATTTCCTGTATCCCGCTGCCAAAAAGGAGCAGGTAGGTTACGGATCAAATCTGGCGTTGCACTATGGTTCCAGGCTTCACGTTCCGCCGGAGGCAATTGTTTCGAATAGAGTAGAAGTGCTGTTGATGCATGATAAGAGGCATAATATGCACGGCTCAAACAAGAACGAATGTGACCATGCTTTTCCAAAAGCTGTGCGGCCAGGAGAGAGTCACGTCCAGAGTTAAACCAATTTTGCCAAGACCATTCCGTGTCCATTTTCAATCCTTGTTTAGTGATATTGATCTTTCAATTGTATTCCTATTGCTTACCCACCCCCGCCGCGCGACATGATCCGCGTGAAAAACCGCTGGATACGCCCGATCATCGAGTTCTGGTGGGCCGACGAAAGTGACTGATGGTGATGCAGCGCCCCGTACTGCACCAGCCCCAGAGCGGTCGAGTAGACCGGGGAGCGCAGGTCGTCCGAGATGCCCTCGAATTCGCGCGGGCTGCCCACCCGGGTCGGCATCCCCGTCACGATTTGGCACAGATCAGCGGCCCCGAGAAGCTGCGAGCCGCCGCCCGACAGCACGATCCCCGCCGGCAGCAAGTTATAGTAACCCGACTTGAGAATCTCCTGCCGCACCATCAAAAACAGCTCGTGCATCCGCGGCTCGACGATCTCGACCAGGATGCGCTTCGGCAGCAGGCGCGGCACATCGGTTCCCAGACTAAGAACCTCGAATAGCTCCTCCGGGTGACTTAATCCCGCCATAGCCGCCGCCCACTCCCGCTTCACACGCTCCGACTCTTCCTGCGAGGCACGCAGCCCCACGCTGATATCGTGGGTGACATGTGTCCCGCCGACTGGGATCGCCGACGAGTAGCAGATGTCGCCGTTGACGAAAATCGCAATATCGGTCGTGCCGCCGCCAATATCGGCGATGCAGACACCTAAGTTTTTCTCATCCTGGAGCAGCACCGCTTCCGCCGTCGCGATCGGCTCCAGCACGGTCGCTTCGATGGTCAGACCCGCTTTGTGAACACACTTCGCGACATTCTGCAAAAATGTGACCGCACCAGTCACGATATGCGTTTCGACTTCCAGCCGCGTCCCGGACATTCCGACCGGGTAGCGTATTCCCCCCTGGCCGTCGATCGAATACGAGCGCGGAATGGCATGAATGATCTCGCGGTCCGGCGGCAGCACAATCACCCGGCTCTGGTCCTGAACACGGGCCACATCGTCTTCCGTGATCTCCCGGCTGGCGTGGGTGATCGCGATTACGCCGCGCGAGTTCAGCGACGCCACATGCTCGCCGGTCACGCCGACAATCACCCGGTGGATCTCGTAGCCGGACATGGCACGGGCTTTGTCCACACTCTCTACGATGGCCTGAGCCGCACTGTCGATATCGATGACGACACCCTTGCGGATACCGCTCGACAGGCTGTTGCCGACCCCGACAATCCGCAGCCGCCCCGGCTCCTCGATCTCCGCAACCATCGTACACACTTTGGTCGTTCCAATGTCAAGCCCCACAACGCAGTCCCTAGCCACCTCCTCACTCCCCCTGCACCGCGCGGCCTTCGGGCTGCGTGAGTGTCTGCGCTTCTATGATTTTCGAATTGCCGTTCTTAGGACTTCTGCTCTTGGGGCCGCTGCCGGAACCGCGCTCGTGGCCTTCCATCCAGTGCCGACGGATAATCGAGAGATTGACGAAAATGCGCCCGCCCAGGGCGACCAGGGCGGCCAGGCCCAGCGGCTGCCCCATCAAATCACCGAGGTAGGCCAGAAACGCCGCCAGCAGTGCATTGGTCAGAAACCCCGAGATGAAAACATCACTCTTGAACTTGCCTTCCGTCCCTGCCCGGACCCCGCCGATCAGCGAGTCCAGGCCCGCCAGAGCGGCCAGCGAAAGATACTGGGCATATTGTGCCGGGTAAGCGGCACCCGAGAAATAAACCAGGCCGAAGCCCAACGCTCCGGCCAGCACGGCAAACCAGGCCATTGTTACGCTCCCTGGCTCTTCTCAGATGTCGCGGAGACCGGCACGGCGTACTTGGAAGGAATTGCGCCGCTGTACGCCGGGATGGTCAAATGTTTGACTACTTCACTCTTGACCATCGCCGGGTCGAAATGGACAAACGCATCCGTCACTCCCCCGGGCAAATTCAGTGCCGGCAAAAGCGTCTTGGGGTCTCCAATCGCTCGGATGACAAAGGGAGGAGCGGCCTGGGTATTATTCACATAAACAGTCGGCCCCGCGCAGCGAACGGCACTCACCGCCACCAGCCGCTGATCGTTGACCGAGACCGCCTCGGCTCCGGCCTGCTTCAGCTCGTTGATAATCTGGTTGATATCCGTGTCGTGGACGATATTGGGCGGCGGGAAATTCGAGGGCAGCATATTTGTATACGGCTTCTTGCTGTCATTCAAAGTCACGACGATCCCCGGCCCCTTGACCGATGTCAGCCCGGCCAGGAACTTCGCCGATTTCAGATCCTCCAGCAGAAGCATATTGTGGCTCGAGCCGCTGGCGATGGACTGCTCCAGCTTCGTGATATGGTCCTGCTGCGTCTTGATCGTCCGCTGCTGCTCCAGCACCTGTTTCGTGTCGATCGTCGCGGCGGAAGGCGCAGTGGTATTTCGTATCTTCTGCTGCGTGCGTACCGAGAGACCCAGCATCGCCCCTAAAATGCTGCAAAGGAGCAGCAGTGTCGCCCACCAGGTCCGGCGGTCCTGCTTCGGCATACTTTCAGTCGGTGCGGGGTTCAGGTCCATTGTTTTCTTTATCACTTTTGCGCGGCATTCGTACCATCTGTTCCGGGCTGCTGACATCGATATAAGCCGACTCGCCGCCGTGGGCCGCGACCGCCGCTTCGGCCAGCACCATCTTCTGTGGCAGGCTGTCCGGCTGGCCTAGCCGAACCTGCAGCCCATCCGACCTATTTAAGCACAAATTCGAGTTTTGGTCAACCACAACCTTCAGGCCCGCTAGATTTGAACCGGCGGGCAGCAAATCCAGCAGTGAGAACGCATCGGTAAGCCAGGGCGAGCGCAGAGACTGACCCGCCGTGATCTCCGGCGGAAGCACGGCGGAAGCAGCCTGCACCAGCGGCACCCCGGCCAACGGACCCTCGAGCTGACGGTAGGCCACGCACTTCGCATCCACCAGCCAGAACTGACCCTGCCCAGCCACGACCGCCTTCGGCTGACGCTCTTTCACCGTCAGCACCAGTTGGTTCGGCAGGCGTATCGAATACGAGGCCCGATCAACGACCGGGTTCGCCGTCAGCCGCCTGCCGAACGGCTGTCGCAGAATCCAGAGGATATTGGTGTGGCGCGGCACCCGCGCCTCGTCGAACACCTGCTCCGTCGTCAAAGTATGCGCCCCCTCGACCCGTACCTTCGTGACGTGCAAATAGGGGTTCGCGAACAGCAGAAAGCCAATCTCCACCAGCACCAAACCCAGGGCGATCCAGCGCAGCGGCCGGTTCCAATCGCGCCGACGCCGGTTGCTGCGCTTCTTCGGCACGCCTTTGCGGCCTTCGCGGGACTTTTCCCCGGACAAGTTTTCGCTGACCGTCAAATGCGTCCGCTTATGCATAATCTATTCCAAAACCGAGATTTATTCCAGTGCCAGGGTTATCAGCCGATCTAAAAGTGCCGAAAAAGAGTAACCCGCCGCCTCCGCCGAGCGCGGCAGCAGACTGGTCGGAGTCATGCCCGGAATCGTGTTGACTTCCAGCGTGTAAATCCGGCCTTCCGGCGTGATAATCATATCCGTGCGGGACATCCCCCGGCAGCCGAGCGTCCGGTGGCAAAGCTGCGCAATGCGCCGGGCGTCGCTCGCAATTGCTTCCGAGATACGCGCCGGGACGATCTCATCGGTCGCTCCCGCCGTGTACTTTGCCTCGTAATTGTAAAAGCCGCCCTTCGGCACGATCTCAACAATGGGCAGGACTTCGAGAGTGGCGTTGCCTAAAATCGGCACGGTGATCTCCGTTCCCGTGATGAACTGCTCGATCAAAACCGTGTCGTCATACCCGAAGGCCGCATCGACGGCAGGCAGTATCTCTGCATTCGTGCGGGCAATCGCCATACCGATGGTGGACCCCAGCGCATTCGGCTTCACGATGCAGGGCAGCCCAATCTCGCCCGTGAGCGGCTCCCCGCGACGCAAAGTTATATCCTGCGGCATCAAAACCCCCGCCGCCGTCAGCACCCGCTTGGACATCACCTTGTCCATCGCCAGCGCACTCGCCAGAACACCGCTGCCGGTGTAAGGTATGCCAAGCAGGTCCAAGAGGCCCTGCAAAGTTCCGTCCTCGCCGCCTTTGCCGTGCAGGGCGATCACCGCGACCTCGGGCTGGTCTTCGGCCAGCGACTTCAGAAGCCCCGGCATATCCGCCGTGTCCAGTGCGTTAAAAGAGTAGCGAGACTCGTCTAAAGCCCCCAATATCTGCCTGCCCGTTGAGAGCGAGACATCACGCTCGGCACTGGTTCCGCCCATCAGCACAGCGATTTTTCGTTTAGCGGTCACAACGCTGCCCCGGCTGCCTTCTGCGATGTAGGGGCGCCGCTTGCTGCGCCCTCTTGGGTTGCTGCGCCCTCTTGGCTTGCTGCGCCCTCTTGGCTTGCTGCGATGCCAGTGGAAGAGGGCGCAGCAAGCGGCGCCCCTACAGTCTTCAAATCAGGCGGCGGACCACCGGGTGTCAGCAAGCTTTCTCCCGCCGCACGGATGTCTCCAGCACCGAGGGTCAGCAGCAGGTCGCCGGGGCGGACGATTTCCGCCAGCCTTGCCGGGAGCGCGGCTTTGTCGGCGATGTAGGTAACATGGTCCGCCCCGCGCCGATCGGCGGTCAGCGCGGCCAGGCTCGCCCCGGTGACGCCTTCAATCGGCTGCTCACGGGCCAGATAGATGTCGGTCAGTACCACATGGTCGGCCTCGGCGAAGCTCTCGGCGAACTCCGTCTTGAAATCACGCGTCCGGCTCGGCAGATGCGGCTGGAACACGGCCACGATGCGCCGCTCCGGGTAAGCACTTTTGGCGGCGGCAAGAGTCGCGCGAATCGCGGTCGGGTGATGCGCGTAATCGTCGACCACCAAAACGCCCGCAGGCATTTCTCCCAGCCGCTCAAAACGGCGTCCGGTTCCGGTAAACGCTTGAAGGCCGTCGGCGATATTCTCGAAAGGGGCACCCAGTGTCAAGCCGACCGCCAGTGCCGCCAGCGAGTTAGAGACATTGTGCATTCCAGGCACCTGCAAAGTCACCCGGCCCAGGGTTTCCCCGCGCCAGACGGCGGCATAGCTCGGCGAAGCACTCCCGGCATCGATCTCGGCGGCATGCAGATCCGCCGTCGCGCAGAGGCCGTAGGTCACCCGCGCCGGGCCGCCCGTCTGGTCGGCCAGGAACTCGATGAGCGTTCGAACATTGGGATCGCATTCATTCAGAATCACCGTACCCGTGACCTGCGACAGAAACTTGCGGAATGAGCGCAGCACATTGTTCAGGTCGCCGTAATAATCCAGGTGGTCGGCCTCGACATTCGTCACCACGGCGATCTTTGGATCCAAATCCAGAAACGAATCGTAAGCTTCGCAGGCTTCGGCCAGGAAAACGTCGCTGCCTCCGAGGCGAGCATTGCCGCCGTATACCGGCAGATCGCCGCCGATCAAAGTCGTCGGGTCCAGCGCGCAAGCTTCGAGGACCATGGCCGTCATGCCGGTCGTCGTCGTCTTGCCGTGCGTTCCGGTGATCGCGATCGAGCGCGGGTACTGCGCCATCAAGCGCCCCAGCATTTCGGCCCGCGAGATGATTGGAATGCCCAAAGCTTTCGCGCCGACGATCTCCGGGTTGTCCTTCTTGACGGCGGCTGTCGCCACCACCAGAGTCACCCCGCTTAAATGCGCCGCATCATGCCCGGCATACGCCGTGATCCCCGACTCGCGCCGCAGGGACTCCAGTGTCGCCGACTCCTGTGCGTCCGACCCGGTGACTTGCACGCCCTGACGCGCCAGAATACGCGCGAGACCGCTCATTCCCGACCCGCCGATGCCCACAAAATGTAACCACTCACTCACGGGATGCTGCCCCAATTCTTTTGCTCAAAAAACTTTCGTTGACTGAAATGCTTCCCACTATTTTACCACAGATTTCCCGTGTTCCGCCAATGACAGCACCGCTGCCGCCAAATCAAAGGCGGCGTTCGGAGTCGCCAGAGTCCGTGCCGCCAAACCCATCTTTTGGAGGCGTACAGGATCGGAGATCAGAGTGCGAATTTCTTCCGTCAGGCGCGGGCCGCTCAGCTCGGCACTCGGCAAAATCGCCGCCGCCCCCGCCTCCACGAGGCGGCGGGCATTGCGGGTTTGCTCGTCTCCGCCGGTCGGAACCAAGGGAATAAAAAGGCCGGGCTTGCCCACCGCCGCCGCTTCCGTCACCGTCCCCGCCCCGCTGCGCCCGACGATCAAGTCCGCCAGCGCAAAAATATCAGCGATCTCCGGGCCGACAATCGGCAGAATGATGTAACGTCGCTTCTGCGTCTCGTCCAAACCCTCGCGCCGGGCCTTCAGATGCTCCCCGTCCGCTTTGCCGCACTGATGCACCACGCGGCAAAACCGCAGCAGTTCCGGCAAAGCGGCCTCCACGGCGCGGTTAATACTTTGTGCCCCGAGGGCACCGCCGGTGACATAGATCGTCGGCAAATCGTTCTCGGCGGGGTCAAAGCCCAGCCGCGCCACCGCCGAGGCTTTACCCCCGCCGAAGATGGCCGACCGAACGGGATTGCCCGTGACAAACGCTTTATGCCGCTCCCGCGGCGGTAATTCCGCCGCCGCCCCTTCGAACGTCAGCGCGATGCGCGTCGCGAACCGGGCGGCGATCCTGTTAGCCAGACCGATCTGCACCGTCTGCTCATGGATCAGCACCGGAATTCGCAGCAGCCCCGCCGCGATCACCGGCGGGACCGAGACATACCCGCCGGTCGCCAGCACGACATCGGGCTTGAACCGCCGGACTTCGTCCCATGCCTGCACGATGCCCACGGGAACGCGAAAGGCATCGGCCAGATTTTTGCGCGTCAGCATCCCGCTCAGGCTCGATGCCCGCCGCAGCTTTCCACTTTGAACGCCGACAAACGGGATGCCGAGTGCCTCCACCAATCCCTGCTCGACCCCGTTCCGGCTGCCGACGTACAAAAAGACGGGAGTCCAGTCCGCACCGCTCGCTATCTCCTGAAGCGTCTGGATCACCGCCAGGGCCGGGCTGACATGCCCCCCGGTGCCGCCCCCGGTGACTAAAATGCGGATGGTCTTCATGGAATCGAAACCCGGCTAATCCCGCAGCACCCCGCCGTCCCGCCGGGAGCGGTCCAGACGCCGCACCGTCACTGCAGGGCGCGGGGCGGTGGCGGTACGCAGGACAGTCTTGTCCCACCGGCGGTTCCAGTCATCCTCATTCGGATCGATCGCGTGCTTTGCTTTCCCGGACGGCCCATCCGGATAGGAAGAGATGTTCAGCAGGATACCGATCCCCAGCAGCATCAGCACCAGCGAAGACCCCCCGTACGAGATAAACGGCAGCGGCACACCCGTGTCGGGGATCGACGCCGTCGCGACCGCCATGTTGATGAGCGCCTGGATGCTGATCAGCGTCGTGATCCCCGCCGCAAGCAGTGCTCCAAACGGATCCTTCGTCCGGTAGGCAATCGCATAGCCGCGCATCGCTACGAACAAAAACAGTGTCACCAAGGCAAGTGTCCCGATCAGGCCCCATTCCTCAGCGATCACCGGAAAGATAAAGTCCGTGCGCGGCTCCGGGATAAACAGCTTCTCCCGGCCCTCCCCCAGACCCATGCCCCCGACCCCGCCGGACCCCAGGGCGATCAGCGCGTGCCAGACCTGATACCCGGTGTGGTACTGGTCGGCCCGGGGATCCAAGAACGCCGTCAGCCGGTGCATCCGGTAGGGCTTGGAGATCGCAAACAGACCCCCTGCCACCACGGCCACGGCCAAAATTGCCGCCATGTGACGCCGCTGCGCCCCGGCGACATACAGCATGACGAGGCCCGTTCCGCCCAGCACCATCGCCGTGCCGAGGTCCTGCTCGATCGCGATCAGCCCGGCGATCAGAATGACCATTGCCAGCGGAGGCAGCAGACCCTCTTTCGGACGCCGCTTGATCGCCAGCCGCCCCGCCAGCGTTCGCGCCAGGTACAGCACCACCACCAGCTTCGCCAGTTCCGACGGCTGGAACCGGAACTGCCCGTGCCCCAGCCAGCGCCGCGCCCCGTTGATGTAAATGCCGACATGGGGGATCAGCACCGCGACCAGCAAAATCACCGCCAGCGAGACTCCGAGCAGTGCCACGCTTTTCCATTTCCAGTACGGCATCCGCGACGCCCACCAGAGTGCCAGCAGCCCGCCGACCGCCCACACCCCCTGCATTTTGACGAAGTGAAACGAATCCCCGTTCAGCTTCTCCACCGCGCTCGCATAGGAGGCATCATAGACCGAGACGATGCCGATGCCCAGCAGCAGAAAAGTCAGCCAGAGCAGCAGCCGGTCCATCGGCTGCCGCTCCGCCACGGGCGTTTTTGGAATGACCGCTTTTGTGATTGTCGCACTCATAAGTCTGCTATCCTAACCCCGGCGTACCGCCGCCTTAAACTGATCCCCGCGATCCTCAAAATCTCGGAACATATCAAACGAAGCACAGGCCGGAGCCAGCAGCACCGTGTCCCCCGCTTGTGCTAGGCCCTGGGCCTGAGTCACGGCATCCAGCAGAGTCGCCGCCTGGTGTATGTACTGGAACCCCGCCGCCCGCGCCGAAGCCTCAATCTCCGGGGCCGAGCGTCCGATCAGTACCAGTGCCCGAACGGAATTCGCCGCCACCGCCTTACCCAGCTCCGCGATGTCGCCGCCCTTATACACCCCGCCCGCGATCACTACCTTCGGCTCCGGCAGTGCCTCCAGCGACCGAGCGAACGCCGCCGCATTAGTACACATGGAATTGTTGACGTACTTGACGCCGTCAATCGTGTCTACATATTCCAGTCGATGCACTACCCCGGTGAAAGTCGTGGCAACTTGGCGGATCGGCTCAATACCCACGCCAAACGCCGTCGCCATCGCCGCTGCGGCGAGTATGTTTTCACGGTTGTGTGAGCCGGGGAGTTTAACTCGGGACAGGTCTAAGCCAAGTGTATTCTCCTCGAAGCAGCCCAAAGTGATGGGCGCATTGAGTGCAGACGCACTCTGCAAAAATGACTCCGACACGAAGGCCGCATCACCCGCCCTCTGGTTCTCAAAAATCCGTAATTTCGCCGCCACATACTCATCCCACGTCTGCCTATCACCGTGATCAGGCGTGATGTTCAGCAGCGCGGCGACTTTTGGCCGAAACGTCGAAATCCATTCGAGTTGAAACGACGAGATCTCGGCCACAATCGCGGCTTCGGGCGGGGCCAAGAACGCCGCTTTGATCAAGGGCATCGCGATCTCGCCTGCCGCGATATTGCCTGCGGTGAACGTCTGAATCCCAGCGGCTTTGAGCATTTCCGCCAGCAGCACCGTCGTGGTCGTCTTGCCGTTGGTGCCGGTGATCGCCAGGATCGGAGCACGGGCGATCCGGTAGGCCGCTTCGATCTCGCCCAGCACGGGAACACCTGCCGCGACCGCCTTTTGCAGCACCGAAGACTCTTTGCGGACACCGGGGCTGGTCACTAAATAGTCAAGAACGGAATAATCCAGCTCCGCCCCGCCGACCACCGGCGTCAAGCCCAACGCCTGCGCCGCCGCGACCGCCGCCGCCATCTCCGACGCCGGCTTGCCGTCATACGGGATGACATGCGCCCCGAGTGCCGTCAGCACCTCGCAGCAGGCCATCCCACTGCGGGCCAGACCCATCACCGCGACGGTTTTGTTTTTGAATTCAGTTTGCATACGAGAGCTTAAGCCATACATACATCTGCGGTGCCAAAATCAGCCCCAGCACCAGGGCCAAGATGCCGAAGATCCAGAAGCGGGCGACTACCTGCGTCTCCGCCCAGCCCAGCTTCTCGAAATGGTGATGGATCGGGGTCATCAGAAACACCCGCCGACCACCGTTCAGCTTGCCGCCTGTGCTTTGAAACACGCTGACCTGGATCAGCACGCTTACAGTTTCCAAAATAAACACGATGGCGTACAGCAGCACTAAAACTTCCTGCTTGCCGATGATCGCCATGGCCGCAAACGAGGACCCCAGTGCCAGCGAACCCGTGTCGCCCATGAAGACCTTCGCCGGGTGGGCATTGAACCACAGGAAGCCCAAGCACGCCCCCGCCAACGCAAAACCGAACAGCGGCAGCTGCGGAAAGTTCAGGTGCATTGTCAGCGATAGGCCCAGCAGCGTGAAGATCGAAAGGCCTCCGGCCAGACCGTCCAAGCCGTCGGTCAGGTTGGCCGAATTCGACAGACCGATCATCAGCAAAAACGCCAGCGGGTAATAAAACCAGCCCAGATCGCAGTGCTGATTCTGCCACAGCCAGACCTGCGTCGTGAAGTTCGGCTGCGACGTGTAGTACAGCCAGCCGACAAACACCAGCGCGATCACCACCTGCCCCGCCAGCTTTTCCCGTGCCTTCAAACCCAGCGAGCGGCCCGATTTAATCTTGCGGTAGTCATCCGCGAAGCCCAGCGCGGCATGCGCCAGAAAGACCAGCACCACGGCGATTAAGGCCCCGCTGATTTGGCGCAAAGCAGGCACGGCAAGCAGGCCGACGGCCAGTGTCCCCAGCAGACTCAGCACCAGCAGGACCCCGCCCATTGTCGGCGTCCCCTGCTTCTTCCGGTGACCTTCCGGGGCGTCTTCGTTGATGTTCTGGCCGAACTTCAGCCGGTGCAGGGCCGCGATCACGCGCGGCCCCAGAACGACCGCGACTCCGAACGCGACCAAAAACGCGCCCAGGGCGAGAGGGTCAAGCTTCATACCGCGAGGGCCTCCGCGATTTTTTCCATCGCCATCGCCCGCGACCCCTTGACCAGGACCACATCACCCGCGTTTTTTGGGAACGCCTGCCGTGCAAACCGCGCCGCATCCTCACTGTCCGCGAACCGCTGCGCCGCCCCGGGGATCTGTGCCGCCAGACCGCCAACGGTGTACAAGAGGTCCAAGCCGCCCAGGCCCGCGATCACCGCCCCCAGCTCCCGGTGCGCCTCTTCCGCTCGAATGCCCAGCTCACGCATGTCCCCTAGAAACGCGATTTTGCGGCCTCCCGCCTGTAACACCAAAGTCTCGAGCGCACTGCCCACCGACGCCGGCGCGGCATTGTACGCATCGTTCAAAACCGTCCCGCCCCACGGCGTTTTAACGCTCTGCATACGCATCGGAGGCGGCGTATAGGCTGTCAATGCTTTGGCCGCATCGGCCAGCGTCGCGCCTAATGCTTCCGCCACGGTCAGGGCGGCGAGTGCATTGCCGATGTCATGCCGCGACAGGGCGTTCAGCACTACCGCGACGCCGCGCACCGTAAACTGCCAGCCGTTCTCCGTCTGCGTGACGGCCTCGGCCTGCATCTCTCCGCCTATACCATAGGTCAGCACACGCGCTTTTGTCTTCAAGAGCAGACGCGGCAGGTAAGCGTCTTCGGCGTTTAGAACGGCCAACCCGTCCTCCGGCAGAGCCTCCAGCAGCTCCCCTTTGGCATCCGCAATCGCATCCCGGGACCCCAGCAGCTCCAAATGGTTGTCGGCAATCGTCGTGATCACGCCAACCGTCGGGCGGGCGATCCCGCAGAGGTAGGCGATCTGACCGGAGCCGCGCATGCCCATCTCGATGATCGCCGACTGATGCTCCGGCGTCAGCTGCAGCAGAGCTTTTGGCACCCCGGTCTCATTGTTCTGACTGGCCGCCGTTTTCAGCACTGGGCCAAGCGGGGACAGCGTAAGGGCCAGCATCTCTTTGACCGTCGTTTTACCGACACTTCCCGTCACGCCGATCACCGGGATATCGAAGCGATCCCGCCAATGGCGGGCCAGGAGGCCGTAGGCGACTTCCGTATCGGGGACGCGCAGCACGGGCGTGTCCAGCGATGCCACCACGGGCTGGGAAACGATCAGCCCACCCGCCCCGGCCCGCAGTGCCTGAGGAATAAATTGGTGCCCATCGGCCTCCGTTCCGACCAGCGCGACAAACAGGTCTCCCGGCTGAAGTGTCCGCGTATCGGTGGAGACATTCGGGAACACGATGCTGCCCCCGCCCGCCGGGCTGCCGTAGTCGAGTGCCTGAAAAACATCGCGCAGGGTCAGGGACATGAAGCCAGCACCTCCCGGGCCACGGTGCGGTCGTCGAACGGCAGCGTCACCCCCATGACCGTCTGCCCCGATTCGTGCCCCTTGCCCACGATGACGATCAAATCCCCCGGCCTCGCCCACTCGCACAGCGCGATTTCGATGGCCCGCCGTCGGTCCACTTCAACCAGCACGGCTGGGTTTTGCGCCCCGCCGTCAATGCCCGCCACGATCTCCGCCAGAATAGCCTCGGGGCTTTCCGAGCGCGGGTTGTCACTGGTCAGGAGAGAAAGATCCGCCAGTTCCGCCGAAATACGGCCCATCAGCGGGCGCTTTTTTGCATCCCGGTCCCCGCCGCAGCCGGACACGCAGATCAAGCGGGTCGGGTTCAAAGCACGGGCCGATCTCAAAACATTCTCCAGGCCGTCCGGCGTATGCGCATAATCGACCACCACCGTGAAGCCGCGCACGCCGGTTGGCACAAGCTCAAAGCGGCCCGGAACGCCGGCCAGGGCTTCCAGCCCATTCTTGATCGCCATCGGCGGGACGCGCCGAAGCAGGGCGACTCCCACCGCTGCCAGCGCATTGGAGACTTGAAACAAGCCGCCCAATTGAAGCTCGACCGGGAAAGTGACCACGCTGCCCTGCGGCGGCTGATAGTGGACCGTAAACCGTGTACCGTCGGGCCGCGCCTCTTCGACCACGGCTCTCAGCACGGCGTCCGCATTCTGGAGACCATAGCGCAAAACAGGCCGCCCCGCCGCCTCCACAGTCTGCGCAAAGCGGCGGCCATACGCATCATCGACATTGATCACGGCATTGAACGGCTTCTCCGGGAACGCCGCCGGGTACTCCGTAAAAAGCCGCAGCTTCTCGGCGGCGTAGTTCTCCATCGTGCCATGGGCATCCAAATGGTCCTGGGTCAAATTGGTGAAAACGCCGGTATCGAACGCGCACTCTGCCGTCCGGTTCATCACGATCCCTTGAGACGAGACCTCCATGACGCAGCGCCGGACGCCCGCCGACACCATCTCGGCGAACAGCTTCTGCAGATCCGGGGCTTCGGGAGTCGTCCGCTCCAGCGGAACGGATTTGCCGTCAATCAACGCACCAATCGTTCCGATCAGGCCCGCCCGCTCCCCCAAAGTCCGGAAGATGCTCTCGATCATGTACGCCGTGGTCGTTTTGCCGTTGGTCCCCGTCACCCCAATCAAATCAAGGCTGCGCGAGGGATCGCCGTAAAAGACCGCCGCCAGTGACGGCAGAATCGCTCGGGTATCTGGGACGATCACGGTCGGCAGGCTCAAAGCCCCGTACCACCCGGCCCGGTCGCTGTGAAGCATCAACGCCGCCGCACCTTTGTTCATCGCCTGCGCGATAAAATCGTGGCCGTCGGAATTCGCCCCGCGCAGGGCGACAAACAGCGAGCCGGGGGAGACCTGCCGCGAGTCGTAGGCCAGCCCCGTGATCTCAATATCCTCTCCGGTGCGCTGCGCCCCCGAAATATGCTGTGTCAATGCGCTGAGTTTCATAGGTGCTTTTAGGGTTTTCGTGCCGTTCGCCTCACTGCCGTATGCTCATCCCAGTCCACAGTCCCCGGGGCATCCGGGGTGATCTGCATTTGCAGCAAAGCAGTCCGAGCGATATTATGCACCACCGGAGCGGCGACCGCCGCACCCCAGTGGATGCCCTGCGGCTCGTAGACGGCGCAGAGGATGACCAGGCGCGGGTGCGAAAGCGGATACAAACCCACAAACGAAGCGACAAAATGCCCGTTCTCGTACCCATGCCGACCGGAGACCTGGGCCGAGCCGGTCTTGCCGCCTACCGTGAAGTCGGCGATCTGGGCGGGCCGTCCCGTGCCGGACTGCACGACGGTTCCCAGCATCGAGCGGACCGCCGCCGCCACGGGCGGGTCCAGCACGCGCCGGACCGTCTCCGGCTGCGTCGGCGTCTCCACTCCATTCCGGCGCACGGCACGCACGATGTGTGGGCGCATCAAATTTCCGCCGTTCGCCACGGCGCAGTAGGCCGTCGCCAGCTGCAAGGGAGTTACCGAAATCCCCTGACCAAATGCAATATTCGCGAGCTGGATCTTCGACCATCCGACCCCGCCGGTAAATCGGTTTGGGGAATCGGGGCTAGAGAGCGGCGACTTCGTCTCTCCGGGCAGACCGCTGCCGGGTAAGTCCAGAAAGCCGAATTTCTGCTGATACGCATACAGCTTATCCTCGCCGAGGCGCAGGCCGAACTGTGCCATGCCGACGTTTGAAGACACCCGCAGAATTCCGCGCAGGTTCTGGCTGCCCAGATTATTGGTCAGTTCATCCGCCGCTTCGTGGATGACCCGATTGCCGATTTGAAGAGTTGGGCTGCAGTAAACTTCCGTGTTCATCATGCCCAGGCCCTGCTCCTGCAAAACGGCGGAAGCCGTGATCGTCTTCAGGGTCGATCCCGGCTCGTACAGGTCGGATACCGCCCCATCCCGCCAGCGGGACGCCACTTCCAGGGCTGCCGCTCGGGATAGATGTTTCGCAGGGCGCGGAATATTCGGGTTATAAGTCGGAGCCTGGGAGAGAGCCAAAATCTCGCCGGTGTGCGGGTCCATCACCACCACGATGCCGTGGTCGGCATGGTGCGCAATCACGGCTTTCGACAGCTCGCTATCGGCGACATGTTGCAGCCGCTCATCGAGAGTCGTAATAATATCCGCGCCATTTTCCGGCTCACTCTGGTGCCGGGTGGTTCCGGGCAGAAAACGGCCATCCCGGTCCGTCTCGGCGACGATCTTCCCGTCCGACCCGTGCAGCAGACTTTCCTGGCTGCGCTCCAGCCCCTCGACACCCATCCCGTCACGGTCGGTGAAGCCCAGGACCTGGGCGGCCAGCGTACCATCGGGATAAGAGCGGCTGGTATCGGGGACCGCATACACTCCGGCAATACCCGCCTGTTTCAGTGCCGACATGATCGCCGCCGCCGGGAGAGTCTCGGTGGCCGCGCTCGGGACCGTCAGGTGGCGTTTGAGGGACACATAATGAACATGGGCCGAGCGCGGGGTAAGCAGCCGCTGAAGCCGGGCCGGATCGTCATGGAGAAGAGATGCCAGCAGAGCGGACGTGGCGGCGGGGTCGGCCACTTCCTGCGGGTCGGCGTAAACGGAAGCTGCCGGGACGTTGCCCGCCAGTGTGCCGCCGTCCCGGTCCAAAATCAAGCCGCGCCGTGCCGGAAGGATGTTGGTGTTGACCCGGTGCGCATCGGCCTCCTTCTGAAAATACGTATGCCGGGCAGCCTGGAGATAAACCAGACGCCCGGCCAGCATCAGATAGAGGCCCGCCACAAAGGCAAACACCCACGTCGCCCGCGGTTTAATGATCGAGAGATGCTGCTGCGCTGCTGTCTGCTGTCGTGCCACCGTGGTTTCCCTGATCTGCGCCGTCGCCAACATCGATACGGGTGACGCTCCCGTGTCCGTCAGAGAGATATTCAATTGGCACAGAGCCGCGTTCCGTCATTCCAAGTGCCGTCGCCGCCGCAATCACGCGGTGCGGGCTTTGCAGACGGTCCCGCTCGGCTTGAAGCATCTCGTTCTGCATCAAATTCCGGCGCAGCTGCCCCCGCGCATTCGCCTGAGCGATCCCCAGACGCGTCACCTGCGCATACGCCGCCAGGTACAGCAGCAGCAGGCCGCAGACTACCGCGGTGCAGACACTCGCCAGGCCCATCAAACGCATTTCCGAGCGGCCCAGACGGTTTGGACGTACGGCGGAAGCCGGACGCGTTGCCGGGACCGACTGACGCCGATCTGCCTGACGCCGATCTGCCTGACGACGGTCCGTCTGACTGCGCTCAGTTTGACTGCGCTCAGTTTGACTGCGCGTGGTCTGACTGCGCTCGGTCTGCGTCTGAAGTGCCGCATTCCCCGAAGTCCGCGAAGGAGACGTCAGCGGGCGATGCGAAACGTCTGCGGGACGAATCTTGGGGGAAGCCGGGGGTTTTCGGGTTTCCAGCATCGCTTTTCCTTCGTGTGAACTTTCTGCTTACTCTCGCCGAGGCGACTTACAATTTACGCACCGCACGCAGCCGTGCCGACCGGGCACGCGGGTTCGCCGCCACTTCCGAGGCCGCCGGTTCCAGCGGCTTGCGTGTCAGCAGCGCGACACTCGCCGGAGGCGGCGTTCCGTAAATACCTTCACCGGGTCCGCGCCCGGCCCGGAGGGCAAAGATCTGTTTCGCGATCCGGTCTTCCAAAGAGTGATAGGAGAGCACGATCAATACGCCGCCTTTTGCGAGGCGATCCGCCGCACTCTCCAGCGCGTGTCCGAGAATGGTCAATTCGTTGTTGACAGCAATCCGCAGGGCCTGAAAGGTCCGCGTCGCCGCATGTTTGTCTTCCGGACGGGCACGCACCGGCATCGCCGCATGAACCGTCTCGATCAGCTGCCCGACCGTCCGGTAGGGCGTCTCCACCCGCCGCTCGGCGGCAAAGCGGGCAATCCGCGCCGCCCAGTGCTCGTCGGAGTTCTCCCGGATGAGCGTCGACAGCTCACGCTCCGAAAGCGTATTCAGCAGGTCCGCCGCCGTCACGCCCCCGCCCGCCGGGTTCATGCGCATATCCAGCGGCGCTTCGGGGTCTTTGAACGAAAACCCACGCTCCGGCGTATCCAGCTGGTACGAAGACACGCCCAGATCGAACAAAACACCGTCGACGGTTTCGATGCCTAGATCGTCCAGCACTGCACCGAGCGTATCGAACCGTGCCGCCCGCAAAATGATCGTGTCGCCAAACGGGGCCAATGTCTTTCCGGCCTCAATCAGCGCGTCAGGATCCTGGTCCAGCCCAATGAGCTTCCCACCCGGCTGCAAACGTTCCGCCAGCAGAGCCGCATGCCCGCCGCCGCCCAGGGTGCAGTCGAGCATGACGCCGCCCGGCTGCGGATCCATCAGCTTAAGCGCTTCCTCGCGCATCACCGGCACATGGTAGGGCAGGTCCGTCGTCATAGTCTTAAGCAAAACCCAGCTCACGCGCCGAATCGCTGATCATCTCGGCGGTCAGGGCATCGTTGTACCGCGCCCACGATGCGCTGCTCCAGATCTCGATCCGGCTGCCCGTCCCGACAATCACCACTTCGCCCTGGTCTTCGATCTTCGCGTAATCCCGCAGCTTGCTGGGGATCGCGACCCGCCCCTGCCCATCGACGGCCAACTCGGTGGAGGTAAAAAACCGCTGCAGGCGCATCGTATGCTCATCGAGCTGCCGCTGACTTGAGAGTGTTTCGCTGAGACTTTTGTAGGAGCTTTCGGTGTAAACAAAAATGCAGCCGCCGAGACCCTTGGTCATATAAAAGCGTTCCCCCAGAGACGAACGAAACCGTGTGGGAATGATGACGCGCCCTTTGTCGTCCACACTATGGTCAAATTCGCCCTGAAACACCACCATTCCTCCACATTGTCTCCACCCGCCGCCCTATTTAACAACTATACGGCATGACGCGTGTATTTGTCAAGGAAGTTTGAATAATTCTTTTTCTTTATTTTTACCGGGTTTGACGCTAGATGTAGGGGTTGAAAAGTGGAAAACCCAAAATATAGGGATTATGTGTCTACTATCGAGGAAAAACGAGAGTCAGCGGGAGGAGCAGAGGATTTGGGACGCGGCCCCACTTTGGGGTTGGGGGATGGTAGGGGCGCTGCTTGCTGCGCCCTCTTATCCTGACACCGCCCTCTTATCCTGACACCGCCCTCTTATCCTGACACCGCCCTCTTATCCTGCCACCGCCCTCTTCACTATCCTGAGCTTTGCTCCGGCACAAGCAGATGAAGAAGAGGAAAAGAGAGGAGAGGAAAAGAGAGGAGAGGAGGGCGCAGCAAGCAGCGCCCCTACGGGAGTATCGGCACCCCTCAGTGATGCCCCGCCGTCTCCATCTGCGCCCGCTCGATCTGGCGGCGGCGCTGACGCTGAATTTGCAAGGGCTGCAAATCGACGCACAACACGGCCTCGGCGAGGCCCCGGGCATGGATCACTTCGCGGATCTGCGGAACCAGCTTCTGCTCGATGAAGTCCGCATAGATCTCGTTGTAATTAAACGTTTCCACCGCCACGGTCCACTTGACACCCTGCTGACGCTGGCCTGCCGGGTAGTAGAAAAGATTCGGGCCGGTGCCGGTGCTCCACTCGATGACGACTTTCGCCGCTTCATGGCTCTTCCAGGCATCGCACTTCTGGCGCAGCGTTTCTAAATCAAACTGGGGTTCTTGATGCAGCTTTCGCTCCATGGGGGGTTGTCTCTCCTCGTCAAACTCGTACGAGAACAATTATAGCACACACGGCGGCGGAATGGCCTGTTCGCTTTTCAGTTCCAGCATCGCCGTGTACACGTCCCGGCGCGAGAGCTTTTGATCCGTGCTGACCTGACGCACCGCATCACGCTCGCTGAGTCCCGAAGCCAAAGCAGCCCGTAGGGCTTCGGGAAGTGTCAGCGGCTCCGGGGCGGCGGTGGACTCATCCTCATCATCGCTGTCGCCCGCGAGGCCCTGTACCACCACGGTGATCTCGCCCCGAGCGGCGGTCGCCTCGAAATGAGCGGAGACCTCGGCCAGCGAACCGCGTACGAACTCTTCGAACTTCTTGGTCAGCTCCCGCCCGATCGCCGCCGGTCGCTCCGGGCCGAAAGCCGCCGCCATCTCCTTCAGAGTCTCCGCGATCCGCTGCGGCGACTCGTAAAAGATCAGGGTGCGGGTTTCCGACCGGGCCAGTGCCGCCAGCTTATTTCGCCGGGAGGATTTTGTGCGGGGGAGAAAGCCTTCGAACGCAAAACGGGCCGGGGACAGACCGCTGCCCACCAGGGCGCAGAGCACCGCACTCGCACCGGGAATGGGCACCACAGTGACCCCCGCCGCGAGAGCCGCTCGGACCAGCTCGACACCGGGATCCGACACCCCCGGCGTCCCCGCGTCCGTGACCAGCGCGATACTCTGGCCCTCTTCGGCCAGGCGGCGGATCAGGTTTTCCGTCCGCCCCGCCTCGCTATGCTGGTGATACGCAATTAGGGGCGTCTCGATCTCGAAGTGCGACAGCAGGTTGCGCGTGTGGCGCGTGTCTTCCGCCGCCACCAGATCCGCTTCCTTCAGAATGCGCAGCCCGCGCAGCGTCATATCTTCCAGGTTGCCGATCGGCGTGGCGACAAGATACAGTGTTCCGGGCATGATCCTACTGCCCTGGCTTACGCACGGGAGCAGGCGGGCCGACATGGATCGAGCCGGCAGGACGCGCAGGACCGGCACCGGGCGGCAGCGTAATACTGCTGTTGGGACCGCCAGGGCCGCCGCTGGGTGCGGGATGCTGCAGGCTGTACGCCTGAAGCCATTTGACTTCTTTTGTCGCGAGATCGCTGCGCCCGAGCTGCCGGAAGTTTGTCAGCAGGCTGAGATGCGTCCCCTGATCGTTCCAGGCAAGCTGCGATGCCTGCTCAAACTGCTTGACCGCGTTGTCCTTGTCCTTCGCCTGCATGTAAAGCTGCCCGAGAGTCATGCGCAGGGCCGCATCATCGCGAGCAGTCACAGCAGATTCGTAGGCTTTGATCGCGTCAGGCATTTGATGCAGGGAGATGTCGGCTTGGGCCAGCGAGGCATAGATCGCGCCTTTGTCCTGGGCGGACACATCGCCCTGCAAAGCTTTCAGGTAGCTCGCCTGAGCCTCCTTGAACTTCGGCTGAGACAAAGCAGGGTTGCCGCCGCGCATGGCCGATGTCAGGGCGCGGTCCCCGGCGAGGGCCGGATCGCTGACCTCAATTTTGGCACTGTCTTTGAGGCTGGTCAGCATCGCTTCAGACTTCGCCTGAGCACGCTGCTGCTGCACCTGCGAAATATAGCGCGGGATGTTCTTGTCGAAATCCGGCGGCACGCTGCTCTTGGTTCCGTCCAGCTTGATAATGAAGTAACCGTACTGGGGGGAAACGACCAGGTCCGGGGTTACCTGCTGGGGCTTGAGGCTGAACGCGGCTTTTTTGAACTCCGGGACATAGCCCGTGTTCTCGTCGATAAAGCCGTCGTCTCCGCCTTTCGCCTTCGTGCCGGGGTCGTCCGAATACTGCTTGGCCAGAGCCGCGAAATCCGCACCGGGAGCCTTCACTTTGGCCAAAATCTGTTCGGCCAACGCTTTGGCCTGCACATCCGACTTGGATTTTTTGTCGACCAAGATGTGCCGCGTGTGATATTGCGTGAAGAACTGACGCGCTTCCTGCGCCGTGACCGATTCGGCGGCGGCCTGCGTACTGGCAAGCTTGCCGGGAACACCCATCTGCGGATCGCCGATGAGGATCAGCTGACGGATCGCATCGTCGGAGAGCGGCTGACCGCCGTTCTTAGTCAGCGCACTGTTGACATCATCCATCGTCGCCGTCGCAGGGAGGCTCAGACGCTGGCGCAGACCCAGCTTGTCCACAATCATCTCCCGCTCTTTCTGCATCTCGGCATCCGTGACGACGATCTTGAGCTGCTTGGCCTGCTGCAATTGCAGCTTCGTGTTGATCAGCTGATCCAGCACGGTATTATTCAGCAGCGGAGTTTCGGAGACCGCAATCGGACGGCCCATTTGCTGGATCTGGCTGACGAAGCCGGACCGTGCCGTTTCATAATCGCGGCGCGAAATGCCCTCGCCGTTGACTGCTGCGATCACATCCTCACCGGTGCGCGGCGGCCCGCCCCCCGCGCCGGGACCGGCATGGCTGCCAAGATTGTTTCCCAGCCCCGAGTAGACAAGGCTAAAGACCAGCAGACCGCCGACCCCCAGCAAGACAAACTTCCCGGCGGGATTGGTGCTGAGGTTTCCCAGCCCGCTCCGAAACGAATTCAATGACATTTGAGTCTAATTTTCCTTTAGTGAAGAAACAGAAAGTAAAGAGGCGGACAAGAGCCGCTGCAAGCCTTCGAGGCACGCCCGCGATGACGCTTCTTTGGTCGGGTGGCCGCTGTAATGCGTTTCCAGCGAAAGCCAGCCCGTGTAGCCATCGCGCCGCAAGGCGTCGAGCTGACCCGCATAATCGATCTCGCCTTCGCCGACGACGGTCCAGACGGGCGCGAGTGCTCCGCCCGGCACGGCGGCGTCCTTGATATGCACATGCACGACAAACTCCCGGATGGCCTCATAGCCGGTCGGGTACGGATGCTCGCCGTCCATAAATGCATTGCCGGGATCCCAGATCGCGCAGACAAACGGCGAGGCGATCTGCGCCAGCACCCGCGCGGTCTGCGCCCCGGTGCCAAGGCAGCAGGCGTGCTCGTTCTCGATGCCCAAGATCACCCCTGCCCGCTCCGCCATCGCCGCCGGCTCCGCGTACGCATCCACAATGGTCTCTTCCTGAGTGGGTGTCAGCAGGCCATGCTTCCAGAACGAGAACGTCCGCACCAGAGTGGTCCCGAAAAACTCGGCGGCTTCCAGGCTGCGCTCCAGGATGGCGATCTGGTCTCCAAGCCCGCGGGCCGACGCACTATGCAGCGGGCCAGCCGGCCCCTCCGGCTCCACTCCCGGCAGAGCGCACTTGTAAAACGGCGACGCGATCCCCGCCACGACCATGCCCCGGGCATCCAGCTCTTTTTTGGCCCGCTGCCAATACTCGCGCGGCGCCTCGGCGATGTTCTTATCCCAGAGCTGCCGCAGCTCTGCGCCTTGAACACCGTACTCAGCCATGACGTCGAGCGCATGGCCCAGATCGGAATCGATTTCGTCGGTGATGACTGCCAGCTTCATAAAATCGCCCTCAAAGTCTCTGCTTAGAATCTTCATACGCAAAAAGAAGCAGGTTCATTCTAGCCGAAACAGACGGGTTTGTCAACAATCGCGCCGTGGGTACACTCTTAGTATTATGTCAAATGAGCGATTAGATAAACACGACGCCATACATCACGCCCTTTTCGATGAAGACACCGCCCAGGTCGGCAGCCTAGGAGACCTCGTGGAAAAGCACGCGGGAGATGCGGAATTCCTTGCCACCACCCAGAAAAGCCCGAATGGAGTCGATGGCGGTGAGGCGGACTTCGAGGCGGAAATGCTGATGGCCGACCCAGCAGACCGTGAAGATCGGGACCCGGCAGACATGTATTCTCCTGACAACGAAACAGGAAGTCTGTCTGTGGACCAGACCGGCACAGTTGAGGGAATTGCCCGGGGATTTGGAACCCATCTGCCTCAGGACATCGGCGCGGAAGGCTTTCAGGTCGAGACGCTGCCGAACTCCGCACTGTACTCCCCCCGCCCTCCCCTGGCCGACGGCGAAGAGCTGGACGACTACGATGACGACAAGGCCGATCTCGGCAGCGGCTCCAACTCCCAGCCTTTTGCCCACATGGTTTCCGACACCGAGCACACCGAGCCAACCCCGGACCGTATTCCGATCAAAGCCCGTCGCCCGGCCACCGCAGATGAAGAGCTGGATGCCACGCAGCAGCTGAAATAAAATTTGTGGGGACCGAGAAGAGCAGGCCATTAGGTGATTCGGGGGAAGAAGTAGACCCGGTCATTAGGCAGCCCGGCCTTTTAAGGCCGGGTCGACCTATTTCCCCCGGATCTCGCTCTTCCCCCGCAAAGAAATCAGTCCAGCCTTCCCAAAACCCCACACCCAGGCGGCCGCCAGCGGCAGAGCAAGGCAGGCGGCGTAGTACAGCGTCAGCCCCGCCCCGGTTCCAAGCCGGTGGTTGATACCCAGTTTGTCCAGCGCAAGGATCGCCAGGGGGTGCATGACGTAAATCGCCAGAGACTGCGCGCCGAAATAGGCCAGGAGGCGGCTGAGGCGAGTATGGCCCAGAGCAAATGCGAGGGCCAGCACGAGCACACTCATCCCCGCCGTATACCCCCACTGCCCGACTTGATATAAAAACGTGTTGATGTGCTGCTTTGGAAATACCAGCAGGTGCAGTGCCAGCGGCTCGTAGACCAGCAGGGCAGCGACAGTCACCCCAGCCGCACCCCAGCACCAGACACGCTGAATCTTCGTCCCGATTTCTGCCGATTGACCGTACAGCCACAGGCCCAGAGCGACCGGCAGAGTGTCCCAGAAGATAGTCGTCTGAAAGCGATGCGGCAGGACGAAGCGGTTTAATCCATAGATGGCAAGCTGCAGCAGCACTGCTCCGAGGGCGACCGCCCAGAACGGCGGGCGGCGCCGAAACAGTGGGACCAGCAGCGGCAGCAGTAGATACAGCTCCAAAACAAGCACGAAAAAGTACAGGTGAAAGTATGCGGTACCCGTGAGCAGCAGCTTCGCGAGATGCCCCAGGCTCAGGTGATGCAGCGTCCCCAAAGCGCAGCTAACGGCAACATACAGCGCACTCCACAAGAGATAGGGCAGCAGCGCCGTCTGCACCCGCCGGGCGGCGTATTTCTGGAGGTTCGGATTCCGTGCCAAACTCTGCGCATTGACCAGCGTACTCAGCATCAAGAAGCAGGGGACCGCCCACTGGAGGCACTGGTTCGGCACGGCGAGCACGTCCCAGGCCCAGCCCGGCGGGGTCAGGGACTTGGCCGGGTGCAGAATCGGCAGAAAGTGCCCGGAGACATGGATAAAGAGGACGGCCAAAATCGCGATCCCCCGGCAAATGTCAAGTTGCCCCAGGCGGGACGGCGGGGAAATCGGTGTGGCGGCGGAAGTTAGGCTCATTGCGGCGTGTTGTTCGCCGCGCCCCACCTGAAATCCTGCCGGACATGTCCATGAGAGGTCCAGAGTAGTCCAAAGCTTGGCTTGAGTCGCCCAGTCGCTCCCAATGTGTGCTAAGTACTTGTGAACAAGTAACCTAGGATTTTCCTCAGCCCCGCCCGTAGTCGCGCCGCTCCATAGCCGGGTGGTAGAGGGGCTTTCTCCGAGTAGCCCGGCCTTTGGAGGCCGGGTCTAACTCCCAGGAAACATATACCTGACTGTTTCCAAAAACGAACAGCGAACGCCATGTTAAA
>JANXNV010000137.1 GCA_025353925.1 Armatimonadota bacterium
CACGACGCTTGCCACATCTTCGGCGGTCGCGAGGCGGCGCAGGGGGGTCAGACCGGCGACTCGGGTCTTGACGGTCTCGGGGAGGCTCTGGGAGTAGTCGGTCAGGGTCATGCCGGGGGAGACCATGTTGACCGTGATCCCATGGGGTCCTAAGTCGCGGGCGAGGGTGC
Source organism: Armatimonadota bacterium (assembly GCA_025353925.1). GTDB lineage: Bacteria > Armatimonadota > Armatimonadia > Armatimonadales > Capsulimonadaceae > JANXMY01. Next base: position 171 of record JANXNV010000137.1, read on the forward strand.
GGGTGAGGCCGACCAGGGCACTTTTGGCCGTCGTATGGACAACATACTCGGCGGCGGGCCGCTGGAGTAGGGTTGCCACGAAGTTGATGATTTTTCCTGATTTCTGGAGCTTCATCGACGGCAGCACAGCACGGGTCGGGTTCACGGTCGCACCGACCACGCCGTCGAACTCTGCTTTGAAGTCGTCCCAGGACGCGTTCTCGAACGTGAGATCGGCGGCGAAAGACGCCGCATTGTTGACCAGAATATCGATGCGCCCATAGTGGGCCAGGGCTGCCGCGACCATCGCCGCCGTCGCCGCCGGATCGGAGAGGTCGGCGCCGAGGGCCAGACCGCCGATCTCCGCCGCCAAATGCTCCGCCGGTTCCCGGCTGCTGCGATAGTGGACAATTACCTTCGCCCCCTCGGCGGCAAAGCGGCGGGCGACTGTCATGCCGATCCCGCGCCCGGCCCCCGTCACGAGAGCGACTTTATTTTCCAGAAGCATTTCCTAGACTCCCTGGGCCATACGCAGCAGCTTCATCTCACGGGGCGGCGTGAACGTCATATTTTCCTCGCGCACTTTGATCTCTTCGACCTGCGTTATCCTGCGCACTTTCAGCTCTTCGAGAACTCCCTGCACGCGGTCCTCCGGGGCACTGGCCCCGCTGGTGACCCCAACGGTCTGCGCCCCTTCGAGCATGGCGTCGGTAATATCCTCACGCCCGCCGATAAGATAGGCCCGCGCCCCCAGCGTTTCAGCCACCTGGCGCAGCGATTTCGTGTTAGAGGAGGTCTGCGAGCCAATTACCAGCACGACATCGCTTTGGGGGGCGATCACTTTAATCGCATCCTGCCGGTTCTGGGTCGCATAACAGATGTCGCCGCTCGGAGGGTTTTCCAGGCGGGGAAATCGCTGGCGCAGGGCGTCGACGATCTCCTGGGTCTCATCAATCGACAGAGTCGTTTGGGTGAGGTAGATGAGCTTCTCGTCGGTCAGCACCGGCAGCAAAGCGACATCTCCGATATCGCAGACCAGATGCAGCCGCCCAGGGGCTTCCCCGAGTGTCCCTTCCGTCTCGACATGACCTTTGTGTCCGATATAGAAAATGCCGTACCCGCGCTTCAGAAACTTATGCACTTCGAGATGGATTTTGGTGACCAAGGGGCAGGTGGCGTCGATGACCCGCAGGTGCCGGGCTTTGGCTTCCTCGCGGACCGCTGGGGCGACCCCGTGCGCGGAGAAGATCAGCACACTGCCCTCCGGGACAGTCGTCAAATCGTCGGTAAAGACCGCTCCGTGGCGGCGCAGATTCTCGACTACATGCTCGTTATGCACGATCTCGTGGCGGACATACACCGGTGCCCCGAAGATCTGCAAGGCCTCTTCGACCACATCAATCGCCCGGTCTACCCCGGCGCAAAAACCGCGCGGGCTGGCAAGCAGTGCTTTCATGGTTTACTCTTTTCTAACTGCCGCAAAGATGCTCTGCCGAACGGCGTCGTCACATATTTCTGCATTGGGGAGGTGGGATGTTCCGGGTCAGTCATCGCCAGCAGACCGGCTGCTACTAACGGTCCAAGATACCGCTGTCTCAAATTACGCACATCCTTCAAGTTTATTTCCTCTTGGATCTCAGCGCGACCGTGCGGACTAATACAAAACGACAAGACAACTTGTACCCTTTCGCTCTCCATTATTCCCTGTACTTGGGGGGCTACTTGGGGGGTTACTTGGTCCCTTGCCTGTGAGGCCGAGCTTATCGCCAAGGCATGGATCGGCAGGAAAGTCGTAAAATAGGTACGGTCATCATCGGTGTCAAAGCGTGGCAGAGGGGAACCGTTCGCCTGCATGGCACGAAGGACTTTTGGAATGCCTGTACCCCGCCCCTCCGTCAACTTGAGTTCTTTAAGGAACTCCCCGATGCGCCGGTTGCGGTAACGACGCGCCACGGATTTCCCCACCGCGAAGTCAGAGAGCCGTATGGAGCGGTCAGGGCCAGGGTAGCTCGTAATTGTAATTTCGTCCGGCAGGATGCGGACTTCAATCGGTTCGCGAGCTTCGTAGCTCTTGTGATAGACGGCATTAACCAGAAGCTCTTCTATAGCGGCATAGGGGTAATTAAAGAAGCGGTCTGCCTCGGCGCGGTCAGGTCGCTTGATAACGTACTCCTGCAAGATCGAATTGCTGATGTACGACAACGCATTTCGGATTTGCTGACTGAGCGGCCCTCGGAACGATTTTTCAATCAGCGTGTCTCCGCCGGGGCCATCGGGGAACTGGACGACATCGATTTGCGCCTGCGGAAAAAACCGCTCTGGCTCAGGGTGAAAAAACATCAGGCCAGCATTGCGCGGCAGTACATATTCTTTCGGGCCATCCACAATGAGCATCCGACGGCAAAGCAGCTCGAAATCCATACGGTCAGCCTGATCTCCCAGGGCACTCCCGATCTCTTGCAGATAGGTCTTGATTAACGACAGGCTGAGATCAAGTGGCGAGGCAGTCTGGTTCGTGCGATCATCAAAAGGGATATTCGCGGCTAGAGACATCAACTCGGTTTCGTCATGACCCCTCGCCGCAACAGTGCTGGAGCCTTTTTTGAACTCCAGCCGCTCCCATTCTACAGAACGGCCTTGCAGCATTTCTTCCAGATTGACCGGTAAGCTCATTCCTTAATTATACCTGAAGCGAGATACGTTCCTACGGATAAATCCCCCGCGTCAGCGTCGCCTCGGCGACCCGGGCAACCCCCACCAGGTAGGCCGCCGTTCGCAGGTCGACCCGGTGGGTTTCCGAGGCGGCCCAGACTTCGGCGAAGGCGCGGCGCAGGATCCGGGCGAGGCGGGAATTGACCTGCGATTCGCTCCAGAAGAACGACTGAATATCCTGCACCCACTCGAAATACGAGACGGTGACGCCGCCCGCATTGGCGAGCACGTCGGGAATCAGCAGGATGCCCCGGCTGCCTAAAATCGCGTCGGCGTCGGGGGTCGTCGGGCCGTTTGCGCCCTCCACCACCATGCGTGCCCGGACCTGACCGGCATTCGCTCCGGTGATCTGACCCTGCAAGGCGGCGGGGACTAGAACGTCGCACTCGAGGGCCAAAATCTCCTCATTGGACACCGGTTCCGTGCTTGGGAAGTCGACCACGGAGCCGGTCTGCTTCACATGCAGGACCAGGGCCGGGATGTCCAAACCGCGCGAGTCGGTGATGCCGCCCGACACGTCGGAGACGGCGATGACTTTCGCCCCGCGTTTGTGGAAGATCCGGGCCGCCGCGCCGCCGACATTGCCGAAGCCCTGAATGGCGATTGTCGCACCGTCCATCGCCCAGTTTCGCTTCTTGAACGCCTCCTCCGTCACCAGCACCACGCCCAGCCCGGTGGCGTCGATGCGGCCCTCTGAGCCGCCGATGGAGACGGGCTTGCCCGTCACGACGGCGGGGACGGTGTGTCCGGCGTGCATGGAGTAAGTGTCCATCAGCCAGGCCATGATCTGACCATTTGTGCCGACATCGGGTGCGGGAATATCGCTGGACGGGCCGATGATGATGCTGATTTCCGTAGTGTAGCGGCGGGTCAAGTCTTCCAGCTCGGCCAGCGTCAGCGATTTCGGGTCGCAGACGACCCCGCCCTTAGCCCCGCCGAAGGGGATATTGACGATGGCGCATTTCCAGGTCATCCACATGGCGAGGGCGCGGACTTCATCCAAATTGGTCTCCGGATGGAAGCGCAGGCCGCCTTTGGCGGGTCCCCGGCTGGTATTGTGCTGGACACGGTAGCCGGTGAACATTTGGGTGCCGCTGCCTTCGATCTGGACCGGAAAGTTGACGGTCAGTTCTCGCTTCGGCTTTTGCAGAATGGCATGAATGCCGTCGTCGAGCTTGAGTATCCCCGCGACATGGTCGAGCTGGCGCAGAGCGATTTGATACGGGTTCATTTCTTCGGGCATGGTGCGTACTCTCTTTCTCCGCTGTTCACTCCCAGGCCGGCCAGACGGAATGCAGCTCGGTGACATCCAGCGAGACGATTGGGACGGTGCCGGTCTCCGCAAAAAACTCCAGGCTTGTTTCTGCCGCCGCTGGGACAAAGCAGGAGCTGAGTGATACCAGGCCCTTGTTAGCGAAGACTTCAATTGAAGTCCGGTCCACGAGGATGTGCAGCGTGATTTTGCCGTCTTCAGCTTCCAGCGGGGCGGAGCAGCCGAGGGAGGTCAGCGTGCGGCTCTGAGGGTCATAGCGCACTTCTGCGCCGTCGAAACGCAGGCCCCAGGCACTCCCGCTGGGCTTATCGGCGACTTCGATCTTGATCTCAAAGAGACCGCCGCGGACGCTGAACACCGGGTTCTCCCCTGCCGACACGGTCAAGTTGTGCCACTGATGGGCCGCACCGCGAAGCATCTCGATCTCGCGAACGGGGTTGCGGTGCAGACGAACTCCCTCGGCGTGCCGGTGCAGGGTGAGAGTACAAGGAAAGCTCATCTGCTGGCTGAAAGGCATCTCCGGGAAGACGCCGCCGCGCATCCAGGCAATCGAGATCCGGCGGCCATCGGCATCTGGAATGTCGCTGTAAGTCTGTGCGGCATAGTAGTTCGCGCCGTACTCCGGCCGAAGCGGGCCTTCGGTGACGGTGAACTTTTGGCCGTTAAACTCACCCAGCAGATACAACCCATTCGCCCCGAGGAAGACCCAGCGCGACTCATCCGGTTCACCCGTAATCGGCAGCGGAAAGAAATCCGGGCACTCGTCCGAGCCGGGCAGGACGAATGTTTGGGTGTGCGTCCACTGCTTCAAATCAGGCGACGTGAAGAGGGCGAAGTCATTCCCCTCAAGATATAGGCAGATGATCCAGCGGGAGTGTACAGGGTCCCAAATAACTTTCGGGTCCCGGTTCTGACCGGCGATATGCCCTTGAACCGGATTGCCCGCGTACTTCTCCCAGGTGTGGCCCCGGTCAGAGCTGAACGCCAGGCACTGGGTGTACTTCTGCCCCGCCGAACCCGGGTCCCCCCCCCCGCAGCGGTATAGGCTGCGACCAGCGGCGGGTCTTCGCCAGTTTGAAAGCCGGTCGTGTTCGCCAAGTCAACGATGGCGGAGCCGGAGTACATCGTACCGAGAGCATCGGGATACAGGGCGATCGGCAGCTCTTCCCAGTGGACCAGATCGGGACTGACTGCGTGCCCCCAGTGCATGTTGCCCCACTCGATGCCGTACGGATTGTACTGATAGAATAAGTGGTACTCGCCGCCGAAAAACACCAGGCCATTCGGGTCGTTCAGCCAGTTTTGTTGAGCGGAGAAATGAAATTGGGGCCGGGCGGTCTCCGCATACAGCTGGGGGGATTCGTTCATGGGTGTCCTTTTACAATCGGTTTCCAAAAGTATCTTCCTCGACTACCCCAACGCGCAGAACGCGCAGCAAAAGCGAGACGGGAAGGGCAAGCAGGGAATTGTAAATCAGTTTGCCGCCAAGCTGCAAACCCCAGTGGCGCAGGTGATGCACGGCGTAGCTGGGTGCGGTCAGTGCCGTCAGAAACTCAGCGATCAGAGTGGAGATCAGAGTCACGAGCAGGGGGACGAGCAGGTTATTCCGGGTCAGGGAGCGTCCGATAACACCGGCAAACGTCCCAGCGGCGATCCGGCTGAAAAACAAGCTCCCGTAGGCCGACGGAAACGAAATTGCCGTGAGCAGACCCGCCCAAAAGCCCAGCCAGGTGCCCCCGATCCAGCCCACCAGCACCGCACCGCAGGAGAGAACGACCAGGGGAAGGTCGGGCTGCGCGATGCCAATACTCATCGCCTGGGCCAGTCGCCCCTGTCCCACCGCAGCCAGCCAGAGCAGCAGGGCGACAACCAGAAAGTGACGCACAGGAGTCATAGAGGTTTAGCCCCCCACAGGTGCGGCATCTTGAAGCACGAAGACTTCTTCCAGATGATTGAAGTCCGCCGAGGGGCGTAAAATCGCGGTCTGCAAAGAACGGGCTTTGTCGAGGGTAATTTTATTTACGGCTCCAAGGGGAACGTCTTTGGGGAAGACGCCCCCCAGGCCGGAAGTCGTGACGGCATCACCAGGGTGCAGATGGGCATCACTTGCGAGGTAGATCACCCGCAGACGTCCCTGCCCGTCTCCCTGACAGAGACCGAAGGGGCCTGACGCCGTGTGGTTATGCACCAAAGCCCCGACACTGCTGAGAGCGTCCGTCAGCAGCAAGACATCGCAGGAGCCAGGAGCAACATCAAGCACTTGCCCGACCAATGCGCCATTCGGAGCCAGCACGATGGAGTGCGGATGCACGCCCGACGTGCTGCCACGGTTTAAAGTCAGGGTATCGGAGAGCGTAGAGGGTTTAAGAGCGATCACTTCCGCTGCCAGCAGGCTGCGGGGAGACCTCTGCTCGAAGCCGAGCAGGCCGCGCAGACGGAGGTTTTCGGCTTTCTGGGAGAACAGCTCTTTGTTCTGGGCCGTCAGGACCAGCACCTGCGCCTGCAGGTCTGCATTTCGGCGGGCAAGCCCCGGCCCGGCCAGAAGGGAGCCGATATGCCCGTGCCACCACTCGCCCAGATGGGCCGCCGCCACCTGCGCCGGGACCAGCCCCCGGTCCCTCAGCAGACCGGAAACCAGGTCCGCATGACCGGTCCGTCCTGACCGGGCATGCAGGGCCGTCAGCAGGCCGCACAGCAGCAGGGCCAGCAGCAGAGATCCGCCGCGCCGATTATCGCGCTCGAGTCGCACGCCTCAGTTACCTTCCCGCGAGAGAATAGTGCCCTAAACGCGTTTCCGTCAGCAGAACATTCCGCAGGGCACCGCTGCGCTGGGCTTCGTCCAAAAACTTGCCCGTTCCGAGCACGACGCACGAAAGCGGGTCCGGCGCGATATGCACCGGCATCCCCGTCTCCCGCGCGATCAAGCGGTCGAGGCCGCGCAGCAGCGCTCCGCCGCCGGCCAGCACGATCCCGCTGTCCATGATGTCGGCGGACAGCTCCGGAGGGGTCTCTTCCAGCGTCTCTTTCACGGCCTGCACAATTTGATGGATCGGGTCGGAGATCGCTTCGCGCACCTGTTCCGACGTAATCACCCGCGAGCAGGGCAGACCCGTTAGCAGGTCTCGCCCGCGAATCTCCATCGAATCCTCATGCTCCAGTGGAAACGCCGACCCGATGGTAATCTTGCACTCCTCCGCCGTCCGGTCGCCGATAAACAGATTGAACGTCTGGCGGACGTAGGCGATAATGGCCTCGTCGATCTCGTCACCCGCCACACGGATCGACTTCGAAGCCGCCATCGCCCCCAGCGAGATCACCGCGACTTCCGATGTCCCGCCGCCGATATCCACGATCATCGAACCGATCGGCTCCGAGACCGGCAGCCCCGCCCCGATCGCCGCCGCCATCGGCTCCTCGATCAAGTAGGCCTCCCGCGCCCCAGCCTTTTTCGTCGCCTCGATCACCGCCCGCCGCTCCACTTCCGTGATGCCCGAGGGGATGCCGACCACGACCACCGGATGGAAAAAGCCTTTGCGCCGATGGACTTTCTCGATAAAGTAGCGCAGCATCCGCTCCGTGTGGTCAAAATCCGCAATCACGCCGTCTTTCAGCGGCCGGATCGCGACAATACTGCCCGGAGTGCGCCCCAGCATCCGCTTGGCTTCCTCGCCGACCTGAATGACTTGATTGGTCAGTTTATTGACTGCCACCACGCTCGGCTCACGCAGCAGAATACCCCGGCCCTGCACATGCACCAGCGTGTTGGCCGTGCCGAGGTCTATGCCCATGTCGCGCGAAAATCGGCCCGACAATCGCCGGAACAGGTCCATCATTGATTTTTAGTGCTCCTGAAGTGGGGGAACGTGTGGCGTCTGCCGGATAAGTTCTCAGTGCATTATAGCACAGAATCTTCAGATAGTATTGGCGCGGCGTCTCCGGAGAGTCGACTCTGAAGCCAGTCCTACACTTTATCCCTTGTTTCAGTGTGCGGGCTTACCCATGAGAAGTGTGCTTCGCTCAAATCGAAATTCTTTTTTACAAACGGTTGATTTTTCCCTTTTGTGATACAGTAATTTATACCAGTTGACTTGTTATAGTCTTGCAACTCTTGGAAGCACCACCAAGCCGTTCTCATGCAGTACCTCCCCGTACACATTCGCTGCACAAGAAAAGGATCTGGACAATGAAGCTCGCAAAGAAGCTCAGCCTGACGCTGATCGCCCTCGCCGCCCTGGGGCTGGCCGCTGCGCCGTCGTAGGCAGCCCCCAACCGATCCGTCGGCATCAAACTTGCTGCTGATGGCGGCACGACACTGGCACCCACCGAAAGTGCCGGTGCTTTCTCGCAGATCAACTGGAACAATTTCAGCAACAGCAGTGGCAGCGGCACCGCACTTAATGACAACAGCGGGGCAGTCGTGGCCGGAGCCACGCTTTCCTACTCCGGCCCCTACACGTTTAACGGCAACGGCGTGACTGCCGATCCCAATACAAAGCTGCTGAGCAGCCGGATTGAAACCAACGACAACACTGTCCCGGTGACCGTGACCGTCTCGGGGATTAGCTTTGCAAAGTACCATGTCTATGCTTACTTCGGCTCGGATGGCGGTGGTCGTTTCGGAAATGTCGGCCTGGTCGGGGGAACGACCTATTACTACCAAACCGTCGGTGACCCCGGTGGTGCTTACTCTCTGACGACCAGCACCAGCAGCACGGATCCGCGTCCCGCCTCGGATTATGCGATCTTTTCCGGTCTGACTGCCGGCAGCTTCACCCTGAAGCAGTTCCGGGAAGGCTCGAACAGCGGCATTTTCGGCCTGCAGGTCGTCAACACCTCTCCCGTCCCGGAGGCGTCTCAAGGCGCGGTCTTCGGCCTGTGCCTGCTGGGCCTGACGGGGCTGGCAGTGACGGCTCGCCGCCGCAAAGCGGGC
>JANXNV010000149.1 GCA_025353925.1 Armatimonadota bacterium
CAAGCCCCGCCCCTACACAGAGAAGGTCAACTCCCGTAGGGGCGGGGCTTGCCCCCGCCCTCCAGAGTCCTAGATTCGTGAAATCACGTGTCTGGCCACACGTTTGGACTATCTCTCATTCTACGCCGCTTATCGAGAGAGTTGAGGTACCAGAGTAAGCATTTCCACAGTAGAAACACTAAGCTACAAGCTACGACAAAACCGAGGGCACCATAGACTATTGGCTCTTGACCGCTTGCATTCTGGAATTGGGCTGGATGCTCTGAGACACGTCGGTATGGCCCGAAGTGGTGGATAGTGAAACCGGCACCCTTAAAACCACACAGAACCAGTGCAGTGAATTTGGCTATGTCGATGATATTGATTTGGCCCATAGTGACATTAGTCCGTATACTCGAGTGGGCTGACCTCGTAGTCAACCCCTGGTTCCCAAAGTGATTTCTGATCCTCTGATGGCACCATCCGTATGCTGGCTCCCGTTCGGAACGTTTCCTGTCCGCAACGCGGGCATATCTGCTGATCCTGGGCGGGCACCAGAGCGTCGCCAGTGCTCGTTGGGTAGGTCCCATCGCCCACATGAAAAGCCGCCTCGATCATCCACCCGCCCCAGCCGCAGGCGTTCTCGGAGACAGCGCACACGGCGTAAACCAGCCACACATAGTCCAGGGCGGACACGTCATGTCGTTTGATTTCAAGCAGGCGTTGAAACTTGCGTGGAAATGCCATCTCGAACTCCTTCACACCCCATCAGTGCTGACCGTCCAGCAACTCCTGGAAATGTTGGGAGGATGCAACGGATCCGAGTAAGACACCTCCGTATGCTGGTGAACAAGAGATGACCCCCTGGACGACGAAACATCATCGTTCTCAGGAGGTCCTTCTTCGTTTTGAGCCAAGCTCTTATCGTTAGCATCAACCATGAGTTATAGTTTGGGAATAATCTTTTCGGTCTTTTCGGTACTGCGTCATTACTTGCCGCAAATCATTTCCAATGGCTCTCCAGTCGGAGCGCAGGGCACGGGTATCCGCAAGGTCAGCATCTTCCGAATCGACATATTCCGTGAGGGTCTCTCCAATGTCTATGGATCTGGCTACCCCTTCAAAGAAAGTGGGGACTGCGTATAAAAGACCGAATTGCTCATTCATTGATGTATTCCTCCGCTCCAAGGCAGCTTTGCGGATTAGTGTTAATGATTCTATTGTAACATAGTATTGCCCCCACAGGCAACTCATCACTGCCGCCGCCGTAGGTACGATGCGGATATCCGCATCTCTTCGCGGTACTTGACGACCGTTCGGCGGGCGACGGTCAGGCCGCGCTCGGCGAGGGCGTCGACGAGGGCCTGGTCGCTGAGAGGGTAGCCGGGGACTTCGGCTTCGACGAGGGAGGCGATGGTGCCTTTGATGGTGACGGCGTTCTCGAAAAAAACGTCGAAGGAGACGACTTCCTGCGAGGGGAGCTGGACATACTTATAGAGCAGAGCGCGGCTGACGGTCGACTCGTGCATCTCCACTTGTTTGGCGAGGCGAGTCCGGGTAAAAGGGCGCAGAAAGCTGCGTTGACCGGTCTCTAAAAAGCCCTGCTGGTTTTCGATCAGGGCGAGCGTGATCTTCTGGATCGTGCGCCGCCGCTGCTGCAAGTTCTTCAGGAACATATTTGCCCGCTCGACATAAGCCAGCACATGCTTCTGGTGGTCGGCGGAGAGGCGGACCCCGCCGTCGCGGGCCGGTTCGCCTCCGGTGCGGCTGGTCTTGATGGCATCGTAGAGACCACGGTAGTAAGGATTGACCTGTAGGGTGGTGTTTTCGAATCCCAAAACTTCCACGGTGAAGCCGGTTCCACTGCGTTTGATGATGACATCGGGGCGGATGGGCTTGCTTTGCCCGTTCATTCGGTGGTCCCAGGGGGGGCGAAAGGCCGCAGCCGGGTTGGGGTTCAGTTTCTTGATAAAGGCCAGGGCCGCTTCGATGCGCTTCGCGGGGACACCCAGGCGGCGAGCCAGGGACATCTGGCGATGCTGGATCAGCGCAGTCCAGTGCTCGGCGATCAGAAGAGCGGCGACCGAATCGCACCGGCTCTCGTCGCCTTCCTCCTGCAGGTGACGCATCTGCAGCAGCAGGCACTCCTGCAGGTCGCGGGCACCGACTCCGGGTGGGTCGCAGGCCTGAAGACGCTCGATCCCCTGAAGGATCCGGCTGCAAGGCACGCGCAGGACCGCACAAGCTTCATCGACATCGATCTGAAGCCAGCCGCGGTCATCGAGGCTGTCGACGAGGTACTCGGAGATCAGCGTATCTTGTGGGGTCTCTGCGGTGGCCCGAAGATGCAGCAAAAGCTGATCGGCCAAGGTGGTTTGGGAGTGGGCAAGAAGGAGCGGGTCGAAGTCGCTGCCGACCCCTTCCTCCCCGCTGGTCTGCCCGAATTCCATGTCGCTCTGAGAGGTCCGTCGCTCATCTTCCGCCGTATCGTTGCCGCCACCTGCAAGCATCGCCTGGCTTTCGGCAAGGGAGGGGCCGCTGTCGCCGTCCTCCGTCCCGGAGGCTGAAAGAGGGTGCCCCTCCCGGCTGAACGGACAATGCGCACAGGAGCCAATCCGGCTTCCAGGACACAGGCGACAGCTGCTTTCCGGCGTGAAGTCCTCCTCGACGAGGTCGAGTGCCGGGTTTTCCTGCTGCTCCTGCTCAATGACCTGCTGCAATTCCAGGGTGGAGCATTGCAGCAGGGCATTGGCCTGAATCAAGTGCGGGGCAAGCTTTTGCACCTGCATTTGACGCTGTGTATTGTCCTGACGTAACTGCACGGTCCGGGTCGCCTTTCACGGGTCTCCAAAATGAGACGGTTCACAAAACTACCGTTCTTCTGTCCCCATTGTCGGCAGAACGAGAATGCGTGTGTAGGGGCGTATTCTCTTTGCACGCTCCTATTTTACCCTCAGCGTTTCTAAAATGTCTGTGACGAATGCCACAAATTCGCAGTGCCTGCCACTTAGTCTAGCCTCTTGACAGCTTGGTTTGGAAGTAAGCGATTGTGTCTTTGAGGCCCTCTTCCAGCGTGACGCGCGGCTCCCAGCCGAGCAGTGTCTGGGCCTTAGTAATATCCGGGCGGCGCTGCTTTGGATCATCAGCGGTCGGCAGGGGCAGATGAACGATCTTGCTGCTGCTGCCGGTCGCTTTAAGTATCTCTTCGGCGAACTGCAGCATCGTCCGCTCGACCGGATTGCCCACATTGATTGGTCCGGACTCCTCCGAGATGGACAGCTTGTAAATACCGTCGATCAGGTCGGAAACGTAGCAGAAGGAGCGAGTCTGCTTGCCGTCGCCAAAAACTGTCAGCGGCTCGCCGCGCAGGGCCTGGCTGATGAAGGCGGGTACGACACGCCCATCCTTGATCCGCATCCGCGGGCCATAGGTATTAAAGATGCGAACGATCTTTGCATCCATGCCGAATTTGCGCCGGTAAGCGAATGTCACCGCTTCGGAGTACCGCTTGGCTTCGTCGTAAACGGCGCGGGTACCGTGCGGATTGACATTACCGAAATATTCTTCCGGCTGAGGATGCACAGTCGGGTCGCCATAAACTTCCGAGGTCGAAGCGGTGAGAAAGCGTGCCCCTTTTTCCCGGGCCAAATCCAGGGTGTTATGTGTGCCGATCGATCCGACCAGCAGGGTCTCCAAGGGCAGCTCCAAATAATCCACCGGGCTGGCCGGAGAAGCAAAGTTATAGACCATGTCTACCGGCCCCGGAACCGTGTAGGGCTTCGTAATGTCGATATTCAGATATTCAAATTTCGAATCGCCGTTCAGATGCGCGATATTATCCGTGCTGCCGGTGACAAGATTGTCGACCGCGACGACATCATATCCTTCGGCCAGAAGCCGGTCTCCGAGGTGGGAGCCAAGAAATCCTGCTCCTCCGGTAATTACTGCACGCGCCATCGTTGAGATTATTCCCCTTCAGCAATATGAGTTCGATTGTATTATAGTGCCACTTCGTTCCTCTGTCAAGGAAGCAAGCTTACCCCTGCTTGCGAAACTCCCATGCTTTGTGTCAAACTGAAATCGTGTTTTTGGCGTATACTCTATTGTATGCGACTCTTGAAACGTTTTCAACCTATACTTTTTTCTCTGCCCCTGCTGAGTCTCCCCCTCCACGCGGCTCCGCCCAGCCTTGGTGGCCATGCGCAGGGAATCACGGTTAACCTGCCCGATCCAAAGCTGCCGGGGAAGCTGCTCTGCGAGATCCGTGCGGATTCAGCGTCGGGCCAGAGTGCCGGGAACGGCTTTCTGGGGCAAATGCGCAATGTCCATGCCCGCTTGTACCAGCAGGGGCGACTGTCCGCGACCCTCGATGCTCCGCAGGCGACGGGGAATAGCGTGGGCAAAAGCGTGGTTGTGACCGGCACCGGACGGGTCACGGTGATCTCCCTGTCTCAGCCCGGCACGAAACTTCTGGCCGATACGGTTGTCTGGTATGCCAGTATCAACAAACTTCAGGCCACGGGCCATGTCTTCTACCGGGACGGCAAGAGCGGTGCCACCATGACCGGCCCGCGCCTCCTCGCCGATACAAAGCTCAAATCGGTGCAGATTGTTTCCGGCCATGCGACCGCGCGTTTGTAAACGACTTTCAACTATGCAGAACCCTATTTTTTTTGTTCTTCTCTCCACGGTCTTGTTCGTGACAGCTTATGGGCCGCTCTCCGCACAGACCGACCCTGAAAAGCCCGCTTCGCGGGTCAGTGTCGGCAAAGTGGATGTCGACTTTCAGTACGGCAAGCTGACACCTGGTTTGTGGCACCTGACCGGACGGGTGAAAATGAAGACGGAGAATTATGACCTGACCGGTGAGGATCTGCGGATCGTGTTCGCGGGCGGTAAAAGCGGGGCATCGGCCCTGGCAAAAGCGACGGCGGACGGCAATCCGGCGATGGGGATCCAGGTCCACGCTAATATCCGGCAGCCGCTTCAGGGGCAGGCCTACGTGATCACTGCCGACCATGCTGTTTACCTCCCGGACAATTCGCGCCCGGGCGGCGGTTCAATGACTTTCACCGGTCATGTGAAAATCGTCACCAAGTCCGGTTTTCTTGCGGAACCGTCCGTTTCGACCACCGACCGAGCGACCCTGCTGCTCGGGGCGGACAAAATCCTGTACCCGCAGCTCGAGACCGGGCCGGCGCATATTACGCTGACACCGGCGCAGTAACACTCAAAGAATACCATGCCAATTTTACGTGCCGAAGGGCTGCAAAAAACTTACAAGAGCCGACAAGTTGTTAATGGGGTCTCCGTCGAGATTGCCCCCGGCGAGATCGTCGGCCTGCTCGGGCCGAACGGGGCGGGCAAAACGACCTCGTTTTATATGATGGTCGGTCTGGTCAAGCCGGACGGCGGAACGGTGCGCCTCGATGATCAGGACATCACGCATTTGCCGATGTACCGACGTGCCCATGCAGGGATCGGCTACCTGGCCCAGGAACCGAGCGCGTTTCGAGGGCTGACCGCCGCCGAGAACATCATGCTGGTTCTGGAGCTGCTGCCGAACATGTCCCGTGCCCAGCGCAAAGAGCGGCTGGAAGAGCTGCTGGAAAGCCTGAAGATCACCGGGCGGCGTGACCTGCTGGCGAAGCAGCTTTCCGGCGGTGAGCGGCGGCGTGTTGAGATTGCCCGGGTGCTCGCGACCCGCCCGGCATTTATCCTGCTGGATGAGCCGTTCACTGGAGTCGACCCGATTGCGATTGAAGACTTGCAGCTGATTATCGCCGAGCTGAAGACGCAGGGCATCGGCGTGCTGATTACCGACCATAATGTCCATGCGACCCTTGCCATCACCGACCGGGCGTACATCATCTCCGAAGGCCAGATCAAGACCTCGGGCACGGCGGAGGAGCTGATCCGGGACCCGATCGCGCAGAAATACTATCTCGGTCAGAATATGACTCTCGCGATGCGGCGCGGGCCGGGCGGGACTCTCACTGTATGAATCTTCTGCGCGTGAAGCTGCTGGACAAGTTGATTTTGCAGGATCTGGTACCCAAGTTCCTACTCGGCGTCGGGATGTTCTCGACACTCTTTTTCGCACTCGGCCCGCTGATCGCCGCCGCGCGGTTTATTGAGCAGGGGGTGCCGGCGTGGGTCGTGGCGGCATTCGTGGGCTGGGACTTCGCGGGCTTTGTCTCGTTTACATTCCCGCTGGGCATGCTGATCGCGGCCCTGCTGAGCTTCGAGCGGCTGTCGCGGGAGAGTGAGGCCGTAGCACTCTTCGCAGGGGGCATCCCGTTTTCGCGCCTGATGGTTCCTGTCGCCGTGGTCGGAATGACCGTCAGCCTGATCGGATACGTTTTTAATGACCGCGTGGCCTCGTACGCTAACCAGCGCGTTTCGGACATCAAAGAGCACCGCGGCGAGATTATCGGCGAGACGACCAAGCCGTTCCACTTCGAGAACCGCACCGAGGGCCGGCTGCAGGCGGTGGTTGAGGTGGAAAAGGGCTACGATGTGCAGGCGAAGGCACTGCGGCAGGTCTCCATCACCGTTTACGACCCCACCGGGAGACCCAGCCAGGTCTTTTATGCCGAGCGGGCAAAGTCACTCGGCAGCGGCTTTAAATCCTGGACGCTCTACAATGGCCGCTCCACAGACGTGGCCTCGGGAATTACGACGAACTTCCAGCAGCTGGAGACGAATGAAGTGGGCAAAACGCCGGAGAATATGACATTTTTGCAGCGCGACCCGGAGACGCTGAACTTTCATGACTTGCAGCAGCAGATCAACGAATTGAAGTCCAGCAGCGGCCGCAGTGCCGAGGTGCGGAACGCCGAAGTGAGCCTCTGGTTCAAAGTCTCGCTGCCTTTTTCCTGCCTCGTGTTCAGCCTGGTGGGTGCCCCGCTGGGGATGCGCTCCCCGCGTTCGTCGAAGATCAGCGGTGCAGTCTGGGCTTTGCCGATCATGCTGGGGTATTATGTGATCTACATGACGATGAGCAGTGTGGCTCGCGGCGGCGGCATTTCGCCGGTCCTTGCCGCCTGGCTGCCGAACTTGCTGGGTCTGGGGGTTGGCTCGGTGCTGATCTGGAAGGCATCTCACTGATATGGGTTCCGTAGTCCTTTTTGCTCTGGTGCTTTTCGTCATGGGCGGTGCGACCGCGTACATGGGGGACAAGCTCGGCAGCTATATCGGCAAAAAGCGGCACTCCAGCTTTGGCCTGCGGCCCCGGCACACGGCCATGCTCTGGACTGTCGTTTCCGGCGGAGCGATTGCGGTTGGGACATTATCCCTGCTGTTTATTCTGGACAACACCGTCAAAACCGCCCTGCTGGAGGGGCCGGAGCTGGTCGCGCAGAAGTCTTTGCTGGAGCATCAAAACACGGCATTGACCCGCCGCAATTCCGTGACTGAGCGGCTGGCCCAGGCGGACAATCTTCGGGCCATGGCCGCTCAAAGAAATGCCGATGCCGCGCAGGAGGCACTCGGGTCCATCTCAGGGGATCTCAAGCGGGCCAGGTTAACGCTCACCCAAAGCCGGACCAAGCTCTCCGCCAGCGAGTCCCGTCTGGTCGCACGCCAGGCTGCCCTGGTTGCCGCGCAGTCTCAGCTGACTTCGGCCCGCCAGAGTCTCGTCGGGACCCACGCCGATCTGGCCCGAGCGGAAGATCGAGTGCGTCAGGCGCGGCACGGCGTAGAAACCGCCCAGGCCCAGTTCCGCCTCGCCCGGCGGCAGGCCGCTCAGGCGGACAAAGAAGTGATCCAGGCCAGCCGCAACCTTCTGGCTTTGGGCATTCGGCAGGACACGCTGCATAATGAAAATGTGCGCCTCGTGCAGCAGAACTTGCGGCAAAAAAGTCTCCTGCAAAACTCTCAGGGACACATGCTGGTCTTTCGGCGGGAAGAGGAGCTGGGCCGTACGATTGTCGTCTCCCGGCAGGCACCGGATGCGCTGCGCCGGGAGCTGGCGGTCTTTTTGGATCGGATCGAGCTGTCCGCCCGCAAGCGCGGGGCTGGCGGTCTGGACAATTCCCCGGCTCTCATCATCCCGGATGCCCTTTCGGATACGGACGGCGACGCCGCGGCACGAGAGGCGGCTCTCGATGCGCTGGCCCAAAACATCGTCGATCAGAGCGGTTACATGCCGAGCATCGTCGTAGTCGCCGGAGCGCGGTTTAATACGTTTCGGGGGGAAGCAGTCAAAGTCGATCTGCATCCTTTCTCCAATGTCATGGTCTTTACGAAAGGCATGGTCATCGCGGCGAGTGATATCGATGGCACCCAGCCGGACGATGTCATCCTGAAGCGTCTCCAGGCGTTTCTCGTCGAGCGGGTCCGCCCGGCGGCACTTTCACATGGGATCATTCCCGTGCTGGATCCCGAGTCCGGCGAAGCACTGGTTGGTCAGCCGATCGACAGCGTGACCTGGCTGGCCCGGGTCAAGCAGATTCGTGCCCTCGGCGCGACTGCTCGTGTGACGGCCTTTTCGTCCGAGGATACCTACAGCGGCGATCTGCTGCATCTGGATTTGAGAGTGACGGGACCGGAGGAGCCAGCGAGTTCTCCCGCTATTCCAAAAAGTGCAGTCCCATAATGTTACGACGACAGGAAAGGAAGCCGCAATGACGATTACGATTGAAGTTCCAGAAGGCATTGCCCGGAAAATCAAGGCGGAAGCCGATAGGCAAGGGCAGGAAATTCCCGAGGTAGTGCGGACTGTGGTTGAGAGCCGCTTTGCAGGTAGAATTCTCCGCCCCTATGATCCTGATGCATTTACAGCTGCCCTAGACTCATTTTCAGACGGCGATCCTGAGGAACAGCGAACCACTCTGGAGTATCTCAAAGTAGCGATAGATCGTGATCGCCCCGGCCAGCGAAGTATTTTTGGCAGCGGTACAAACCCCATAGCCCCACAGGATGAGATTAGTTAAATTCTATGATTATCCTCCTCGATAGTGGCCCATTAGGGCTGATCACCCATCCCAAAGGGGGTGCCGAAGCGCAGCAGTGCCAGGAATGGGCTCTTGCGCTACGGAAGAATGGACACACCGCATTGCTGCCGGAGATTATCGACTACGAACATCGGCGTGAGTTGATCCTTGCAAATTTGACTAATGCGATCCAGCGACTAGATACTCTTAAGGAGTCAGGGGCATATTTACCGGTCACAGAGAAGGCTTATTTGAAAGCGGCGGAATTTTGGGCGATTGCACGGCGTCAGGGCTTGCCGACAGCAGATCGGTTCGCGCTGGATGCTGATGTCATTCTTGCAGCTCAGGCGTCTACACTTGACCCGGCGGAATGGGACCGCTCCGGTCAGCAAGTCATTATCGCGACGACTAACGTTGGACACCTGACGCGTTTCACAGAGGCACGACTGTGGCGCGACATTCAATGACCCTCACCCTCCTCGCCATCGATCCCGGACGTGCCAAATGCGGCCTGGCCATCGTCTCCGGCCCTGTGCCCAACTTTGATGCCGCTTCACTCCCTTCCCCCGAACCCACCCTTTGCTTAGAACGCGCCGTCGTGGATACCGAGCGGCTGACGCTGGCGGTGGGAGAGATTTTGCGCCGCCGACCCGAGATCGCACTGCTGCTAATAGGGAACGGCACGAATAGTGCCACGCTCCGTAAGGCGCTGACCGAAACGTTTCCTCAAATCCCCCTCCAAACCATCGACGAACATGGCACGTCGCAGCGGGCGCGGCAGCGGTTTTTGGCCGAAAACCGTGCCCCCGGCTGGCGGCGTTTGCTTCCCCAAAGTATGCGTTCCCCAGAAGCTCCCTACGACGACTATGCGGCCTTAATGCTGGCGGAAGATTATTTTTCGAAATAATTGGAGAGAATAGAGCAAATCGTGAAACAAATGCAAATTTGCATTGTCACACGATGTGGGAGCAGGTTCAAGTAATCCAAAATTGAACTGCTTTCGGTACCGTTCTCCCATTGGTGGTGAGGCGGTGCGCATCCGGTCAAACACTCGAAGCGCAGCAGGTGGAAACAATCACGCTGGGCGGCATCGCGAGACGTGAGGCAGTGGGAATGGTTCGGACCTTCAAGGCAACATGGATACTTGGGGACGAAGAACTTGACCGAATTGCCAGCCTTTCGCGCTCTGAATCCAAGTGCTGGTCTTTTCGACCTGGCTTTGAGTACAGCATCGGGATGCGAGACGTTCGTTGTCAGGAGACATACACTATGAAGAAGTCACTTGTACTTCTCGCCGGTGTCAGCATGGCCTTCATTGGCCTGCCCGCCGTTTCCCACGCTCAGGCGGCCAGCGGCCCGTTCGCTGACGTCCCCACCGATCACTGGGCTTACCAGTCGGTGGACACCCTGCAGAAAGCCGGCATTGTGATCGGCTACCCGGACGGCACCTACGGTGGCCGCCGCCCGATGACCCGCTACGAGTTCGCAGTCGCCATTGCCCGTCTGCTCGCGCAGATGAAAACCGGCGGCGACGCCGCTGGTCTGGCTGCCCTGCGCTCCGACCTGGAAAGCCGCATCGCGGGCAATACCGCCGCGATCGACGCCCTTCGCACTCTGGTCAACGGCTTTCAGCCGGAACTGACCCGTCTCGGCCAGGATGTCGCTGCAGCTAATGCTCGCCTCGACAGCTTGGAAGCCCGCGTGAATGCCCTCACGGGCCGCGTGGACAACCTTGATGGTAAAGTCGCGGTGCTCGCTGCCGAAGATGCCCGCTTCCACGTCACCGGTGAAGTCAACGTCATCGCTGAAGGCGTTTCCTCACGGCGCGGCCCGAAAAACGGCAACGTTCGCGGAAACTACTACCAGTTCCTGGACCGCAACGGGAATGCGCAGCCGTTCAACCCGAGCTTCGACAACCGACTGCTGGGCAACACGGATGTCTACAACGACATTCTGCTGCACATCCGCGGCAAAGTCGCGGAAAATGCGACGGCGAACATCGACCTCGACTTTGGTAACTACCTGAGCGCAGTCGGCAACACGGCGTCCTTCCCCGGTCGCGGCACGGGTGCCGGTGCATCCTCGCTGTCTCCCGGCGGTCTGAACGCCAACAACCAGTATGCTAATGTTTACAAGGCTTACCTGGCGGCTGCGGTCAAACTCGGACCTCTGGGCGGCGCTGAGCTGCTTGTGGGCCGCTTTGGCACCCAGTACACCAAGTACACCCTGAAGCAGGCGGATGCCGACGTTTACACGAACCTGATCCAGACCGACTCCGGCGACACCATTACGGATGGTATCGGAGCCAACTTGAAGATTGGTCCAGCGCACGTCAATGCGTTCGCAGGGAAGCTCTCGGCGATCCCTTACTCCCAGCCGTACGGCGGCTCCGCGGCGTCCACGACGATCTTAGGCAACCCCTTCAGCACAGGGCAGCAGACGCGGCCCGGCGGCCTCATCGCCGCCAACCATGCCGCTCCTCTGGACCAGATGGCGGGCGTTCGCGCCACCTTCGGGGCACCTGAGGGCTTCGTCATCGGTGCAACGCTCGTGGAAGCGGGCCTTCGCAACAATGGCGCAAACGGCCTGGGCATCCAGGACGGCTTGACCGACCCGAACAAGACCGGCCGCAACGCACAGTTCAACCGGTTGTCGGTGTACGGCCTTGACCTGAACGGCGCACTGCCGTTCGGCCTGCCGGGTGTCAAAAAGGGCGGTATCCTGGTGGATGCAGCATACACGGTCTCCGCGCACGGCTTCAACCAGGGCTTCAACAACGTCGGTAACGGCTTCCGCTATTCCTCGCAGGAATACAACGCCGGCTTCGCCGTCGGCCCCGTCCAGCTCAAGGGTGGATACCAGTATGTAGGACCGGACTTCTCCGCTCCCGGCTACTGGGGCAAACTCGGCGCATGGAGCAACCCGACCAACGTTCGCGGCCCGATCGTTTCGGCCAAGATCGCTCTGACCCCGAAACTGTCCTTCAATGCGGACGGTGAGTTCTACACGGCGGCGTATGGCACGAACAAGAATGGCACGGCCATCGATTCGCCGCTGCGTGGCGCGGTGGATTATACCGATGCTCGCGGTAATCGCAAGCACGGCGGCGCTGATCATGTCAGCCGCTACCAGGTCGGCCTGGGCTACGGTCTGAGCAGCACCTACGGTGTCGACCTCGGTTACGAAGACGTTCAGTACGATATTCGCAACCAGAACGGTGCCAGCACGAACATCGTCAAGGGCGGGCGCCCGGAAGAGAACTACACGACCATCGGCCTGGGCCACACGTTCAGCCCCAATGCTTCCGTGAAGCTTCTCTACCAGATCGTTCACTATGATGACAAGGGCACCGGCTTCGGCGGCGGCGTCCCCGGATCGCAGAACTTCGGCGGCAAGTCGGACGGCAGCGTCGCGACCGCACAGTTCCAGCTCAAGTTCTAACACGGGCTTACTCTATCAACACATGAATTACTCACCGTGTCCCGTGTGGGAACAGTGAACTCAAAACCCCTGAGGCTTCTTGCTTCGGGGGTTTTCTTTATCGGAGGAGTACCTATTATGCAGAACGCAAAATCAACGAACACGAAAATCATCGCCGCCGGACTGGCAGGCACGCTCCTCGGAGCCGCTCTGACCGGTGGTATCGCGCATGCCGACATTCTGAGCACGGTCCTGAAGGGCGCGGGGATCGGTATCCTGGTCAAGCAGTTCCAGCGTCCGATCAACGACGGCTTGAATAAGATCACCGGCACAGCCGGACCCGACAAGTATGAGTCCACCAAAGTGGTGCCGATTGTCAGCATCGGCCAGGGCGGCTATGTCGGCGCGGTGCAGGTTTCCGGCCCAAAAGTTCAGGTCGATCAGGTCCAGGCGGTTGGTCAGGTGGAAGGCAGTATTGCAAGCGACCGCTTCCGCTTGAAAGCTTTGATTCCCATTAACACGGAGAAGCCGAGTGATCTCAAAAGCATCAAGCGGGTCAAGGGGGTGGGGGTAAGCGCAATTATCGACGTTCGGGTATAGTGCCTGAATGAAACCACTGCTTGCGGCCATACTCTCGGGCGTCTTGTTCGCCCTCAGCCTGCCGCCGTTCAATCAGGAGTGGCTGGGCTGGGCCGCCTTCGTTCCTCTGCTCTGGGCCGCTCCGGGGCGCCGGCCATTGGAAGCGGTGGGGATGGGTATGCTGGCGGGCGGTGTCTGCGGCATCGTCCAGGCCGGGTGGTATCATGATACCTCCCGGCTTTTCTGGGCCTATATTCCCTTTCTCTGGCTGTCGTTTTTGTTTGCGGTCGTCGCCCTGGCTGCGTCGGTCGTGCCCGTGGGCTGGAATCCGGTCCGGCGGGTCCTCGTCGTCACCTGCGTGGGCGTAGGCGGGGAGTGGCTGACTTCATTTTTGCCGCTGCCGCTGAACATCGCTCTGTGCCAATATAAAAACTTGCCGCTAATCCAGATTGCCGATTGGACTGGAATCTGGGGTGTCTCGTTCCTGCTCTGGTGGGCCAATGCCGCCCTGGCGGATTTTGCGCTGCGCCGCCGGTTCGCCCCCACTGGCATCGGCCTGGGAACGGTTACAGTTATCATCGGTATCGGTGCGTTCCATCTCGCGCAAACTCCCGCCGCCAATCCGCGTCTCCAAGTCGCCGCA
Source organism: Armatimonadota bacterium (assembly GCA_025353925.1). Taxonomy (GTDB): domain Bacteria; phylum Armatimonadota; class Armatimonadia; order Armatimonadales; family Capsulimonadaceae; genus JANXMY01. The sequence goes on from JANXNV010000149.1 coordinate 13,558, forward strand.
ATCCAGGACCTGACCAGCGGCGAGACCGGCGATCTTGCTCCGCGAGTGACCGGTATTGACCGGGCGCAAATGACTCGTCAGGCGGCGGGGCAAGGGGCGAAGTTGATTGTCTGGTCGGAAGAAGCATTGGGAGGCGAGTTTGCGCCGAACAGCCCAAAAGACGAGACACGCGCCCTTGCCCGTACCCTAAAAGCTGCTCTCGTTGTTGGGTACTCCGATGACACCCACCCAAAGCCTTTCAACTGTGCGGCCTATATTGGCTCCGATGGAACGGTGCTTGCACCGACCCACCACAAAATCCATCTCTACCTGGCGGAGCGTGAGACGAATCTGTCGGGCCGCACGGCGACGGTCGTTCAAACCCCGGAGGGGCCACTGGGCCTGGAGATTTGCTTCGATAGTTGCTACACAAACACGACCCGTGAGACTGTTCGGCAGGGAGCAAAGCTCGTTGCCATGCCCAACTACGATCCTCCCACCCCGCGCGGCGTCCTGCACCGGCTGCACGGGGCTATGCTGCCGTTCCGGGCGGTCGAAAACCGTGTTCCCTTTGTCCGTGCCGACTCTAATGGCCTGTCGCAGATCGTGAGTTCCAGCGGCAGGGTCCTCGCTCAATCGCCCCTCTTCGCGCCGGATGTTTTGGTCGGTACCGTCGAGTTAGGAAGTGGGCAGGGAACGTTCTTCACGCGCTGGGGCGACTGGCTAGCGTATGTGTGTTTGGGCTTAGCTGGGATTAATTTTCTCGCAGCACGATTGTGGAAAGACAGGAAAATCAGTTGACATCGAAGCAAGCGACTTATATCCTGGTGCTGACAGCACTGCTTACTGGAGGAGTCGTACTCTTGCGGCATTCTCTCGCGCCTCATCGGCTGCTTCCCGTCAGCGTTACCGGCCCAACTCTGCCGCCGGAAACGCTGATGACTCCCACGCAGGCGAAGCTCGTTGCCGGGGCGGCGGCGCAGATCGGCGATCTTTACGATGCTTCCTACTGCACTTTGTCTTATCCTAACGGCGACCCGCCGACCGGGCGGGGCGCGTGTACAGATGTCGTGATCCGCAGCCTGCGAGCGGGTGGGCATGATCTTCAGTCGGAAGTGCATGAGGATATGCGGCGTCACTGGGACCGCTACCCGCACAAGTGGGGCCTGGCTCGCCCTGACCCAAACATCGACCATCGTCGCGTTCCGAATTTAACGGTCTTTTTCGCCAATCATGGGCAGACGCTGCCGGTCGAAGTCAGCACAAAGACACTGCCGACCTGGCAGCCGGGAGACATCGTGACCTGGAAACTGCCGGGAGGAGCCGACCATATCGGCCTGCTCTCAGGCCGCCGAAACTTGCAGGGCGTTCCCCTGGTGATCCATAATATGAGCCGCACCGCGGAGCAGGACGTGCTGACACTGTGGCCGATCGCCGGGCATTATCGGTATCCGAAGGCTTGACATTTACGTTGCGGAGTGGGTTCCAAAAGCCCTCCGTACCTACAGGGAAATGCCCGCGATGCGATACGATTGTCGCATGGTATAATAGGCCGTAAGGAATAAGATGCTCCTACCTGTCAGCTCGATCGAGCTTACACACCCTGGCGAAATGCTGCGTGAGGATTTTCTAAAGCCTCTAGGCCTGACTGCCTACCAGCTTTCTAAATCTCTCGGAGTCCAGCAGAGGAGAATTTCAGAGATTCTGCGCGGACAGCGCGATGTCAGCTTGGAAACATCGCTGCTGCTGGATAAGTTTTTTGGTCTCTCGGACGGCTATTGGATGCGCCTGCAAACTGATTATAACCTGCGCAAGGCGCGGCGTTTGCTGACTGAGAAAATCAGTAGCGTTCACCCCCACAACGGGACTCAGAGGAAAGCGGCATGACAACACTGAAAGCACTCCTCGTCGGCGCGGGCGGGATGGGCAAGAATTGGGGAAAGACCCTTCAGGAGAACTCGGAGGTTGAGATTGTCGGCTGGGTGGACACGCGGCCCGGTGCGGCGGCGGAAGCGGTCGAGGAGCGTAAACTGGCGGCTTCTTCCGGTACGGATCTGGGAAAAGCGATTGCGGAAACTCGGCCCGATTTCGTGGTGGATGTGACTATCCCCGAGGCGCACCACAATGTCACGCTGCAAGCACTGGCGGCCGGTGTCCCTGTGCTGGGAGAAAAGCCGATGGCGGACAGCATGGCCCACGCCCGCGAAATGGTCTCGGCTTCCGAAAAATTCGGTAAGCTTTATATGGTCAGCCAGAGCCGCCGCTATGATGCAAAGCTGACGGCGTACCGACAATTGATCACAGAGCAGGTTGGTCTGCTCGGCATCCTGAATTCGGACTTCTATCTCGGGGCGCACTTCGGCGGCTTTCGCGACGCAATGGCGAATGTGCTGCTGCTCGATATGGCGATTCATACGTTTGACCAGGCCCGGTATCTCAGCGGAACGGATCCGGTCTCGGTGTACTGCGAGGAGTTTAACCCGGCCTGGAGCTGGTACCAGGGCGATGCCTGCGCGACCGCGCTTTTCGAGATGACGGGGGGCCTGCGCTACAGTTATCGCGGGGCCTGGTGCAGCGAAGGGAAAAATACTTCCTGGGAATGCGACTGGCGTGCGGTTGGTCCGCACGGGTCGGCACTCTGGAACGGCACGGATGCGTCTGAGGCGGAGGTCGTCGTGCAGACGGGCGGATTTATCAGTAAACTGGAGCCGCGCGTGGCCGGTGTCCTTGACGAGGGACACAGTGGAATTGCCGGGTCGCTCCGAGACTTTATCACTGCAATGAAGACCGGTGCGACCCCAATGGGCGAATGCCACGATAACATCCAAAGTCTGGCCATGGTATTTGCTGCAATCGAGTCTTCTTCCACTGGGCAGCGAGTCCCTGTCATCGTGTAAACGCTTTATGTCCCTTTCTCCCTACTGGCTGCTGTTTTTGACCGTGCTCCTTCCCCTGCCTTACAGCACGGACCGGCGCGGGCTGCGATTTCCGTGGATCACCTATTCGCTGATCGCGCTGAATGTGATCGCGTATCTGCTGACGTTCCACACGCCGACAGCGTTTGAACGCTGGGGCCTAATACCTAATCACCCACATTTTACCGCGCTGCTCACGGGTATATTTCTGCATGTCAGTGTTGGTCACTTGTTTTGGAACATGGTCTTTTTATGGCTTTTTGGGCCGCATGTCGAGGAAGCACTGGGCCGGGAGGCGTTCCTGGCACTGTATCTGGGCGGGGGGATCGCGGCGGGTCTGCTGCACATGGCGATTATCCTGACGCGCGGTGAGATCGTGGCCGTGCCGCTGGTCGGGGCGTCAGGCGCGATTTCCGCCATCCTCGCGCCGTTCGCGATCCGGTTTCATCGGGCGCAGATCCGTCTGTACTGGCTCCCCGCTGCTCTGGCATTTCGGAGCTGGAGCCAGCTCGAAGTCCCGGCGGTGGCGGGGCTGGGCCTATGGCTGCTGCAGAATATCGGCGGCGGGCTGCTGTTTCTCTGGAAACCGGAACCCGGCGGTACCGCTTACTGGGCACACATCGGGGGGTTCGTGTTCGGACTCGTTGCCGCGGAGCTGACGGGTCTGCTTCGGGACGGGCATCAGGACTATCTGCTTCAGGATGCCCGCAGCGCGGCAGCCCAGGGCAGCAGTGAAGTGGCGCTGCGTAAATACCGGGCGTTCTTGGACCGCGATCCGGCGAATGCTGACGTGCGTGCGGAGCTGAGCCGCCTGCTGGCAGTCAGCTCCGAGACAGGCCGCGTGGAATCCGGGCTGGAAATGCTGGCCGCCGTACGGGGCTGTCTCAAGCAGGAAAATAGTGCAGCGGCGGCAAAATATGCGGGGGAAGCGCGTGCTCTGGGTCTGAAATTAATGCTGTCCCCCCATGAGCGCTTGCGCGTGGCGAGTGCGGCGGAAGGTATTGGCGACACGGAGACGGCGATTACTTTGCTTCGCGCTATTACGGAGGAGACAGGACAAGCCCCGGAGGATCAAATGGCTCGCCTGAAGCTCGGGCAGCTTCTTCGGGCGCAGCAGCCTGCCGAATCCCGCGCGGTACTGACCGAGTTTCTTTCCAGGTATCCCCAGAGCGAATGGGCACGAAGTGTGCGCGACTCACTGCAAACATATGTTTGACTGCCGCAAGATAAGGGCAGACTCTCCTTGCTACTAAAGCAATGAGAGGATCAAATAGAATGGCAGTGGGAGATTTGAAGAAGAACGCGATGATGGCGCATCTACTGGATGCGCTAGACCATAAAAAAGACATCGGGCACTATGGTCGACTGGTGTTCACAATGGTCGCCCGACACTTTTTGACGGAGGATGAAGTTGTGAGCACTCTGGCAAAAGACAAAGATTTCAGTGAGGAGCAGGCCCGGAGCCTCTACGGACAGGTGCAGTCCCACGATTACAATCCGCCCCGGCGTGAAAAGATTCTGCAGTATCAGTCAGAGCAGGAGTTTCCAATCATTCCGAACCCGGACGATCCAGATGCGGGCAAAGTGTACCATGATCTGAACTTCCCTGACCATGTGTACCAGCATATTTCGGAGTATTACGAGCACAAGCAAGCAGCTTAATGTCTCTGTGCGATGGATTGGTAAACTTCGAGATAGCGGCTCAGCATGATTTCTGGGGCAAAGTGCTGAACATTTGCAAAGCCTCTCTCGGTCATTGGGCCACGGTCCGTCAGATTGTCGGCGATTGTCTGTGCGGCTGTCTCTGGATCGGTCGGATCGAAATAGACCGCTCCCGCTCCGCCCACCTCAGTGAGGGGTGGGCGATCAGATGTAAAAACGGGGCAGCCTGACGCCTGCGCTTCGATCACAGGCAGCCCAAACCCTTCATAAAGCGAAGGGAAGATCAAGCATACGGCCCGAGAATACAGAGCGCGGAGCTGATCCGCTTTCACATCATTACGTTCAAAAACATGCTCCGTAAGGCCCTCCTGAGCGATATATTTCCGCATCTCCGGTGTCAATTTTGCCCCTGCCATGACAAGCTTGCATTCCATGTCTTTCGTCAAGCGGCGATAAGCCTGAAAGATCTGAGGGACTATGACGCGGTTTTTGTAGGGCTGATTTCCACCAATGTGGAAGAAGAAACGGCCCTCGGGGATCCCCAGCTCCCGCAGGTGTCCCGCTGATTCAAGCTCGGGCATGGGCTGATAGGACTGAAGCAGGCTGACGAATATCCGGCTTATCTGGTCAGAATCTATGCCGATCAATCGTTGAACGTCGCGCGACGTGGCCTCTGAGTCACAGATGATATATCCGGCACGCTTGAGGCCGCGCAAAATCAGTCCTTGATAGACGCGACCACTCCTGCCCGTATTCCACCCGGGAATCTCGCCCAGTGATGCCCTCAGCGCCAGAAGGTCATGGCAGGTGATCAAGTGCGGAAAGTCCTGGAGAGAGTTTAGGTAAATCGCATTTCCCTGATCGCAGATATGTACGACATCCGCCCACACGCTTGCCTTACGAAGCACTCTCGGGAACAGCAGGTATTTGTCCGCATAACCCAGCCATTTGCCGATGCCGTGATGCGGAGATCCGATGCGCTGAAGATGGACTTCCGGAGTAAGCAGCCTAACTTCGTGCCCTTGCGCCGCAAGCCCGGTGAGGAGCGCATTGGCAAAACCCTGCATGCTGTACTGCCGATCCGCCGGGTAATTGCCTATCAACAGTATCTTCACTCTCTGGGTACCTGCTGCTGCCGTGCGAGATTCTCCAAATCAGCATCCACCATTAATGTAACCAGCCCTGAGAAACTAGTCTTGGACGTCCATCCGAGACGCTGCCTTGCTTTGGACGCGTCGCCGACTAGGAGATGACTTTCCGGGGGACGGACGAACGCAGGATCGATCACGACATGGTTTTGCCAGTTAAGCCCGAGGTAATTGAAAGCCGTTTTTACCAGATCCTGTACGGAGTGAGTCTTTCCGCTAGCGATCACGAAATCATCCGGTTCCGGCTGCTGCAGCATCAGCCACATGGCTTCCACGTAATCCCGGGCATAGCCCCAGTCACGCCTTGAGTCCAAGCTGCCAAGGTGCAGCTCCGACTCCAGCCCAAGCTTGATACGCGCTGCTCCATGGGTGACTTTGCGCGGGAGAAACTCAAGACCGCGACGTTCGCTCTCATGGTTGAAAAGGATACCGGAACAGGCATAGAGTCCATGTGTTTCCCGGTAGTTCATCGTGATCAAATGCCCATACACCTTCGCCACGCCGTAAGGAGAGCGCGGGCACAAAGCAGTTGCCTCGTGCTGGGGATATTCGTGTGACTTCCCGAACATTTCCGATGACGAAGCCTGATAAAAACGAATATCTCGGTTAACTCTGCGGATCGCTTCCAGGAGACGAGTGACACCCAGAGCACTGAAGTCTCCCGTCTCTACGGGCTGCTCCCACGAAGCTGGAACGAAAGAATGTGCCGCTAGGTTGTAGATTTCATCGGGCTTTACCTGGTCGAGTGCTCGAACAAGAGAATCTTGATCCAGAAGATCCGCTGAAACCATCTGAATCTGGTCCTTGAGGTGGTCTATCCGAGCGCAGCTCTTCGGCGACGTATTTCGGCTGGTCCCGTAAACAGTGTAGCCCTTTTTCAACAGCAGCTCAGCGAGAAAACTCCCGTCCTGCCCCGTGATGCCGGTAATCAGCGCGGTTTTAATGGCCACTCTCCCAGAATCCCCCCGTTAGACATAAATCACTTCGCGCAGCTCTTGATCGTGCTCCGCAAACCAGGCGACCGTCTTCGCCAGACCATGCTTCAGATCGTGTACTGCCTCGAAGCCAAATAGTTCTCTGGCCCGGGTCACATCCAGGCACCGACGCATCTGCCCGTTCGGCTTGGTCGCGTCCCAAATGATCTCACCGTCAAAACCGACTTCCGCCGCGATCAAAGCTGCTAAATCTGCGATGGCAATCTCTTTGCCCGTGCCCAAATTTACAGGCAGATCGCCGTTGTAATGTTCGGCGGCCAGCAGCAGGCCTTCCGCCGCATCTTCCACGTACAAGAACTCTCGGGTCGGAGTGCCGTCACCCCAAAGGATGATTTGCTCACGGCCCGCCGCTTTGGCCTCCGCACACTTGCGGATCAGCGCGGGGATAACGTGCGAGGTGTGCAGATCGAAATTATCCCGTGGACCGTACAGGTTAACCGGCAGCAGATAGATTCCCTCAAAGCCGTACTGAGCACGGTACGCCTGCAGCTGGGTCAGCATCATCTTTTTCGCCAGGCCGTAAGGAGCGTTCGTTTCCTCCGGGTAGCCGTTCCAAAGGTCATCTTCGCGGAAGGGGATGGGGGAGAATTTTGGGTAGGCACAGATCGTCCCGGTTGCGACAAACTTCTTGACTCCCATCTGCCGAGCGATCTCGATCAGCTGGATGCCCATGATGGCGTTATCGTAGAAAAATCGACCCGGATTGTCTTGGTTCGCCCCAATGCCTCCAACGACCGCCGCCAAATGCAGTACGATGTCGGGCTGCGCCGTTTCGTAGAGCCGAACGATAGCATCGCGATCGCGCAGGTCGTACTCTGCCGAGCGGGGAACGATCACCGTTTCGCACCCGCGCTCTTGGAGCTTATCGACGACAAATGACCCGAGAAAGCCTGCGCCGCCGGTGACGACAACCCGCCTCTCGCTCCAGAAAGTTCCTTTTTCGCTCATCGGCTGCCTGCCATCACGTTCTCACGTGCCGCCAGCCGGGTCATCGCGGCAACCTCTTCATCTACCATCAAGTGAACAAGTTCGTGGAATGTCGTTCGCGGCTCCCAGCCAAGCTTCGTTTTCGCCTTGCTCGCATCTCCGATCAGCAGTTCCACCTCTGCCGGCCGCTCATACCGGACATCGTGCTCAACGTACTTCTCCCAGTCTAGTCCTGCATGGGTGAAAGCTTCATGGAGAAATTCGCGCACAGAATGCGTCTCGCCGGTCGCGATAACATAATCGTCCGGTTCCGGCTGCTGCAGCATCAGCCACATGGCCTCGACATATTCCTTTGCGTAGCCCCAGTCGCGCTTGGCGTCGAGATTGCCCAAGTATAGCTTATCCTGCTGGCCCGCTTTGATCTGCGCCACCGCCCGTGTGATCTTCCGGGTGACAAACGTTTCCCCGCGCCGGGGCGACTCATGGTTGAACAGTATCCCGTTACAGGCGAAAAGGCCGTAGCTTTCGCGGTAGTTGACCGTGATCCAGTGCGCATAGAGTTTTGCGGCACCGTACGGGCTGCGCGGGTAAAATGGTGTGGTCTCGCTTTGCGGAACCTCCTGCACCAGTCCATACATCTCAGACGACCCCGCCTGATAAAAACGTGTTTTCAAGCCGACCTCACGAATTGCTTCCAGCAGGCGGACCGTCCCGAGACCGGTGACGTCACCGGTGTACTCTGGGATGTCGAAGGAGACACGCACATGACTCTGCGCCGCGAGATGGTAGACCTCATCGGGCTGAATCCGGTACAGAAGCTTAATGAGGTTTGTGGAATCGGCGATATCGCCGTAGTGCAGGAAAAGCCGAACCCCGTTAATGTGGGGATCTTCGTAGAGGTTGTTAATGCGGCTAGTGTTGAATGTGGAAGCCCGCCGGATGATCCCATGAACTTCGTAGCCTTTGGCCAGCAGCAGCTCCGCCAGATAAGAGCCGTCTTGGCCGGTAATACCCGTGATCAGTGCCTTCTTCATAAAAGACCTTTCGTACGCTTGAAGCTGTCCTCGGCGTGGAAGAAGCACTTTGCGCCGGGCGAGAGGATTATACCGCGTTTCGACGGGACTTGTCTGTGCAACAATACGGGGATATTGGCGGGAATCCAAAAAAAACTGCTTCCCTGGCCTTTCAAGTGCAGGAAAGCGGTTTTAAGATTGTGCTTAAGCTTTTTTAATCTTCTGCTTTCAGGCTTTGACGCTGCGCTTGCGTACGACGACGGCCAGTCCGCCCAGGGCAAGCATGACCCCCATCCCAATCGAAGAGGAAGCTTCGGGCACGGGGCTGTTGAACGCCTGAATCTCCGTGAAGCCGCTGCCAAAATTCCCGCCGCCCGAACCATTGGGATCAAGACCGAATTGAAACAGGACACTCTTCGTTCCGGCGGCGATATTCAGGCCGCTCACCGTATCATAGCTGATCGTGCCGCCGCCGTTGGAAGAGGTGTCCGCTGGGCTAGTCGCTGTCGTATGAAGGTCCGAAGCACTTGAAGGTCCGAAGCACTGGTCGCCAGAGTGTAGGTTCCCACCAGTGTGTAGCTGCCGGGTGTCAGCACCGTCTGGTTCACTGAGGAGGCATAAATGGTGACCGAGGGGGCGGTTCGTGCCTGAAATGCTGGCTCGTCAAAAAAGTGGATGGACGTGAGGGCACTGTTAAAACCGGAGATACTGACAGTTGGGTTAAGGTCGGTATCTGCGAAGACGAACGCCTTAGTCGTGCCGTCTACCAAGTTCCCACCAGCGAACTATGCGGCGGGAAATGTGCTGGAAGCGGTGACGGTTTTGCCAGCGAAGACATTGGTCGGGTTGCCGGAGCCGATATTATCGGCTTGGCTGGGCGTGGTCAGAAGAAGCGTGCTCAGGGCAGCTCCCAGAATGGCAATTGTCGCTTTAGCATTCATAATTGGTTGCCTCGTGAAGAATGCAGTTTCAGCTGCACCGGTCAGTACTGCTCAGTCGGTATCTCGATTTGGTCGGTATTTCGATTTGGTCGGTATCTCGGCAATGCCGGCTCGATACTGCTGAGCCGGAGGCGACACACGTCACCGTGCGGCGAGGTCTCCTTTCTCTCGAGAGTTAATTAAATCAAATTGATTTGATGAATATCCGATTACAACAGCATTTGTCGCCGCTGTCAAGCGGTGCTCTCGAAGGGAAAATTTCTGATGAGAACACCGGTTGTTTTTTGCGTTTTGTTGCGGTATTATACAGTCGTTATATTGCCGAAGTATCTCTTCAAGCCTCAACCGCAAGTGTATGTTCAAGTTGGCATGAATATTGCACTGTGGTCATACTGTGTCCGCTACTCAAAGCCAGATTTGTCGTTTCCCCGCATCCGAGGCGGGGGGAAAATCCGCTGGAGCCGCAGGAAGTCAATCGTGATGCATATTTGCATAATCAACGAATATTTTTACCCGGATAATGCGGGCGGAACAGGGACGGTGCTGTCTGACCTCGTTCGTTCTCTCCGGGAGAAGTTCAATGACATCGAAGTCGATGTTGTCACCAGCAATAATCTGTACCGGCAGCAAAGCGTGCCGCTGCCTGCATATGAAGAGTGGAATGGTGTCCGCATCTTTCGTCTCGCGACTCCCCGGCCCAATGGTCTCTCCCCGGCACTGCGCTTGGGGGCCAACCTGCTGTTCTGTCTCTATGCCCTGACCAAACTCATGCGCCTCGGCAAATATGACGCCGTGCTGGTCGGAACGGCCCCGCCGATGGTGGCGATGTGTGCCCAGTTTTTGAAGTGGCTCAAAGGTACGCCGTTCGTCTATATTGTTTACGATCTTGAGCCGGACCGCTCCGTCACCATGAAGATGCTGTCGGAATCGCATCCGGCAGCCCAGGTCTTTCGTGCCTCTCAGAAACGCTGGCTGCACTCCGCCGCGAAAGTCGTCGTCCTGGGCCGCTGCATGCAGGAGAGGCTAGGGAAGGCTTATGCACTGCCGCCGGAAAAAGTCGAAGTCATACCCATAGGCTCCGACCCCGAAGACATCGTTCCCCGCAGTCGGCAGACCCGTTTCCGGGAAAAGCACGGGATCAACGGCTTTGTTGTCTTGTACTCCGGGAATTTCGGGCGATACCACAATTTCGACACGGTTTTGAACGCAGCGACACTGCTCGCCCGGAGCAAGAGCAGTATTCTGTTCGTGCTGGTTGGGGATGGTGCTCAAAAAGAGCACATCGCGCATCGGATTGCCTCGGAAAAAATCGGCAGTGTCCGTATGTTCCCCTTTGTCTCTAAAGAAGATTATGCTGACCTGCTCGCGACTGCGGATGTCTCGCTGGTCACGCTGGAGCCGGGAATGGAAGGCTTATGTGTCCCCAGCAAGTTTTACAGTATCTTGGCCTCCGGCCGCCCGACCATCGCTGCGGTGTCTCCGGTCTCTGAGGTCGCCCGCGTGATCGATGAGGCCCAATGCGGTGTTCATTTTGCCCAGGACTCTGCCGATGATATGGTCAGAGTCCTCAGTACCCTGGCGGACAACCCAGGGGAAGTTGATCGCCTCGGCAAGAATGCACGCGCCGTGCTGCAAGAAAAATATTCGACAGGGCACCTTGCCCTTCTGTACCATGCCACGCTGCTGGAAGCAGTGCAGGCCGGACAGTCGGATCGGTCGCGATCCGCAGAACTGGAAACGCTGTCGGGAAAAGGGTAACAATTTTGGTCTGTTTCCCGTATATAGCCGTGAGAATTCGCAGCGCGGCGGCCTCGCTCGAAACTAAAACTCGGAAGAAAAACCACGCATGAACGAATTATTAACCGGACCCCAGCATAATTATCAGCCCAGCCCGTATCCGGGTGCTCAGGGCGGCAGCCCGGAAATCGATATAAAAGACTTTTCCCAGATGCTGCGCCGCCGCAAATGGGTTGTTCTGCCGATTTTGCTCCTCTGCCTAGGAGGTGCGTACCTTTGGACACTATATACGCCGAAGATCTGGCGTGCGGAAGCGCAGCTTCAGCTCGTGCCGCAGGCGGTTTTCTCCAACACCGCTCAGTCCAACAGCGGCTCCTCTGCCTATTCGACCGAGACTCCGGAAACTCAGGTGACCATGATCCAAAGCCCCGGCATGGTGGAGCGTACGCTCAGTCAGCTCAAAAACGACTCGCTGGTGCATAATGGGACGACGGACACAAACTACACTCTCGACGATATCCAAGAAGCAATTAAAGTCACGAACCCCCTAGACACCTCAGTTCTTGTGGTGACTGCAGACGGATCGGACCGGGCACAGGCACAGACATTGGCCAATGCAGTCGCACATGCATTTGTGGCCTGGAAGAAGGACAATGCACAGAAAGCCATCCGCGCCCAGGAAGAAGGGCTGCGATACCGTGCCGCCAAAGCAGGTGCCCAGCTGCAAAAAGCGGAGCGGGAAGAGCGAGACTTCATGCAGTCGCACCACCTGGCGAACGTTCAGGGCGAACAGATGGCCGCACTCACCTCTGCGGAGCAATCCGACACGAGCATTTCTCTGCTCAAGCAAGATTTGTCTGCCCAGCAGGCTCGGCTCAAAGAGCTGGAAGCCCATCTCGCTGCGGCCAACAAAGCCGTCCGTTCTGCCAATGGTGTCCCGGATGCCGGCCTAGTCGTCACCCTGCAGGCCAGGCTGAATGAATTAAAGACGGATCGGAACGCCGCCGCCCTGGTTTACACCTCAGAGTATCCCGGTGTCCTGCCAGGGATGGATGCCAAGATAAAGATCGTCCAGTCTCAGCTCGATCATGCACTGGCTGCCGCCGGCAACAACGATGCCCCTTCACTTGAAGTCCGCAGCAATCTCGTTTCTCAAACGCTCGATGCGCGAAGTAATCTGGCCCTGACACAGGCCCGGCTGATCGCCGCTGTTCAAGCAGGCCAGGCTCTGCAGAACAAAGTCTCCGGCCTGCCCAGCATCCAAATGCAGTATGCTCAGCTCAGCCGAAATACTCAGCTTTATGATCTTCTCTATAAACAGCTCCAGGCGAATCTGAACGCCGTCCGCTTGGACCGAGACCGAGTTTCCGGAGACGTTCAGCTGATCCAAAGTGCCTTCGTGCCGCTGCTGCCGTACAAGCCCAATTTGAAGACCAATATGGCCCTGGGTTTTGCCCTGGGTCTGCTGCTCTCCCTCGGCATGGTGCTGCTGCTTGAGCATCTGGACCAGAGGGTGCGGACGCTGGACGAAATGCGTGCCCTGATCTCCGGGCCGATCATCGGCATGCTGCCCCGTACCTCCCGCACATTCATGACGGCGTTGGCAAACGGTCGGCAGCTTCCGGAATTCGAAGAGGCGTTCAGCCTGGCCCGTGTCAACCTGGCATATGTCCTTCATCACACGCTTTTGCGCGATGACTCGCCGCAGGAGACAATCCTGGTCACCAGTGCCGTGCTCGGCGAGGGAAAATCCGTTGCCGCCGCCCAGCTTGCCCGCAGCATGGCCGCCGCCGGTAAAACGGTCATTCTCGTGGATGCCAACCTGCGCCGTCCTGCAAAAAACTCGCTTTTTCCGGAAGGGAAGACCGGCGGGCTTGCCGATGTTCTCGCGGGCACCCTCTCGCTGGATGAAGCCCTAGCCACGACTGATGTTGCCGGACTGACTGTGCTGCCCGCTGGGGAAAGCACGCAGAACCCCACGGTGCTGCTCTCTCATCCGCGCCTCTCGGAGATCATGGGCAGCCTTCGTGTCAAGGCCGATGTGCTGATCATCGATGCCCCCGACTGCTCTTCCGTCGCAGACACGCTGCTGCTGACCGCACACGCCGACTGTCTGATGCAGGTGGTACGCATGAGCTTTGCCGATATGGATACCCTCCACAATGCCTCATTGGCACTTCATGCGACCGGAAAGAAAGTGACTGTTCTGGCAAATGGCCTCACACGCTCGCAGCAGCGCGTGTTTCGGTCCCGCTTCTCCTACGCCGCCCTCTCCAGCCCGGCTGAAACTCATTCCCTCTCGGCAAAATTTGATCAAGCCCTTGTCGTGAGCCGTCCGCACGACCTACTTTTTGCTAGCTCGGCTGCGCATAAGTCCCTGGAAACGGATGGCGAAACACCAGGCTCGGCAGCACCGACGTCATAAAGGAAAAACCATGAAACTTGCCTGCTTACTCGCTTTGCTCCTGACTGCCTCACTGGTTCCTGCCCAAGCTGAAGCACCCCCATCGGTTGCCGTCACCGGCAGCTACCAGCTCGCACCCTCGGACGTCATCAGCATCAATGTGGTGAACTTCACCAATCTTTCCGTCGTCCAGACTGTCGTTGCCCCCGATGGTACCGTCGCAGTTCCCCTGCTGGACAACGTCGCCGTTTCCGGCTTGACGACCGCCCAGACCGCGCGTCTGCTGACGAAAAGATGGAAGCGCTATGTGATCAATCCCGCCGTCAGCGTCTCGCTGATGCAGAAGCATATTCAGAACGTCGTCTTCAGCGGCTGGCTGACCCATCCCGGCACTCTGCCGTATCGTCCCGGTTTGCACCTGATCGATGCTCTCGCCGAAGCCGGCGGCTCTCTGCCCAGCGGCGATCCCACGAACGCCACGCTGACCCATGCTGATGGCTCCCGGCAGCTTCTCGACCTGAGCTACCCGGAAAAGAAAGCCGACGACCCCATCGTCAACTGCGATCTGGCTCCCGGCGATGTCGTTTATGTGCCCGAGCAGCGTGCAAAAGTGAGTGTCGTGGGCATGGTCAAAATGCCTGGATCACTGACATATAATGACCATGTGACCGTTTTGGAAGCCATTACCGCCTCCGGCGGCGTGCTTCCGGAAGTGGCGGACTTGAAGGGGTCGACATTCACCCATAACGGCGTGGAGTCTAAGATTGATCTCGATGCTATGCTCCTGCATGGCGACATGTCAGCCAACGTCAAGATGTCTCCTGATGATCGCATCAGCATTCCCGAGCTGCACAACAAAGTGTACGTCTTCGGTGATGTCGCCCGCGAAGGTTTTTATTACTACAAACCCGGTGATCGAGTTACCGACGCTCTCGGGGGGGTAGGCGGCCCGCTGCAGCAGGCCGATCTTGGCAAAATCAACATCATGAATATCAAAGATATGACACCTGTTGTCAATGCTGACCCCAAAGTAAAACAGAAGGTAGATCCCAAAGAGGATGATGCCCGAATGGCTCGCGTCAACCTGAATGACTGGCTTCTTCATGGAAAAGCTACGGGAAACCCATTCATCTCCAATGGCGACACG
>JANXNV010000161.1 GCA_025353925.1 Armatimonadota bacterium
TGGCGCGGCGGTTGTCTTAAATGCTTCGGGGACTTCGACCAAGGGTAGCCCGGCCTTCAGTGTCTACAGTGCGACCAAAGCGGCGGTGCGATCGTTCGCTCGCTCCTGGAGCGTTGACCTTAAAGAGCGCAAAATCCGCGTCAACGCCATCAGCCCCGGCATGGTTGTCACCCCGGCTTTCAGCAATGCCCTCGGAATGAATGATGCGCAGATCGATCAGTTTACCGCTCAAGCGGCAGGCAGGACTCCGCTGGGACGCTCCGGCACTCCTGATGAGATCGCAAAAGCCGTCGTCTTTCTAGCCTCCGACGACAGCAGCTTTGTCACCGGCGTCGAGCTGTTCGTGGATGGCAGCCTGACGCAGATCCAGCAGTCCCGAGAGTCCCAAGCGGACTCACGTCTCAGAGTATGCGAGGGACTTGTTCGGGGCGGGTGCCTCAGAACAGTTCTTCCGGCAGAATAATGGCCGCGAAGGTGCATTTACCGCTCCTGACTTTGCATGAGTACTCTACACAGCGTCAAGTTCGTTAAGATGGCGGCGTGAACTTAATAAGAAGCACTCTCCGGGCTGGTACCGTTCTTCTCGTGCGGCACGGCGGCCCATGCCTTCGCCAGTAGGTCTAGACCGGGCACGTTTGATTCCTGGGCCAATTGCCGCAGGGCTTTTTTGGCTTCCAGGAACCGCCAGCCGTTCGAGTTGAGCGACATCCAGGCACCCAGATAATCTTTTTGCCCCAGCAGATGCTCGAAGACGGGGGCCTGCTCCGTCGTCGTAAACCAGGGGGGAGCGTAAGGCAGAGCAGCGATCCGCTGACGTAGCTCTCGGCTCGTCTCCGGAGTGCAGATGTTCCGCACGACTTGTTCATTCAGGGGCATCGCATCATAAGGAAAGTCACCGGAATAAGGGCCGCCCTCTGGGAAACAGGCCAGCGGGGCAGCCGACGAAAACTGGGGCAGTGGAAGCAGGCCCTCCGGCTCATTGCCCCACTCCTGCTGGATCTGTGCAATCTCTTCCAATTCCACGGCACTGATCGCCGCCCGATTTCCAAACGCTTCAATTTCCGGGGTGAGGCTCTCTGCCCTCTCAGCCGCGGTAAGCACCACTTCTCGGGCGATCTGCTCAAAGTTCCGAGCGACTTCCCGCGTGCGCCGCTGGTTTTCCACAGTGACTGCGACAATGGTCAGGGAGCGTTCTCCAAACCAGTGTTTCCAGTACCCGGTATAACTCGGAGTTTCGCCGCACCAGAGAGGCAGAAGTGCCGGGAGAAAGCCATAGGTGTCGAAAGGCCGCTCGTTCGAAATCGGAAGCGGAAAACTCCCGAAGGCTATCTCAACAGCGAGGGCTGGAACTTGCACGAAATCAAACAATTCACGATAGGTATCCATCTTTACTCCGTTCACGGCGTTGGTGGCTGAGTGGGCACAAGAGGGAACACAGCATTATCAATGGGAAGCTGATGGATATCTTCAACTGGGCCTGACCATATATCCGTGGTACTGCTTGTCGCTTCATGCACTGCCTGATGGGAGTTCCAGCTTGTCTGCCGATCAGGAGTGTGAACAAGGTTTCGCGGATCGGTCACCTCAAGTGGAAAATCACCCTTGCTGAAGTTCCAATGGTGTACTTGCACATCATCCATGTTCATTCCTGCATTTCGCGCGAGCTTGAAGTATTCCTGCTGTATTACGCTCCATGCATCATTCGCCTGTTCATAGGTCGGAGTTTCCCCCGCTCCAATCGCTCGGAGGTATCTCTGATAAGCATTTGATCTGGGCGAGGAAGAGGCCTCCTTGTTTTTCAGGGCCTGCAGGAACAGCGCAAGTTCCTGCGGACTTTCCGCGATTGTATGCAACCCAAAGTCCGCAGGCAAATGTCCCCCATTGGGATTTGTTCGGGAAATCGCCGTCGGCCCCCCGATATACTTGGGGTTGGCGGGAACAGTATTGACCGGAGCCGCCATCGGCGTGGGTTCCGGCGTCGGTGCTGCCGGGGCGTTCGCGCCGAGCGGGGCCGTATCTTCCGGGGCGGCCGCAGGCGGGGAGCCTTCAGCGGCCACGGCCCGGGGCACGGAGACTGGGGCGGCCTCGGGGGTGGGCACGACTCCCCCACCGCCGGTCGAATTCGGCGAAAGCGGGTCAGGCGGGGTGAATGGTTCCCCGCCGGGACCCTGGGTGCGGCGAATGGCATTCAGAACTTCGTCCAGGTTCGACAGGTTTTCGTTGGGACGCGGGATGCCCTCCGAGGAGCGGCCCATGGCCTCGTAATGGGCAAAGGGATCGCGCCCGCCCGGGCTGGCGAGTGGAGCCAGGTCATGTGCCCCGGCGTTCTGCGCATCCGGGTAGAAGTGCCATCCGTTTCTGCCCTGACGCCAGGAGCCGGCAGAGCGGTATGGAAGCCCGTCCCCCATCAACCCCTGCTCGACATATTCGTGGCTGAGCAGATCCCGGAACTCAGGCACTTCTTTCGGGTCAGCGGAGTTGGGCCGCGTCGTGCCCAATTCGTCCGTCCCCGGCTCCCCCAGGGTCCCGTCCGAGGCTTTCGTCCAGCGATCCGCGATCCAGGGATCCGGCTCGAAGTTCTGGCGTGAGGTCTGCAGGTCGCCGGTCCGGCTGTCACCGATTAGAACTTCATGCTGATCGTTGAAGAGATGGTCTTTGACCCGTGCAACATTCTCTTCGGGATACCCCGTGTTGTCCGCGATCCGAGCGGCATCGCCGTTGTCGGCACGGATCCGGTCGTACGCAGCATCGGCCCGTGCCTGCTCTGGCGGGGTACCGTCGAACTTGGTTCGTGCGCCCGTCGGACCTCTCGGAGCCGCCCCAGGGCCTTCCATTCCGGGCAGCGGGGCTTCCGCGATCCCCTTGTACAGTTTGCCCCCTGCAAACGGAGCGGCGGTCGCCCCGGTCAGAGTCGCCAGCTCCTCGGTCAGCGAGCCGTCTTCCGCGCCCATCAGGTGCGCCGCCCCGTGCCCGATGGCCCCGCCGACTTCGCTCAGCTTCGTGCCGACATAGATCTGCGCTCCGAGGCGCAGGCCGACTTGTGTCAGGTTCGCCGCCAGGCCCAGCCCCCCTAAAGTCCCGGCCCCGAACATCGCGACCGCCCCCGGCCACATCAGCAGGGCTGTGCCGACGATCCCCATTCCGGTGATGAGATAATCGACGAACACCGGCACTTCCGCGTCGATCGGCCCCAGTGTCACCGTCGGGCCGCCGATGATGACCGTGGACCAGCCTGGTCCGAGCGTGAAGTCGCAGCTCCCTTTGTCGCCTTCACGGGCCGCATGAAAGCCGTTGATGAATACGGTGCCGCTGCCCTGCATGATGAGCTTCCCGAAGCTGCCGGGCGGAGCCAGCGACGGCTCAACGCCCGCATCTTTCAGGCAGTGCGCGACATCCGCCAGAGCGCGGGACGCACTTTTTTTATCGAAGCCGACAATGACATTGGGTGAGCCGCTCGCGACCGTTCCCGAAGGGGATGTGGAATGCTTGCCGAAGATTTTGCCGAACATGCCGCCGATGCTGCCGCCAACCAGGGAAGCACCCGCGATAAAAACGATCGCCGCCGCCCCGCCGGTGCCGACAATTAGTGCCCCGATCACCGCGCCCGCCACCAGGCCCGCGACGATCCCGGCGAGGGAGCCGAACAGGGCCGCCGAGTGCGTAATCTCATCTGACTCACGGACTGCAGTTTGTGGTCCAGGCATAATATGTCCTCTGCGCAGAGACTAACTAGACGCGGGCTTTGAAGCTGTAGATGAGCCGGTTAAACTCATCCCGGTACTTATCTCGCAGCGAATCGCGCGTCGTTCCAGTGAGTGTCAGGGCGACCGCCGGGCCGCCGTCCACCGGCGCACAGGCAATGATCGCCTGACGCTGGTGCATGGGTCCCTGGTCCGACTGCCAGGTGAACTCCAAAGTCGCTGCGACCTGACCGCCGAGTGACGCCGCCCCGCGCTCGATGAGCTGAAAGCCGCGCAAAGCCTGGGGCAGACCTTTGAGCTGCTGATCCGTGTAGGTGTGAGCGTTCTGCCCCTCCCCCAAAGGCTGACGGCTGATTACGAAGCTGAACTCCGGGGGACGACCGGGGCCAAAGGCGGACGGCGGCTGCCCCGTCGTCATCGCAAAGATGTTCAGGCTCTGGTCCTGGGCACTGTCGGGGATGATAATCTCCCCTTCGTTCAAACGATAGTTCATCTAGCGTTCCCTGTCGATTTGATCTAAAGTCTCTGAGTCGAGCGCGGTCAGCGGCTCCCGCGAAAGCCAGCGTTCGGGACTGCCCGGCTGCAGGCTGATATTTGGAAATATCTCGATCTCGCCGTGGTGGCGCGTGAACGAGCCGCCGCGCTCGTACATAACGATCAGCGGTTCGTAGAGGTCGGGCAGGTTTTGCGCGGCGAGAGCCAGGTCGTTTTTGAGCGCGGCCCACCGGATGTACCAGGCGCAGAGGCTGCGGCCATAGCTGTCCACACGCAGAGTGCCGGCTCCTTGAGGGATTTTATCCAAATGGACGTTGAACTCGGTGAACTTCTCTTCCAAGGGGCCGAGCAGGGTATCGCTGTCAACGCTGGGAAGTGTCACCAGAGCGGACGCATCAAAAAAGGGCCATTCGGCGGCGCCTCCGAGTGCCGCAGCAACTACGGCGGCGCGGCGCAGATATTCGGACACTAGGGCGAATGTCGAATCGGCGTGTGTATCGTCCTGACGCCATTCGATTTTGCGGCAGCGTTCCAGGGCGGCAAGTGCCGCGGCTTCATCGATCATAGTCAGCTTTCCTAAGGATGCGGCGTCGCGAATGTCGGCGCAGGCGCGGGCGGGAGCGGCGGCTTGACGTCGGGCTGCTCGACCGACGGCAGATTGGGCACGACAGGGCCAGTGTTGACGGAGACTTTGGCGCCGTCGATACGCATATCGCCGTGGCTTTCGACCTGAAGCGTCTCTCCGTTGAGCTGCAAGTGGTGCTCCGCCCCGACCTGCACGGAGCCTTTTGCCCCGACAAACATATTCGAATGGCTTGCAACGGTCATATCCTGGATCGCGAACAGCCCGGCCCGCTTTCCGGCACGCTGGATCATGTCCTCCTCGGCGGCGATTCGAATGTTTTTGCCTAAGATTTGGAACTCCTCCGTAGCCGCCATCGTGATCCGCTTGCTCGACAGGTGGATCTCATCGGGCGAGCTGATGCTGATGACATTGCCACTGGTAATATAAACCCGGCTTGTCCCGCCCAGCGTCTCCAGATGCACGATGTTATCCGGCTGGCTCGCATTGATCAGAGTGACGCTGGTCCCCCCCCCGGCGACCTGCGTGACGAGCATCTCTGCGTCGCGCGTTTTGATCCGCGTGTTGTCGGTGCCGTCAAGCGTGTGATGCGACATTTCGTTGCCGCTCGGGGTCCGCCAGCGTTTTGTGTTATGCTGGTTGTGCGAATCGGGCATCGTCGCTTCACGGATCCCACCGACCACCACCGCTTCGCTGTCCCAGTCGCCTAGAAACTCGACCAGAACACGCTCCCCGATCTCAGGAACCGAATAAAAGCCGTTGTAAGCCGTCGACTTCGCCCCGCCCGCCCCGCCGCCGTAGGGCGTCAAGGTATGCAGCCATGCCCGCTGGTGCGACGATTGTGGGTCCATATGCTCCCACTCAAACTCGACCTGGATGCGCCCCTGATGCAGCGGGTCATGCTCATTCGCCGTAACATGCGCCCATAAGGCCCGTGCGGACCACGCCGGACGCGCACGCTCCGGAGCCAGAGGCAGAGTCAGAGGCTGCAGATAAAACTCCTGCGTAGCGGTCGTCTGCTCGGGATGGCCCGTGACGCGCACCTGCCGAATTAAGTGCTGCTGGCCCTCGAAGCTGACCACATCGCCCGGCGAGAACGGCAGCACGGCTCCGTCGAGTACTAGATGGTAACCGCTGGTATCGACGCGCGACGCCGCCTCGCTGACACGCTTGCTGATCGCCGGGGCATCGGGGATACCGTAGTAGAGGGAGGCTTTACGCGACAGCTCGGCATTGTGCGCCTGCACCCGGCTCTGCGCCAGGCCGACCGGGCCGCCGCTGCCACTCGCCAGATGCGGCAGGGCTTCCAGCGTTCCGTTGAAGCTGATCTGTGTCCAGCCGTAGCAGGAATCGGGGAACGGAGAGCGTGTCTCGCCCCCACGCGCTCCAAGAATGACCTGCCCCGTTTTGTCCGAGATCATCATCGGCACGGCCCAGGCATGCAGCATTCGCGTAAGATAGGCGAAATCCGTCTCCCCGTGCTGCACACTCAGCACGATCGGCAGGTCCAGATCAGCGGCGTGGTCGATCTTGATCAGCGGTTCGGAGCGGGCGACCTGCGAAGCGATCTCGAGCAGGGTGGTGGCCTGATAGGTGCGGAAGCGCGGAATCAGGTCGGTACGCTTACTAAAGGAGACGCAGGAGAGAAAAAGGCTGGAGGAAGAAGCGTCCCGATGCCCCCGGGCATCTTCGATGTAGCCGTGAAAGCAGGTAACATGCTCGGTGAGGTCGTTGTCTTTCCACTGAATATCAATCGGGCAGTTCAGCAGCTTGGCGGCAAGGAACGCCGTCTGCCGGTCTTCGTAACGGCTGCCTTCATGCCAGTGCAGGGTGACTTCGGCGCGGGTATGGTCGTAAAGGGGCCGTTCCACGACGACCTGAGTTAGTAAATGGCGGCTGGACAGCTCCTCTGCGCCGGCGATCTGTAGTTCGAATGCCATCGGTATTTGCCTCTCCGTGTCTTCAAGACGAGATTGTTTTCAGAACAAGAGCGTTGTCTGCCGCTAAACGTTGATAGTTTACCCGGAGACGCCCAAAAAATCACGTTTTTTAGTTCCCCTGGGCCATTCGCTCCGTCCCGGAACGCAGCGTGAGACTCTGCATCCGGGCGGGATAGTTATGGGAGGCAAGATAGGTAACATTGTACGTATGCGCTCCCGGCGGCAAGCGGTACGAGCGGTTCAGATTGACGCTGACACTACGTGTCTCGTTCGGATTAAGAGCGATAAATTGGCGCGGACCGGGATCGGAGGGCCGGGAGGTCTTCTTTCCTGAATATGGCACCGGCTGACCGTCCGCCGTGATCTGAAAAACGTCCTCCCCAATCTTTCCGTCCAGGCAGCCGAGAGTTTTGTCGATGTAGACCGGCTGCGACGAAACATTGGTAAACTCCAGCTCGGCCTGCAGGTCCCGGCCGCGCGGGGTCACCCGCAGCGTGACCAGGGCCGGGGCCTGAGAAAGCGGACGAGTCATCACGGCGGCGAGAGGACTCACGGGACTGTAGCCGTAGCTGGATTTCGCCTGAATACGGTAGAAATAGATGATCCCCGGTGCCAGATCGCTGTCCGTGTAATTCGTCACGTCTGCACCAAGTATCTTCTCGAACCGCTGTCCGTCAAAGTGCTGTCCCGGGGCCGCACTCCGGTAAAGGATGTACTTCTCCGCACCGGGGACATGGTTCCAGCGTGCTGCGATCTGAGACTGCCCCGCGACCTGAACCGTGAGACCAGCTGGGGTCGGCGGCGGGCCTTTCGGCGGCGGAGAAATCGAAGAACCGGTCCCCGTCTCCCCAGGCATCGTCCCAATTTGGGTCGCAGGCCGAATCGGAGAAATATTGTGCGGCAGAGAGCCGATTCCCGGGCCGGTCGAGATCGGAGGCCGTCCGCCCAAGATCACCGGAAAGGGCTTGATCAGCCCGCCTCCCGAAGATGTTCCCCCTCCCGGCGGCACTCCTCCTCCGGGAGAATTCGGCAGACCTGTCTGAGACACCCTGGGCACGACCGGCGGATCCGCGCCGGGACGCCCCGCCGTTTTCGGATAACTGTGCGGGAACGACAGTGTCATGGAGAACGGCTTATCCTGACGGCGTACATCGAGCGGCTGGGCATCGTAGGACGACAGCCCGTTTGCGGTGACTTTCACGGTGAACTGTTTCGAGGTGCCCAGCGGCATCGCATCGGTCAAATCCAGCGTCAGCGGGCGCAAGTGCCCCGCGGCATCGTGGAGAAGCTGAAAAGTTCGCGCCGGCTGCTCCTCGCCGTCGAGCGCGTAGGCGACATTGACCCGGTGCAGCTCCTTGCCCGACAAAGCCCCGAGGTCGCCCAGGCGCAGGTTCACAAACACTCCGTGGGCCGACTGCACGACATAGGTCGCAGGCGTGACCCACGTCCCGTAGGCACTCGCGGCGGTCCCCACATCGTACGCGGGGGTGCCATCGGGCAGAAGCGTGTTCAGATCGAAGCGCTTGAAGGCCGCCTTTTCCGACTCTGCGGGCGAGAGCGCGACCCGAAAATGCTGGGGCACGCGGCTGAACCCATTCCAGCCCAGATGGTCGCCGAAGAACCACCGCAGACCAAACCAGCGCGGGGGGCATTTGAACTCATACGCATCCCCCAGAACCGCTCCGGGGATCGGAGACTGTCCTTCCAGGTCATGCCCCCGCTCATCGGTGAAAATCAGCTTGGACTCCAGGTCTTCCAGCCGGCTGTCGGCGGGAACCTGCCCTTTATCCAGGCCCGCAAAGGCCAGGGAGACGCGCACGATGGGAGTTTTGCGGATTGGCAGACCCCAGGCCAGCCAGAATAGGAAGGCGAAGAGGCCGAGCAGGAACAGCCAGTCGCGGCCCATCCGCAGCCACGGGATGTAACGGACCACCACCGGACGCGGCAGCGCCAGTGGGCTGCTGTGCGCCTCGGCGGTCTGCCCCACTCCGCGCACGGTCGCGTAATAGGAGCCGCGCCGGGTCAGCGGCGGCAGGACGCACGACCAGGAGCCGGGGGTCCGCGCCGCCAGGGACTGCTCGATGGTACCGACCGTCTCCCCGCCGCGCTCCAGACCGTCTTTGGTCGGGGCACGCAGAATCGTCAGCCCGACCGACGGCGGCAGGTAGCTCTTATTCAAAAACTTAACGGAAAATTTTGCCTCGCGCCGCCAGGGCCGGGTCACGACCAGCGGCGGCAGGGCACTGATCTGGAGGTCGCTCGTGGACGGCAGTGCCACCCAGCGCAGCGGCAGGTCCTGCACGATCTCGCCGGGGTCCGTGCTGCGGCGCGGGTCGAAGCAGGTCAAAACGAAGCTGAAGGTCCGCGTGCGCGTTTTCTCCCCGGCAGGCGGAGGCATAAAGACCACATCGAACGAGGCTTCCTGCCCCGGCTGAAGTACGACGCCACCATCGCGGTGCGGCGTGCCGCCGATGACCGGACGCCGCAGATACAGCGACTCGGCCAGATCCGTGACCGTCAGATCGAAGCGGTAGGCCATCGCCTCGGGGTTGCTGATCTGAATGGTCTCCGTTTTGCCCGGCCAGACAAGATCGCGGTCAGTGATTCGCGCCCGCCGCTCGTCGGTCGTCTCCTCTTCGTCCGAGGCGGCGATCTTCACGCCCGACTGGAACGCAACCTTCGCCTCCCCTTCCGCTTCGAAGCCGTCCTCGCCCCCCGATTGGTTTGCGAGACCGGACAGGCCCGAGAGGCCCGGCAAATATCCTAAAAGGCTAAACAAACGTTCAAACATGACTGCGCTGCCGGGCTTTCTGTGACTGGGCTTTGGGCGGATGGGGGCGGCTCAGCCGGAACTCGACCTGATAGGTAATCGTGGACAGCGGCCAGGGATTGATCAGACGCGGCTGCGAACGTCCCTGCCACTGGAAAATCAGCCAGAGCTTCGACCCCGGCACCCGGGAGATGGCGGTCGGCTTCTTCGGATCGATCGACAGCGGCCCTTGATCGCTCTCAGGGATCGGCTTATCCCCCGGCCCGCCGGTCGAGACCAGGGCGGGCACGCTCTCGCGCGTGCCATCGGCATAGATCTCCACCGCCCGCAGGTTCACCTGCACCCGCGCCGGCGGGGGAGCCTTGACCACGGTGTACCGATGCAAGATCGCACTCAGAACGATGCCGCCCAGGATCGCTCCGAAAAAGACCGCCAGCCATTTCGCAAAAAACCGCGTCGGCCAGCAGGTGGACGCGAGAGAGAAAGCCATGCCCTCTATTTTACCCGAAAGCAGCGTCGCGTTTTACGCCGGTAATCCTACGGGGTTCGCTTGGGTGAAATAAGAATTGATCTCTATATCATTTGATTGACGCTTTACCTTCAATCCTTCCGCTCCGTCCGGCGCGTCATGAAGATCGACTTTCTGCCAGACGGTTCCGGCTCCGGGTCGTCGGCATCCGCCGGGCGGCGGCGGGGCATCTGGGCTGCGGCTACTGTTTCGTGGTCGAGGACACGCCGCTCGGGAGCCGGGGCGGCGGCTTCCAGCGATTCCAGCAGCGGCAGATAGAGATGGTGCAGACGCTCGAAGCATTCGCGGATCATCAGAAACGCCTGCCCGAGTGTCCAGTCCGCCGTTTCGAGGTAGGCCAGCGTGTCTTCCAAAGCATCCACCGTCTCCTGATAGATAGTCAGGCCCGGAGAAGGCAGCGCTAAAATCTGCGCCCGCTGGGCAGCGAGAATGCCGCCGAGCTGGTCGAAATAAATCCGGGGAAAGAGGTGATCGTCGACCGCTCGGGCCGCCGGACCGAGCGACCCGGCGAGGGTCGCCGCGACGGCGTACCGCTGAATGGCGGAGGAGGAGTGCCGCACCAGCAGTTCCAGGCCCTGCCGGGCCAGGGTCCGCAGTGTCTGCTGGGCACGCCACAGACCCGCATGGCTGGACAGAAAGACCGACTCGGGAAAGAAGTCCCGGTCGGGCGCAAGGCCAGCCGAGGTCTTTTCGAATTGCCCGATTTGCACCCAGTCCAGCGTGGCATCGCTTTTGTCGGAGGAGAGTTTGTAGAGACGGCGCAGGCCGCTGCACCCGAGCAGGCCGGTATCCACCGACGAATAAAGCTGCGGCTCCGGGGCACGCTCGGTGCGCGAGACGCCGACGTACAGCGGCACGATGGTCGCCGCCGCCTCAATCGTCCCTTTGAGGGCCAGCGAGGACTCCTCCGGGATGTCAATGATTTGGCCCGATGCCCCGACGGCCTGACAGCCGCGCACTACCACTGAATACAGACGGTCGCCCTCCGGGCTGGGCCGGCTGATGCCGTCCTCCGCCAGGTGCAGCAGCCCGGAGACCCGCCCTCGCTGGAGCGTCCAGCGCATCAGTTCTTCGAGATAAAACGTCTCCTGCTTGAACTGTCCCGCCTGCATCAGACGGACACTGTCCCAGTCTACGGAAACCAGATCGAACTTACGCATGAGAAAAACCCTCTGCGCAAAATATACCCGATATTGGGTCCGAATGGCGCACCGTAGGGGCAGGGCTTGCCCCTGCCCTCTTGGCTTCTTCCCGGTGACTTGACCGGTCTGATTCTGTGATGTCGAGAAGTCAGGACGTGTGGTGTCGAGAAGTCAGGACGTATCAGGAGGGCGGGGGCAAGCCCCGCCCCTACAGCATCAGCGGGTCGCTCAGCGACACTTCCTCGGCCTCCACTTCCCCAAAGCCCGACAGCACCGCTCCGGCCTGAAATTCATGCCGCAGGTACGTCGGCTGGTCCAGACGGGCCGCCGACTCGCGCCACAAGACCTCCACTCGGCAGGAGACCGGCAGAAAGAGCCGCAGGCAAAGCTTCAGAACGGCGCGGGCGCGTTTGCCCTCCCCGCCGCTGTCCGGCACCGGCAATTGCAGCCGGACCCCCGGGTACAGCAGAGAAGCCGCCCCGCCCAGCATTGCCGTGCTCCCCGGCTGGGCCAGCAGAGTCCCCGGTCGGCTGGGGGCCAGGGCGAAACGGGTCCAGATCACCGCCGATTCGGGATGAATCAGCCGCTGCAAAGCCGTTTCCAGCAGCACGACCGGGTCGGACGTATCCCGCCGCCAGGCCGCCAGTGCCCAGAGCTGTTCCTGCTCCGTCTCGCTGAGTGCCGCCAGATCGTCTGCCCCGATGCCCAGAACGCCCCCGCTCTCCGCCGCCCACCCCGCCAGCTTGGTTTGCAGCAGAGACCGGCTGTTTCGCCCGCCGCTGATCGAAAGAAACCAGCCTTCCAAAGCCGTCTCCCCCGCCGCCATATCGGCGATCCGCCCGTGCGCCCATCCGATCCCGTGCAGCGAGTCCAGGACCGCCGTTGCCGTAAACGCCTCCGTCGTGAGAATTTCTAAAAGGTCGCGCGTGATCTTCGCTCGGCCCCACGGGGTCTCATACGAGAGGATGATCTCCATCTCGCGAAACAGCACCCGCTGCCGCAGGGAGTCTGCTAAACTCAGGTCCGCCCAGAACGGCGTGGGAGGAGCGGCCTCGGGATTGGGGCCGTACAAAGCCTCCGCCCAGTGCCGAAAGGCCGCCGTGGACCCCGGCAGGGCCGCGTTCTCGATACCGTCGATGTCGCGGGCCGGGAGCTTATCGCAGAGGCGCAGCCAGGCGGCATAGCGGGCGGCACGGGCAAAGGGGTCGGTGATCTGCGCCGTCGCTTGCCGGATAACGGTGATTTGCTCGTCTACGCCGATTGTCGCCAGCGTCATCAAAGCCGCCCCGACACCGATCTCCAGGTCCAGCCGGACCTCCTCAGACAACACGGCGCAAAGCTCCGGGTAAGCCGTGTCGATCTGCTGAGCGAGCGCGTCGAGCGGCGGCATCTCCGGGGGTGTCGAGGCCCCGCCGGGCAGGCCCGCCAGCAGCGGCGGCAGGAAGTGTGCCAGACGCCCCACCGTGCGGGTCCGGCGCACTTCCAGGCGTGTCAAGGGATCGAGGACGAAATAGTCCAGTTCATCAGCACGAACGCTGACGGTCAGGCGCGGGCGGACGTCCGACGCACGGACCCGGTGGACGATCAGCCGGTCCCCCAGCGGATCGAAGTCCGGGCCGGGCGGGTGCTGCCCGCTGATCTCCGGCACGGCGAAATGCCCGATCTCCGGCACGAGCCGGATGTTCTCTTCCGGCACGCCCAGCGCGTACAGAGTTCGCCAGGCTTCCAGGATATAGCTGGGCCAGTTTAAGCCGCTGAGCTGGGGGAAAACAACGGTTTGGGGGAAAACAACGGTTTGGGGAAAATCGCTGGTCTCACTCATCTGACAAATGACCTTCGATCTGGAACGTCGACAGCACGAAATACTGCGACAGCACGGAGGCCAGGTAGTTCGCCATATCGGCGAGCAGAAAAGACGGCGCCTGCTCTCCCCCGGCGGCGCGGTCGAATGTCAAAAGCAAGTTCTGGATCAGCGGTGTCGACTCCGGCGAAGGAATACCTCCGCCCGCACTGAAGCTTTCCTCCCGCGCCAGCAGGGATGGCCACAGATAGGAGCGCCAGTGCGCCCCCCCGAAGTTCGGATCATGCACGATCCGCCGGGCGGCGGACCGAAACCGCAGCATCTCGCCCAGATCGCCCTGCTTTTGCCGGATGATCTCGACGAGGTCGCCTTCGGTCAGCAGCGGTGGGCGCAGGACGCTCTGATACCAGGCCGTTCGCACTCCTTCCGCCCGGTCACGCGGGCCGCCGACAGTCATTCCGCCAAGCGGGGGAAACGAGACGGTAAAACGCTGGGGAGCTTTCTCCAGGACGGTCGGCAGCTCCAATATCCGGGCGGACTGCGCTCCCAGCGAGCCGTGATAGAGCTTGATCTGGGTGATGTTCGCCCCCGTCTGCGGGAACTGCACCTGAACATCCGGCTCGGCGGCCAGCGGGTCCGGGCTGGGCAAACGAATCAATGAGGCAGGCACTGCCCTCCCGTCCTGCCGCACCGCAGCGGCGAAGAGGCTGGGAACCCCGGTCAAGCGCAGGGCATGTTCTTGGCCGAGGCGCGGAAAGGGCGGGTAGAAAATCGTGTCCGTCAGCGCAGTCTGCACCACGGGAATTGGGTTCAGGAAGACCGGACCCCCTTCGCGGCGAGGAGGCTTCAGCGTCCGAAGGGCCGCCGCCGTACGCTCGCTCGCTGCGCGAAGCAGCCCCGCAAAGCGGAAACCCGTCGTCACCCCCCGGCTCAGATGTTCAAGCCGGAGCGGCAGAGGAGTTCCTGCGCTCTCGCTCAGGCGAAACAAAACCACTTTGCGGCTGTAGGGATAAAAAGGAGGCAGCCAAAGGTCCAGATGACGCTGGTTCATGCGGGCCATCTGTATCTCCCGCTCGAACTCCATGTACCCGTCGTAACGGCTCACGGTCAGGGTGCGCGGCTCTCCCTCCGGAGTCAGCACCCACCACGCACCGCACACGAGGGCCTCGACGGCTTCCTCGGGGGCGGCGACGAACGCGAGCTGCCCGCGCTCAAGAATCGGATCGACGGAGTCGGTCGCCAGATAGTCGAGGTCCAGCGTGACGACGCAGTCCCGGTCCGGCCAGGACACCCCAAACTCACGCAGCGTGGTCGGCTGGAGCCAGCCGTCTCCCGAGGCGATCCACCCACTGCCCAGCGGATCGGTCAGTGGAGAGCCAAACGCGACCTCAGTTGTACGCGGCGCAGGCCGCTGCGGCAGAGCGACTGTCTGTGCTGGGAACTGCCAGAGACCGAGCGGGAAGAACTGCTCTTCCAGCCGGGCGACGGACGACGCCTCCGACAGCCGGTAATGCTCCTGTACGGCTCCTTTCCAGCCCGCAAGCATGGAAAGAAACGGGGCGTAATGCGTCTCGTAGTCCGCCAAGACGCGGCGGCGCATCTCGCGCGGCATATGCGCCAGCACATCCTGAACACCGGGCGGCAGCTCTCGTTCGTCGTCAGCCATAGTCTCTTTCGCGTATGATGCTAGTCTGGAATTGAAGCAAAAGACCAAAACAAAAAGACGGGAGAGGCTTTGCAGCTTCTCCCGTCTTCAGAGCGGTCACGTGGAGTTTAAGAAGCGTTGAGTTCCGGCTCACCGGCAGTGACGGCCAGGATGTTCTCGCCGCTATAGTCCAGGTTGTTCTGAACCATAACGCCACGAATGACGACTGTGACAAAGTTGCCCTGGTCGGTCCCATTGGTGGAGCCTTCCGGGAACTCCTGCTCAACGTAGGAATGTACATACGCTTTGTGCAGTGTCCAGGTCTTTTTGATGGTCTTGGAGCGGTCCAGCGTCTGAAGCTCGACTGTCTTGAAGCGCTTCGGCCCCTGCGGAGCCAGTGCCCACAGGGCGATGCTCGTCTCATGATCCAGAGGCAGCGTGACGGTAAACTGCATCACCGGTACCTGAACGGCCTCGCGTACCTTCTTGTCTTCATCAAGATCGTGCAGGACTTCGACGCGGGCATCGAACACACGGTTGACTTTACTTCCCTGGATAGTTAAATTCGGCATGACAAACGGTCCTTTCTTCGAAGAGCGCATTTTGCGCAGTGGGTTCTCGAGGGGCGGCCCTCAGCAGTAAAAGCAGATCAGTGCAAAAGATCAGAAACTGATTCCGAATTCGTCGATCAACCCCTGTTCGAAGTATAGAATAATCTTGAAATTGTTACCCGAGTCCCGCTGGACCTTAAACTCCTGCCCCGTCTTCAGTGCGCTCGGAAAGGAATTGACTAAATGCTCCGGGTCGTACCACTTCGTCCATTTCAGAATGTAGCTCAGATGATCCGTCAGAATCGCTTCGGCCTTCTCGTTGTCTTCCGGCATCGCCCCGCCGTAGCCCAGTTCCCAGGCCGCCCGCAGCAGACGCTTCAGATACGTCTCCTGCCGGAACAGGTGCAGATGACGGTACGACTGCTCGCCGTTTTCGCGGTGCAGACGGCGCAGCGTGCGCGGCACGGAGAGGAACGGAGACCGGCCCGAAACGTGCGTGAAGGCCAGGAACGGCATACCCGGACTGAGCAGGTCGCCCATCAGGCCGTCGTTCAGGAAGTGGTCGGTCGGCAGGTCCGTTTCGCCCAGATAAGGGTTCAAGGCCAGGTCAATCCCAACACCGGGCAGGTCCGCACGCATCGACGTCAGCTCTTTACGGGCGTGCTGAAGCTTGCGCCGCAGGTAATCCGGGACATCGTTCGCCATTAATCGACCGGCGGCGACGTAGCAGGAGCGGACCGTCAGCTCGGGAACATCTACGCCGACTTCCACCCCACCCTCGGCGGTCTTGCCGGTGATCAGCTTGCCGTCGGGCGGCATGATTGTGAAGTCAGGGAGGCAGATAATTCCGCAGTCGCCGGAGTTGCGCTCCACGACCGCATCGATCGCGTAAGCATCGTTCAGGCTTTGCAGAAATTCGCGCTTGGTGCGCCCGGCCCGAATCCGTTCCTCGGTCGAGAAAAGCACCTGGAAGCCGAACTCGTAGCCCCAGTCCATCAGCGGCAGCATCTCGTCGACATAGGTGACTTTGCCGTAAGTCTCATCGTCTGGGGAAGTGGCGTCCTGCGCCGCGCGAATGCTTTCCAGCAGCGGCTCATCGAGCATGATGGACGCAGCCTTGCGCTTGGCGGGCCGCTTCTTCTTGAACTCGGCGACATTCGGCACGATGACAAACGAAACCGCGTCCCGGAACTGGTTGTTCGCCTGAGCACAGGCATACTCGAAGTACCGCTTCAGCTCGTCGGGCCGGGCAAGGAACAAGGAGGGCAGATCGGCGTTCGCGATCACCAGCTCCGGCTTCATCTCATCGGGAACGCGCACGTCGGCGGGAAACTCGTTGAAGAGCAGGTACACGCCCATGATCGTCTCGAACAGCGGCGTCACAGTCTGCAAAAACGACTCGACGGCATTGCTGTAAACGCCCAGGAACATATCATGGTAGTGCTGAACGTCTTTGATGTCTGGGTTCAGCAGAGCCAGCTCTTTGGGATTTTGCAGGACGGTCGCCACCAAATTCCCCATGAGCGGCGCGATCAGGCCCCGGTCAATCATCTTGTCCATGAACTTACCGACGGCGATGGGGAACCGCTTCTCCTGTGCGATCAACGCCAGGTCCTGACCGGCGGATACTTTGCTGGATTCGCGGATCTTGTCCAGCGCATTGTCCAGCGTCCGCACCGTCAGGGCCGTCCCGGCGGCAGCGCCATCCGTGGTCGCACCGTCCGTTGTGGTGAGGGCATTGGCGTCTTTGCCTTCAAGCTGCTTCTTGCTTTTCTTGCCGTCGGCAGCTTCGTCTGAGGCTTCGAGGGCAGGGAACGTCGGAAGCTGCTGCGGGGAAGCGATCAGGGAGCGGTTCTTGCCGAACTCGATCTGGTAGACATTCGGGTCGATCGGGCCGCCGCCGGGGGCAAGACGCTTCAGGTCGTTTGCCGTCTGCTCCAGGCCGTAGACGACGGTCGGCAGGACGCGGATCGTATCTTCGAGTGCCAGCTGAAATTCGTCAGCGGCGGTCTGGTAAGACTCGAGGGCGCGGGCGGTGTCTTTGGACGCCGGATTTCGCTTGGCTTCCAGCATTAGCCGGTCATTTTTGACCTGAACATCTTCGGCGATCTTGCGCATCAGCGTCCGCTGGTTGCGGGGCTTGAACGCGAACAGGGAAGCATCGACATCCACCCGAAAGGTCGAAACGTCCTGGCGAACCCGCTTCTTGATCAGGTCGCGCAGGCAGCGAACATAAGGATGGTCGGAAGTGATCCGAATCTTCTTCCAGCCGGGGCCGCCTTCGAGGGAGAATTCGAGGTGCGGCGTCGCCGAGCCTTCGTCTGCCGCTTCCGCGCCTTCGAGCGGAGCCGGGGCCGACTGCGGGCCGCGCAGACGGTAATAAAAACCAGGCTGGAATTTGTCGAGGAACTCGGAGAAGGAGCGGACCGTCAAATTCTCGCGCACCATCGCCAGGAACTGCTCTTCGGGCAGCTCTTCGATCTGCGCCAGCAGGCTTGCCAGAGACGGAGTGTATTCCCGGTCCTGTTCCAGGGCGTCGGGATCGAGATACTCATCGAGGTTGACTTTGGCGAAGAGAACCGCACGGTTGGTCTTGCCGAGCATCTTCCGGTTCGCTTCCAGGATCGTTTCGTTGGTGATCGGCACAGGTGAATTCTCCTTCGCAAAAACAGAACGGAGTGAAAACAAAGCGGCGAGTGGCTGCCAGAGAAGATAGTACCCAAATATCCCCAAAAATCAAGTATGGCCGGCCAAACTTTTTTATTTTTTGAGCCTCTACCCCGAAGGACGGACACTCAGTGCGATCCAGAGCCAGTAGCCGAGGCCCAGCCCGGTCAAAGCCCCGAGCAGCAGCAGGACATACGCCAGCCAGCCGGTGCGCGAGCGCAGGCGCAGCGTCGCCCGCTCCGGAAAGCTTTTCGTCTCTTCCCAGGCCGGCCAGAGGGAGTGAGAAGCCAGCGACTCATCTCCCGCCAATCGCCGCCCGCGCCAGTCGCACAGATCGAAGCAGCAGGAACGCTCCGCTTTATTGAGAACTTTCGGGACGACTTTTTCGATGCGGTCTTCGGCATCGACATAGGTGTATTCCGTTTGACCGTCCACCGCTTCCTTCGGCCCAATGCGGTACAAGTCGCGCCGCAGGACCAGAGAGACCTCGGTTTGCGTTTTCAGCACGCTGAGCGTCTCAAGGCGCAGCAGGAAACGCTCGCCAGCCCAAAAGTGCCGCGAGACGCGCGACAGCGGCTGCCGAGAGCGACGGACATCTTCGTGGTTGACACAATCCTGGTACAGATCGGCGAATGTCGCATGCGCCGGACAGCCGCGCAGCCAGAACGGTCCGATGTCGGTCAGCTCCGGGATCGTCACCTTGACATCCACCTGCTGCCGCATCTCCGACATCGACTGTCCAATCCCCGAAATCATGGGGTGATTATATCATAATTTCGCCTAGGAATGCACGTAATACACTACCCGGCTTTTCTTGATCAGCGATACCAGAGATTGAGGCACCAGCGCCTGGCTTTCCTGCTCCCGGTAGGAAGTCAGCGCGGCGGTGTACGCCGCCTCTTCCTCTTTCGGGTGGTCAGCACTTGTGCTCACGCACTGCACCAGGCTGTAGGCCCCGGCACTCCGCACGGGCTGGGAGACTGCTCCGGCACCGAGAGCTAACCCGGCAGTCAGCACTCCGGTATCCATGTCGCGCATTCCGGGCGAAAGGATGCCGATGTCGCCGCGCTCCGTCTTCGGCTCCCACTCGGAGGTGCGCGACGCCAGCCCGCCGAAGTCTTTCCCTTGCCGCAGCCGGGCCTGGATGTCCTGGAGGAGAAGCAGAGCTTCCGACTGTGGGCGAGCCTGCACCCCGGCCACCGTCACGGGGCCTTGCTGCTGGAACTTGACGGAGATCACCCGGCAGTGCGTCATCACCGGCGGCTTGACCTGACCGGCCACGAGCAGTATCCGCTCCCGGTCCTGCCGGAAGCCGCTTCTGAGTTCTTCCAGTGTCATATGCCGGGCCTCCAGGCCCGCTTCGAGAGTTTGAGGGGCGATCAAACGGCGCAGCTTCGCGAGCCGTGCATCGATCTCGCTCTCCGGCACCACGATGCCGCGCCGCCTGCACTCGGCATCGACTAGATAGTTCTGCGCGAGAATATCCACCGTGCGCGGGCCGTTCTCCGCCAGGCATTTCGCGGCGACCTCGGGCATCGGGATGATCTGGCCGTCGACTGTCGCGGCGGCCTCCGGCAGCGGTGTTCCGGACGGCGGATCGCAGTCGGCGTCGGTCGCAAATTTCAAGTGCGCCTTGTCCATCAAGCCGACGATAAACTGCGGGCTGATGAACTGCGACTGCTCCTCCACATATCTGTCCCGCGCGGCTCGGTACGCCGCCGCGTCGGATTTTGCCGGAGCGCCGCTCGTGCTGACGGCACGGAGGATCCAGAAGCCTTCCGTGGTTCGCACCGGCTCTGTGGCACCGCCCTTATCAAGTACAAGAGCCGCGGAGACCACTGCCGGATCGATGTCATGAATCCCCGTGTAGAGAATCCCAACATCACCCATCGGGGCCTTTGGAACCGCTTCGGAGTATTTTGCCGCCAGACCATCGAGATTTTTGCCGTCGGCCAATTGAGACTGCACTTCGAGCATCCGTGCCCGTGCCGTTTCCTCCGTGCGCCGCGTTCTTGCCACAGAGGGCGGGGCGCCGGGAGGACTAAACCGGATCAAAATCGCGCGGCAATGCACCATTTTCACGCTCGGCACCTGGCCTGCGACCAGCCGCACCCGCTGGATCTTGTGCTTGAAGGCCGCCTGCACTTCCGGCAGCGACGAATGGTGCCGAGCCATGACTTCTTCCAGCGAGATCGGCGCGACGGAGCGGCGCAAGTCTTCCACTCCAACGGCGATTTCGGCGGCGGTGACGCGTATCCCCGCACGGGTACACGCCTGCTCGAGAACGGCATTCTGCACCATTTGATCGATGATCGGCGCCCGGTTCTTGCGCAGGCAGATCGCCTGGACATCACGCAGTAAGATGCGGTGCCCGTCCACCACGGCGGCGACTCCTTCCGGGCCGTTCGCCGCAGCGTACATCCCGCCGACATCGGTTGCGAAGACGCCCCCGCCCAACGCGGCGGACCCAGCGGTAGCACAGACAGGCACTTGAGCGAACCCGGTGAGTAGAACAATTGTAGACAACGCGGCGAAAACGGGCAAAATGCGTGATAAGAACAAAACCGGCCTCATAAGTTTCGAAAAGAACAACCCGCCCCGACCTCTCGTGTCAGGGCGGGTCGCAGCAGTTCTATCGCGGAATGAAATCCCAGGTCTGCTGACAGCCGCCGCCGCCGTAGCCCCAGAGCAGGATCCGGGTCTCACTCGCGCCGGAGCAGCCCGCCCCGTCCAGAGCGTCATGCGCTCCGCCGGCCTTCGTTCCCGCCGTGCTGATAACGTACCGGCCGCCCGAGGCCTGCGAGATCTGCCACTGCTGCGGGGTTCCGCCCCAGTAGTCAAAAAGCGCAATGACCGTGCCGTCGTTCGGGCTGCTATTCGTGCAGTCTAGGCTGCGCCCGACACTGCCGTCGGGATTGATCGTACGGATGGAATAGTAGCCGTTGTTCAGATTGGTCACCTGCCACTTCTGATTGTTGGTCCCGGCATAGGGAAAGAGCTGGATCGGCGTGCCGTTCGTGGTGCCTTTGCCATAGCAGTCCAGCGCGTTCCCGGTCGTCGCCGCGGTGATTTCGTAAACGCCGTTCGGGATGATCGGCGCGTTGTACTCGTACTGGCGTACATAATCGATGTCGAAGTAACCTGTGCCCTGCGTGCTGCCGTCCGGGCTGCCCGGCCAGTTCCCGCCGACCGCCAAGTTCAGCAGCATGTACACAGTCTGGTTGTCGAACACCCAGTTGCCGCCGCCGCCCCGTGAGAACGTTCCCGTCTGGTTGCCGTCCACATAGAACGTGCAGTAACCGGGCTGCCAGTTGACTCCATAATTATGGTAGCTCGAAGTCGAGCTGTTCGGAGCCGTGATCAGCGTCGGGTCCCAGCCGGGCATATGCAGGCTTTGATGGTTTTCCCACTGTCCGTTGATTTCCTCCGCGACATCGATCTCACCGCAGGTCGGCCAGCCCACTGAGCCGATGTTGTTTCCAAGGAACCAAAACGCCGGCCAGTAGCCTTTCCCGGCATTGGGAAACTTACAGCGGGCCTCAAAGTAGCCGTAGGGTCCGATGGGGACCTTCCCCGCCGTGTTGATCCGTGCCGAATACCATGTGCCGTTGACATTCGTAGCCTTGATCTGAAGTGCCTGAGCATCGGTGCCTGTAGCGTCCCAGATCATGTGGGCGTTGTCTGCGTTGCTGGTGTAGACTTCCAGCTCATTGTTACCCCAGCCGCCGCCCCCGGTCTGGTAGCCCCACCACCCGCCGTAGGGCGTGGAGCCGTTCTGCGCTCCCGCGAATTCGTCGGCCCACACCCGCCCCATTCCGGACGGTGCCTGGGCGTGCGATGGTCGGCTCACACCCAGGGTCAACAGTGCGGCGGCCAGCAGCGACGCCGCGATCGTGCATCGAGTCGTTTTTGTACGCATGTCTCAGTAATCTCCTCTGATTTCCGTCGACTTGCTAGGTAAATGGCTATGAGAGCAATTCGCCTAAGCTGCTTGCATTATAACAAAAACCCAATCGGCTGTCAAGAAAGCCATTCTTTCGGATTTTTCTGGTAGAATGCGTCCATGAATACGCGCTGGCTGCCACTTGTCCTGCTGGCCCTGCTTGCTCGGCCCGTCCAAGCGGAAATGCCGCTATCCCCTGCTCCCGCGCCGAAGGAGAGTGCCGCCTTGCTGCAAATGAGCACTTCTGAGCGGCAGTTTTTCGCGCTGGGCTTAACCCTTGCCCGCGGGTCCTTCGCGTATGCCGAGATGGCCGGGGAGGCGACTGTCGTCTCCCGTACACGCAGCAAGATCGCGCAGGTCGGGAAGCTCGGCAAGCTGGCCCCGACAGCCCGGCGTAACCGGCTGGCGGCGGCGGACTTTCTGAGCCGGACCGTCACGCTTATGTCGGCCATGAATGCCCCCGCTGATGCACTGGCCCCGGTCCGCAAGGCTTCGGAGCGGCTGGCCGCACCCCTGGCCCTGTCTGCCGATGCTCGTCCGCTGGCGATCTTCAACGGCGCAGCGGCTCAGACCCTTTCCTCGCTGAATGAGTTCGGGACGCTGTCCTCTTTGCCCGAAGACCCGGCACTTCGGAAGTGGCTGACTTCCGCCCGTGTCTCGGACTCCGCTCAGGTCTGGTACGGCGAAGGCGAGATCGCCGCCCTGGCCCAGATCGCCGCCGCCCACCGGATGCCCGAGCTGCTGCCGCCCGCGCAGCAGATCGCCACCGACCTGCGCGGCCTGCACGACTGGCTTTCGCTGCGCCTGCCCGATTCCCCCACCCCAGAGCAGGCGGCACTCCAAAAATCTCTGGATACGTTTTTGCGCGATGCCGCATTGGCCGCCAAAACCGCCCGAAACTCCAAGAAGCCGCTGTCCCCTGCCCAGCTTGAAGCCCTGGGCGGCATCAGCCGCCTTCTGCAGTCCCAGGTCTTAGGCCCAAATTCGTCCGCCTCGGAAACCGCGTCACGTTTCTGATCTTCAAGACGTGGGAGTAAAGAGCGTGGGAATAAAGAGCGTGGGCATGAAGAGCGTGGGAGTAAACTCCTACGCTGTGGGGCGCAGACGCCTAGTTTCGACCTGCGTCGAAAAAGATTAGGGGCAGCAGAGAGCGGTTTTATCCTGTCCCGGCGAAGGCCGCGACTTGGCGTTTCGCCCCACAGCGTAGGAATTTATTCCCACGCTCTTCATGCCTACGCTCTTCATGCCCACACTATTCATGCCCACACTTTTCACAGACTCGGCCCCAAGAAGCCACGCGTAATGTCAGTCAGTAATACCGGAAATGTCCAAGAACTCACCGGGAAACTGCTGGACAGGCGCAGTTCCCTTTGCTATACTGTGTGCATGCTTCAAGCAATAAATTAGTTCTCGAACAAACACTGAGGTTCTCTTTATGACTGAAACATTGATGCAAACTCTTTTACCCGTCGCACTCTGCTGCGAGTACCGTAGCAACCCGCGGGGAATAGACTCGCTCGGCCCGCGTCTTTCCTGGAGACTCGACGCCCCCGGACGGCGCAATGTCAAGCAAAGCGCGTATCAGATTCTCGTGGATGACGGCAGGCTCTGGGACAGCGGCAAGGTGCTGTCGGATCGCACCGGCCAGATCGCTTACGCCGGGTCCGCTTTGAATTCGGGCCAGAAAGTCACCTGGAAGGTGCGTGTCTGGGATGAAGCCGATCAAGTCTCGGAGTGGAGCGCGGCGGCGTTCTGGCAGATGGGCCTGTTGACTCCTGAAGATTGGGCCGCCCAGTGGATCAGCCTGCCTGCGGTGCAGCCCATGCTCGACCTCCAGCCTAGCCCCTATCTGCGGCGCGAGTTCAAGGCGGGCAAGGCAATCACCCGCGCGACCCTCTCGGCGACGGCACGGGGAGTCTACGTGCTGTCGCTGAACGGCCAGCGTGTCGGCGATGCCTATTTCGCTCCCGGCTGGACCGATTACCGCAAGCGGGTTGCCTACCAGACTTACGATGTCACCGATTTGCTCCAAAGCGGCCCAAATGCACTTGGAGCCGTGCTGGGTGACGGCTGGTACGCAGGTTACATCGGTTATGACCGGAAGCGGGACTATTACGGCTCTTGTCCGCAGCTGCTGGCGCAGATCGTGATCGAATAC
>JANXNV010000164.1 GCA_025353925.1 Armatimonadota bacterium
GGGAACCTGTTGGATGCTGGGGCCGCGTTTTCCTGCCGACTTTGTGGTCGATTGGAGTAACCGGTCATGAAATGTTGGTCACCCCGTAGGGGCGGGGCTTGCCCCCGCCCTCTTGACCTTATGTTTCGTGTGTGCTCAAGAAGGGGCAGACAAGAGGGCGGGGGCAGACAAGAGGGCGGGGGCAAGCCCCGCCCCTACGGGGTGACCAACATTTCATGACCGGTTACTCCAATCGACCACAAAGTCGGCAGGAAAACGCGGCCCCAGCATCCAACAGGTTCCCACCATGCAAATCTCCACCATGCAAAAACGGTTCTTCGTTCTGCTCTGCTTCTTCTCTCTTCTGTCACTCTGCCCGCAGGAGCTTCGTGCGGCTCCTGCGATCCACTTGCCCGACCCAATCACCTGGGTATTCGACATCCAAGACAGTGCTGATCTGACACCGCACGGCAGGGTTTTTCTGAAAGTCGGGGGGCGGCGTCTGCTAGTGGAGTCGCGCACACAGTTTCACTTCCAGGTGCTGGATCGCTCCAATTACAAAGACCACGCCGTGCCAAGCTCCGCGCTGACCGCGTGCAGCGGCTGGTTTGCCGGGGGAGGGGAGGATTTGTATGCCGTTCGCCGTGCCGGTCGGCTGCGGGTCTACCGCCGCTGGATGGATGAACAGGCCCCGGAGTTTCCCTTCAAACTGATCCGGTCTTTCTCGGAGGTGCCCCCCTACCGCCGGTACACTACCCGGCCCCCGACCAGAGTCCAGTAAACTTCCCCGCTCTCCGGGTGCAAAATCACAATGTCCCCTGCGGCACCGGCGGTCAGCTCCCCGAACTTCCCGCTCAGGCCCAGCTGCCGCGCGGCATTGCCGGACGACAACCGTGCCGCCGCTTCTATACTGACCCCCGCGAAACGCCGCACGTTGGCGAACGCTCGGTCCATGGTCAGGACGCTGCCCGCCAGGGTGCCGTCGGCGAAGGCCGCCGTGCCGTTTTGAACGATCACGGTCTGCCCGCCGAGCAGATATTCCCTTTCGGGCATGGCGGTGCCTTCGATGGCATCGGTGATTAAAACGATCCCAGCGACGCCTTTCGCGGCGACTGTCATCCGCACGATGAGCGGGTCGAGATGCACGCCGTCGGCAATCACTTCGCAGACGATCTCCGGGCGGGAGAGGCACGCCCCGACCGTCCCCGGCTCGCGGTGATGCAGGCCGCGCATGGCATTGAAGACATGGGTCGCCTGGGTCGCGCCCCAGCCGACCGCTTTCTCCGTCTGAGCCGCCGTCGCGTCCGTGTGGCCGACCGAGACGGTGACGCCGTTTCTCCGCGCCAATCGGATGACTTCCTCGGCACCGCCGCGCTCCGGGGCCAACGTGATCTGCTTGATGGTATCTTCGGAAAGCTGAATCCAGTGGGCCAGCTCCGCCGGGTCCGGGTCGCGCACCCACTGCGCCGGCTGTGCCCCGCGCCGAGCCGGGCAGATGTACGGTCCTTCCAGATGAATGCCGAATATCCGCGACTCGCCCTCGCCCGATCCAGCTAGCTGTACATCCCGCGCGGCGGTGATCGCCCGGTCCGTCGCCTCCTGCGAGGCGGTCAAGGTTGTCGCCAGCAGGCCCGTCGTGCCGAAGCGGGCATGCGTGCGAGCCACCTGCCGGACGGCCTCGGCAGTGCCGTGCATGAAGTCCGCGCCGCCCCCGCCGTGAACATGCAGGTCGATGAACCCAGGCAGAACGAGAAACCCACGCGCGTCGATGTCTTCGCTGTGGCTGGAAAAAGGCCGCGTCGAGCCGACCTCGCCGATCTCGCCGTCGTCGGTAACGGTCAGTGCG
The DNA here is from genome assembly GCA_025353925.1 of Armatimonadota bacterium. Classification (GTDB taxonomy): domain Bacteria; phylum Armatimonadota; class Armatimonadia; order Armatimonadales; family Capsulimonadaceae; genus JANXMY01. Next base: position 1,826 of record JANXNV010000164.1, read on the forward strand.
CTATTTGACAGAACGCCGCCGGGCGTCACGATGTCTCCGGTAATTGTCCGCATGGGGTTAGGTTCTGGAAAGGTGGGGGCGACTCCTGCAAAGAAGGAGGACGGGGGTGGTCAAAAGGGCGGGAATAGAGCAGAGGGCGGGGATAGAGCAGAGGGCGGGGATAGAGCAGAGGGCGGGAATAGAGCAGAGGGCGGGGATAGAGCAGAGGAGATCGGAA
>JANXNV010000178.1 GCA_025353925.1 Armatimonadota bacterium
CATGCCCTTAAACGGTCTGCTCGAAGCGGCGTCAAGCCGGGGCAAGCTCTCCTGCGTCCTGGCCTCCTACAAACGCTACCGTGTCAGCCGCCAGCGGATGTCCGCCAAGCCCCGAACCATCGAGTTCGTACTGACGATCGACACGAGCCGTGTCGGGGAGCGGGGGCAGGCGGGGGAAATCGAAGCGAAGATCCGGGGAGCGGAGGGGGCGGATGGGACAGGACAATAAGAAGTGCCTTTAATATGCTGAGTACCCTGCAGGGTGCGCTGCTTGCTGCGCCCTCTTAGCTGTCTCTGCCCTCTTAGCTGTCTCTGCCTCTTGATCGTCTTTACATACAGCCTGATTGTCGGGCATCTTCATAAACGGATGCAGAGGAGCGAGGGAATGAATTCCACTCGCTAAATGGCGTCCTTCGGACGTAAGAGGCGGCGACAACGAGTGCGCCGCCTCTTATCTCCGGCATCGGTAGGCTAAAGCCCCCGTCCCCATTGCCAGCCCCAACGATGTCAGCACTGTCCATTGTGGCACAATCGCCGACGTGAAACTTTGCGCGTATTGACTCGGTGCCGTCTCAATCTGCGGTCCGGCAGAGGGCGGTGCTGGGCGCGAAGTACCGAAGGCGACTACCGACACCGCTGCCACCGCCCCGACAACGCAGATTTGCCATTGACGCTTGTTCATGCGCTTTGTGTTGACTTTCAGGCAGTGCCACTCAGACGATACGAAATACACCAATAATAGTCGCAGAACGAAAATTGAACAGCACTTCCGTATGGCTGCACGGCTTTCGCCAGCTCCTGCTCGGTCGGGAAGTTTTTCAGCACTTCATGCCGTGCGCCGTCCAGCAAAACCCGTTCTTGATAAGTATTCCCGTCGGCATCGGTCCGCGTGATCGGGTGGCTGCCGCCTTCGACATAAAGATTATCCGCAAATAGTATCACTGCCCCCGGCTGAAGTTTGGAGTGAAACGCGCCGAGAAACGCGGCGATCTGCGACAAGGGGAGATGTGACCACCAAAAGCCCGCAAACCCGGCACTGAACTCCCCGGCAGGAATATTGTGCAGCGAATAGGCATCATCCTGCACGAACGTTACCTTGCCAGGTGGCAGAAGCTTTTGCGCGGCGAGGTTCAGTACGGCGGCATTTACATCCGTAGCGACAACCGAACGTGCGGCCTCCGCGATAGTCTGTGTCCAAAACCCAGTCCCACATGCCGCTTCCAGCACCGTGTGACCGGAGAACTCCTGCCGGAGACGCGCGTTGAGCCAGTCGATCGACGCCTGTCGCTCCGGCTTGTGATAAATCAGCTCATACTCAGACGCCCGCTGCGCGTAATAATCTACCAATTCGCTGTCGTGTGGCATCAGTGTTTGTTCCAGTGCTTTCGAAGCATCGTTTTCGGCAGTGGTTAACCCAAGGGGAGCGCGTGGGAGTAAACTCCTACGCTGTGGGGCGAAACGCCCAGTCGCGGCCTGCGCCGGGACAGGAGTGAGCAGGATAAGACCGCTCTCTGCTGCCCTAACCTCTTTTTCGACGAAGGTCGAAACTAGGCGCCTGCGCCCCACAGCGTAGAACTTTAGTTCCACGCTCATATCTGGCATGACCCCGGAGGCCACACAATATGTCAGCTCATCAAGCCGGTACACTACTCGCCGTAATACTCAAAGTAATTCCGCGCGGTCTCGCGCACCGCGACACGGTAGAGATGCGACTGGCTCAGCGGCTCAGCACTTAGGCGAGCCGACAGGTTATCCCAGATCACTTTCGTGAGGTTCTCCGAGGTCGGGTTCAAAGCGCGGAAGTCCGCCGTGTCATAGTTGAGATGTTTGTGATCGTACGGCTTCAGCACCACCTCCTCGACAATGGCATCAAGGCGGCTGAGATCCAGAAGCTGCCCGGACTGGGGATCCGTGTCGCCCGTCAGCGTCACCTCGAACTCGTAGTTGTGCCCATGCCCGTTTTCCCAGTTGCACTTGCCAAAGATTTCGGCATTTTCAGCATTGGAAAGTGCCGCCGAGTGCAGGCGGTGCGAAGCGGAAAAGTCATAGGTACGCGTGACGGTAATCATGGGAGCCTCAGCGGGGCTTTCTAATTGCGATAGGCTGACTTCCAGCAAGGGAGTCGGCCAGAGCGTGACACGGGCCAGGCGAGCATTTTGCCCGAACCCCGCACGGCATTCGTCCCACAGGAAGCGCGTAATATTCTCCGGGGTCGGCGGCAGATCTCGAAAGGCGGCCACTTCCGTATCCAGCAGCTTCCCGCCCAGAACACTTGTGACCCGCGCTTTCAGCACGGCATCCACGTCTTTGATGTTGATCACCATGCCCGTGTCGGCATGGATTTCGCCGCCGACCGTCAGCTCACAAAGGTAATCGTGGCCGCGCCCCGGATCGCCCGGCAGCGGCTGGCTGAGACCCGCGGAAAAAGCGGCACGTCGGCGCAGGTACATCGTCATCGGTCATCTTCCTCTGT
>JANXNV010000187.1 GCA_025353925.1 Armatimonadota bacterium
CAAGCCCCGCCCCTACGATTTTCACCCCGTAGGGGCGGGGCTTGCCCCCGCCCTCTTTTCTTTTGCTCCGGGAGTACCGAAGTCATGGCAGATGAGCGTACACAGTATGGCGGTCAGGCGGTGGTCGAAGGCGTGATGATGCGCAGCCCGCGCTTTTTCGCCGTCGCCTGCCGCAAGCTGTCGAACGGCGAGATCGTGACGCAGCTTGAGCCGGTCGAAAAGCACCTGCGCAGGGTGCAGTGGCTGAACAAGCCCTTCCTGCGCGGCTCGCTGGCCTTGATCGATGCTATGGCGATGGGGATCAAAGCGTTGACTTACGCCGCCAATGTACAGGCGGCGGACGACGGCAGCCTCCCCTCCCCCAATTCCGGGGGAGTCCGAGAAGCCAGTGCGGTTAATCTCGCGATGGGCGAAGGGATGGCGGAGAAAGAGAAATCTTCGAACGGCACGATCAACGGCATCGCCATCGGGGCAACCACCGTACTGTCGCTGTTTCTCGGATTTGGTCTCTTTTGGACACTGCCCGCTTTACTCGCCAACAAAGCACTGCATGGGCACACGTCGCTCACGGTCAATCTGGCGGAGGGCGGCATCCGGCTGGCGATCTTCTTCGCCTACATCGCCGCAATCTCGCAGATGAAGCATATCCAGCGGGTCTTCCAATATCATGGGGCGGAGCACAAAGCCATCAACACCCTGGAAGCGGGGCTGCCGATGACGCTGGAGAATGCCCAGGCGGCCAGCCGGATCCATCCGCGCTGCGGCACCAACTTTATTTTTATCGTGCTGATTACGTCCGTGTTCGTCTTTGCCATCATTCCGCGTAACTCACTGCTGGAGATCATCGGCCTGCGCCTGCTGCTGCTGCCGGTGGTAGCGGGGATCGCGTTCGAAATCCTGAAATGGGCCGGGGCGAACCGGGACAAACCTTGGGCGCTGGCACTCATTGCTCCCGGTCTGTGGACACAGTACCTGACTACGCGGGTCCCGGATGACGACCAGATCGAAGTCGCGATCGCGGCCCTCGATTCCGTCTGGGCGGCTGAGCATGACGGGGCGACGCTGACGATTTCCGCCATGCGGACAGACAAAATGGGTGAAGAGCCGGCGGCGGTTGTCGCGTAAGGAAATTCGAAAATGTTCGAGAAATTAGCCGAAGTCGAAGAGTTATACGCGGAGCTGGAGCGGCGCATGTCCGACCCAAGCCTCGTCAATGATATGAGCGAGTACAAGCGGGTTCACAAGCAGTACAGCGATCTGACGGAGATCGTCGCCAAGTTCCGGGAGTACAATGATACCGACCGGCAGGTAGACGAGACCGAGGAGATGCTGCGCGGCTCGCTCGACGACGACATGCGCGACATGGCCCAGTCGGAGTTCGATGAGCTGCGGGCGAAGCGGGCCGCGCTGGAGCAGGAGATGAAAGTCATGCTCCTGCCCAAGGACCCGAACGACGAAAAAGACGTCATTCTGGAAGTCCGCGCGGCGGCGGGCGGCGAGGAAGCCGCTCTGTTCGCCGGAGAGCTGTTTCGGATGTATATGCGCTACGCCGAAAAGCGCGGCTGGAAGTATGAGCTGCTGAACTCGAACGAGACAGGCATCGGCGGGTACAAAGAAGCCATCATGGAGATTCACGGCACTGGGGCCTTCTCGGCTTTGAAGTTCGAGTCCGGTGTTCACCGCGTCCAGCGCGTCCCTGTGACAGAGTCCAGCGGCCGTCTGCAGACCAGCACGGCGACGGTCATGGTTATGCCGGAAGTCGAAGATATCGAGATTGAGATCCCCGATAAGGACATTAAGCGCGAGCATACCCTGAGTGCCGGAGCAGGCGGCCAGAATGTCCAAAAGAACGAGACCGCCGTTCGTCTGACCCATCTGCCGACGGGGATTGTGGTTACCTGTCAGGACCAGCGCTCCCAGCTTCAGAACTACGAGAAAGCCATCCGCGTTTTGAAGTCTCGCCTGTACGATATCGAGCTGCAAAAACAGGAAGACTCACTGGGGAATACCCGCAAAGGGCTGATCGGCTCGGGTGGGCGCGAGGAGAAGATTCGCACTTACAACTTCCCTCAGGACCGTCTCACCGACCACCGCGTGGGCCTGACGATCCACAACCTGCCGCTCATCCTCGGCGGCGATATCCAGCATATCATCGACACGCTGGTCAGTGCCGACCAAGCGGAAAAGCTGAAGCAGGAAGTCGCCTAACTGCTTTGAGGAGGCTGCACCCATGCGTACAACTCCGCAGCGTATGAGTGCGGAGGCTGGGAAGCTGTCTCTCCATTTTTGCGTTTTCGCCGAAAACGAGGGAAATCATGCTGAACTTGGCCGTCGCCGAAGTCATCGCGCAGGCCATCCCCGTGCTGACCTTGGCGGGAGTTGAAACGCCGCGCTTAGACGCCCAGCTTCTGCTCTTGTGGACACTGAAATGCCGCCGGGAGGATTTGGTGCGTGAGCCGGAGCGGGTCTTGACGGACCGGGAGCTGTTGATCTATGAAAAAGCCGTCGCCCTACGAGCGGAGCGGCGGCCATTGCCGTATCTTACTGGGGAGGCATGGTTTTACGGGCGGGAGTTTAAGATCAACCGGGCCGTGCTGATTCCCCGCCCGGAAACGGAGATGCTGGTCGAAGCGGCCTTGGAGATTTGCCGGGCCGCAGCTGCACCAGCCCTAGCAGACATCGGCACCGGCAGCGGCTGCCTGGCCGTGACTTTGGCTTCCGAGCTGCCGACCTCGCGCGTCTGGGCGACCGACCTTTCCGCCGATGCCCTGAAGCTGGCTAAGAAAAATGTCGTCCGGTACGCCCTGGAAGAGCGGGTGACGCTGCTTTGCGGCGACCTGCTGGCCCCGCTGCCGCCGGAGCTGCGCTGCGACGTGATTGTTTCTAACCCGCCCTACATCACCGAGGTGGAGATGAGCACTCTTCAGCCGGAAGTGCGGGACTACGAGCCGCGCCTGGCACTTTCCGGTGACGGCGACGCTTCAGGCACTGACGGCACCGCCCTGCACCGCCGCCTTCTGACTGAGACCCCGGCCCATCTCAAACCGGGGGCTTGGCTGCTGCTCGAAGTGGGGCTGGGGCAGGCGGAGATCGTGGCCGACGCGGCACGAGATGCCGGTTATCGTGAGGTCGCTATTCGAGAAGATATGGCGGGGATTGGAAGGGTCGTCATCAGCCGATGGGCGTCATGAGTCTTGAAACACGGTTCTCGGTAGTCTGTGCTCTTGCTGCACTGACTGCGGCTATTGGCGGCTGCTCGCGCAAAGACCCCGTGACCACGACTCCCTCCTACCACATCGGCACGCCGACCAACTCGGCCTCGGCCAATTCCTGGGAGCTGAGTCAGCCTGGAAACACGATCCAGCCGGGCCGCTATTCCGGCAAGGCCGTCACCCTTCCCGATGTCCCATCCCAGTCCGGCTTCGAGCCGGGCGACCCCTTAGCCGTCGCCGTCCGGGATGCTTTCGCCCGCGACCCCTCGCTCTCCGCCCGCTTCATCACCGTCAGCGCCAAACACGGCGTCGTGATCTTGGAAGGCAGTGTCACCACCCCCGCCCAGAGAACACTGGCTGCACAGATCGCCGGAGGTGTCCCCGGCGTCAAATCCGTGCAGAGCAAGATCGTCGTGATCCCGGCGGGGTAAGCCGAATCTCAGGCGGCTTCCGAACCGGCTCGGACCGTCTGGTTGCGGCCGCCGCGCTTGGCGCGGTACAGGGCGTTGTCGGCCAGGGTGACCAGCTCCTGCGTGTCGTCGGTATCTTCAGGGAACGTGGCGACCCCCAGGCTGATGGTTTTGAAGACCAGCAGCTCCGGATCTTCGGCGAAACCGGGGAAGACGGTGGACTCGACCGCGGTGCGCAGACGCTCGGCGGTAAAGTGCGCTTCCATCGCCGGGGTCTCCGGCATCAGGACAATGAACTCCTCGCCGCCGAACCGTCCGACGCTGTCCACGCTGCGGACATTCTCGCGCAGAAGGTCCGCCAGCATCTTCAGCAGCACGTCGCCTTGGACATGGCCGTAGGTGTCGTTGTAGCCTTTGAAGCCGTCGACATCCAGCATGATGACCGAGAGGGGATGGCCGTAACGCTGAGCGCGGCGGCGCTCATCGAGCAGAACGGCCTGCATATGGCGGCGGTTGTAGAGGCCGGTCAGGCTGTCGGTGACGGCCTGGTTGTAAACATCCTGGTGCGTGCGGACATTGGCGATTGTCGCCGCCGCCTGGCTTGCCAGAGCGCGGACGCGGGAGAGGTCGCGCGGGGTGAACTGGCCCGGCTCGTCCCGCTCGAACTGAACCACGCCCATGGTCTCGTTTCCGGCGACCAGGGGCATCAAAAGCAGGGAGTGGGACGGTGCGGAGGGGCGAATCTGCTCGCCCTCGGTCCGGCGCGGATCGCGGGTGGCGTCGCGCACCAGAATCGGCTCTTTGCGGTCGGCGACCCGGCCCACAAGTCCCTCTCCAAACCGGACACTGGCCGTCTCGCCCGCTGCGACCTCAGAGCGGCCGGTGGAAAGCGAAAGCCGCTCCAGGCGGGTCTCCGCATCGTTAGTCAGCCAGAATTCGGCCCGGTCACAGGAGACCAGGTCCGCACTCAGGTGCAGGAACCGCTCGATGACTTTGTTCGGGCTGGTCTGGGCAACAGTCAGCGCACTGATCTTCTCCATCGCCCGGACCTGCTCGCGCATCAAACCGACTTCGAAGCCGAAGTGCGCGACCACCACCAGCATGCCCAGGAGTGCCGCCGCCCCCGCAACTCCCGCGATCCCCATAGGGGCGTAGGAAAGTGCCATCACGACCACCACTGGGGTGGTCACGGCCAGTGTTGCCACCTCCAGCCGCCAGCCGCGCCAGGCGTGCCGCTTGACTGTTCCTCGCGCCTGTGCATGACGCCCCAGCCCGAGCAGCCGCCCACCCGCATAGACCCCCCCGTAGCAGAGAGAGACCAGCATCACCTGAAGCGCAGAATCGGCGGCAACCAGCGTGTGCGCGGCCAGTGCCACGCGGAGCAGTCCCCCCACCAGCATCGCCAGCAGCAGGTACACGCCGCGCTCATAGGCGGCCCGGCGCGAGACCCGCATCTCCCGGGAGAAGGCATACGCCGTATTTGCCAGCAGCAGGGGCAGGAGCGCAACGATCGGCGGCAGCAGCAGAACCGCCGCCAGGCCGACCGCCGGAATCAGGCCCACCCGCTGCCCGCGCGGCCCGCTGGCCGGCAGCACCACCGAGAGGATGGACAGGCCCACAAAAAAGACGAACAGCGGCAGGATCGCCGGGTCGTTCAGCCCCTGAAACCGGATCGCCCCAGCGGCCAGTGCCACGCAGGCGGCGACCCCGAGCGTCCGCCCGCCCCGCAGCAGGTCGACCGTACGCCGCCGCGCCCCTGGCAAGCCGCGCTCCGCCGCTTTCTCCGCCGCCATCGTCGTTCCCTGTGCTTGTGTATGAACAGTGATTATAAAATCCCGGCTTTCGCTTTGCGTACAGCGTGAGTCCTAATCGGATTATTCCACAGCTTCGGAAGTATGTGCAATGCTATTTTTACGGGGTAGGCATCGCGGGTCGAAGACAAAGAAAAACGCCCGGTCTCAAAAAGACCGGGCGTTATTTCGGAGTCGCAAATGGCGTTTAAGAAAAGCTCTTCAGAGCCTTCGCCGCCGCCAGCTTCACATCGCCCTTGCCCATCTTGACTGCTTTTTGGAGCGCAGCTTTCGCCTGCTGAGGAGTGCCATACTTAGCCCGGACTGCTGGGGCTAAACGCTGCCACCCATATTCGTAGTAGTAATTGGTCAGCGATGAGGCAGGTTCCAACTGCCGTGCTTTAGCGAACTCAGTCATGGCCTTATCTGATCCACCGCCAAAAGTAGCACACAGGCCTAAAGCAATGTGTACCGATGCTTGAAATCCCCGTGGTGCTAATGTGCTTGCATCAGGAAATCGCGTAATCGTACGCTCAGTTATACCCGGCACCACCGGGAATGCCTTCTGATAAATCCTAATTGCCTCGACTTGCTGGTTCGTCTGACTTAGCAGCAGTGCATACTTCATCCAGGATTCCGGTTGCTGACAGAGGTGCATTTTCGGCTTACCCTGCTGTGCCTCAAGCACTTCCTCAGCCGTCGGGACCGAGTGCCCCATTCCATAATCCGGTGCTTCGTAAATACCCTTTCGATACGCTTCTATCGCTTCTACTGCTCGACCCTGTCCCGCAATCGTTTCTCCCAACTTACAATAATCATCTGCTGAAGGACGGGCATTGATGGCATCCCGGAAGTGAGACTCTGCTGCACTGAAGTATCCATGCGTGAGTGCTTCTTCACCCGCAGTTTCCGCTGCATTCAGTCGTGCCTGCACGGAATCGGAATATGCCTGCTCCTCTTTGGAAGGGTGACGGTGATGTATGCTCTTGGATTGCTTGAAAAGCTGGTCTGCAAGTGCTCGAAGTGCAGTGGGGGATACAACTCCCGAAGGTTGATCTGATTGTGCGGCGCACGGTATCGTCAGACTGATGCACATTAAAGCGAGACAGGGAAGCGTAGATTTCATTTTATCTCCAATCGTATGTTTCAACCAAGAGGGGCCAAAAGACCACCCTCATTACTGTTGTATGCTCGTCCATTTCGGATGCGTGTATTGAGGCTTAAAATCAAAGATTTTAGTGATGCCACCCGCTGCCCCATTGGGAGGAAAGTCAGACCAATGTCCTGTGGCTGGTCGAGTTGCATTGAGATTCAAATTCCAATCGGTCTCGGTCAGCGGTACCCATTGCACATCAGACCCCGGCGGATAGAACATCATGCACGTTTGGAACGTGCCGACATATTTGGCGGATTTAAATGCATTATTGACCTGCAAAGTGATGGGGGTCTGGGACGGGGACACGTATGCCCTAGTGCCTTATTTTCCGCCGTAGGTTCCGGATTTGAGGGCGTAGCCAGCTTTGATGGCTGGTGTGGGCGGAGAGTAGGTGACGGCTCCGCCGGAGTAGGTGAGGGTGTAAGTTCCAGCGTACCCAGTCAGCGGGAGCAGAACAAAGAGCGCGGTCAGGGTACAGAAAGCGGCAAGACGCAGAGAGATGAGTTTCTCCCGTTAGCGCAGGTAGAGGTCGCCCGGCATTAAGCGGTGATCCATCATATCACGAACGGGGCGTAATGTCAAGCACTCTTTTTGAGCCAGAGAAGGAAAGAGGGAGGGAAAGGAGGGCGGGGGCAAGCCCCGCCCCTACGGGGTTAGGATAATTCTCCCGAACGCTGCGCGAGCAGATACGCCTGGGCACTGAACGGGGCCTCACCGGGGGCGGGGTGCAGGCGCAGGTAGGAGCCGTCGGACTGCAGCTCGTGGGCCTGTGCGGTATCCTGGAGATAGATCTCTAAAATGTCGTCACGGATCTGCTTTTTGAGGGTGGGGTCCTCGACGGGGAAAAGGATCTCGACGCGGCGGTCCAGGTTACGGCGCATCAGGTCGGCACTGCCGCAGTAGATCTCGAAGCGGCCACCGTTATGGAAGTAATAAATGCGCGAGTGCTCAAGGAAACGGCCGATCACCGAGGTCACCCGGATATTCTCCGAGACTCCGGGGACATTTGGGCGCAGGCAGCAGACGCCGCGCACGATCAGGTCGATCTTGACCCCTGCCTGGGCGGCGGCGTACAGGGCACGGATGATCGGCTCGTCGCTGAGGGTGTTGGTTTTGAGAATCAAGCGGGCGGGCTTGCCACGCCGTGCCCACTCGGCTTCGCGATGGATCATTTCCAGGAACCGCTCGCGCATATTCACCGGGGCGACCAGCAGCTTGCGGTAGCGGCGCTGGCGCGAATAGCCGGTCAGGTGGTTGAACAGCTCGGAAACGTCGGCGGCGATATCGGGCCGGGCGGTGAACAGCGACAGATCGGTGTAGATACGTGCCGTGATCGGATTATAGTTGCCCGTGCCCAGATGAATGTAGCGGCGCAAGGCTCCGTCGCGCTCCTTGCGGACGACCAGGGCCACCTTGCAGTGCGTTTTCAGGCCGACGAGGCCGTAGACCACATGCACCCCGGACTCTTCCAACGCCCGTGCCCACTCGATGTTGTTTTCTTCGTCAAAGCGTGCTTTCAGCTCCACCAGTACCGCCACCTGCGTGTCATCGTCGCGGGCCGCCGCCAGGGACTTCACGATTGGGGAGTTGCTGCCGACCCGGTAGAGGGTCTGCTTGACCGCCAGAACCCCCGGGTCGCTGGTCGCGGTTTTGATGAAGTCCAAAATCGGCACGAACGAGTCAAAGGGGTGATGCAGCAGCAGGTCCTGCGCCCCGATGACGTCCAAAATGCCGTCGCCGGGGTCCGCCAGGGCGGCGGGAAGAGCGGGCATCAGGGGCGGATCTTTCAGGTCAGGCCGGTCGATTTTATAGAGGCTCATCAGATCGGACAGGCCCAGCGGTCCCGGCAGGGCGTAAACGTCGTGCGGGTCCAGCAGCAGGTTGCCGATTAGCAGCTCCCGAACACGCGGCGGCATGGCGGTGGTGACCTCCAGGCGGGCGACATCGCCGAATTGACGCCGCCGGAGCCCCTTTTCGACGGTCTCCAGCAGATCGGAGGCTTCGTCTTCCTGAATTTCCAGATCGGCATCGCGGGTCACGCGGAATGGATAGCTTTCCAGCACCTGAAGTCCAGGAAACAGGGAGCCGAGGTTTGCGGCAATGACCTGTTCCAGCCAAACGAAACGGGGCTTCTCTGCACTTCCCTCCGCCTCATCCTCCGCGCCGCAGGGGACGAGGCGGGGGAGAACACCGGGGACTTTCATGCGGGCAAATCTCTCCCCGTGCTCCGGGTCGCGCACGACGACGGCCAGGTTCAGGCTAAGGTTCGAGATATGCGGGAACGGATGCCCCGGCCCGAGTGCCAGGGGGGTCAGCACCGGGAAAATATCCCGCTCAAAATAGCCCTTGAGTGCTTTTTGCTGAACACGGGAGAGAGAGGCGTAGTCTGAAACCTCGATCCCGGCAGAGCGCAGCTCCGGCACCAGGGTATCGTGAAAGAGCGTCGCCGCTTCCCGCAGCATCGGTCCGACCCGTGCCCGAAGCTGGGTGAGCTGCTCCGCCGAAGTCATGCCGTCGGGCGAGACATCGGTCATGCCCATAGTCACCTGCTGCTGCAGGCCCGAGACGCGCACCATATAATACTCGTCGAGGTTGGAATAGGTAATCGCAACGAACTTGACCCGCTCTAGCAGCGGCTGCGACCGGTCCCGCGCTTCGCCCAGAACGCGCTCATTGAACGCCAGCCAGGAAAGCTCCCGATTCAGGTACAGGGCCGGATCGCGCAGGGCAGGCGGCACGTCTTCCGCAATTTTTGGATTTTGTAATTCCGTAAAATCCGCAGAAGTCCGGTCCGGATCGTCAAGTTCGGGTTCAAGCATAGGTCGCAGTCCTCGCAAGTCAAGTTCGCGGGACCTGGCTCGAAATCCTGCGCTGCTTTTCCCTCACAAATGCTTCAGCCTCTGCTCCCGTACCCGCTCCAACGCTTCTTTGAGCAGAGCGCGGTGACCGGAATCGTTCAGCCAGGTGCTGGCACCCGACGAGTGGGGCAGGGGAACATAAGTGATGCCACCCAATTCAAACGTGTTGCCGACCGCCATTTCCAGCGGCATTTTAGGCAGGAATGTATCAATTGACAGCTTGCCGAAGAGCAGCACGACGTGCGGCTGGACCAGGGTCCACTGGGCATCCAGCCACGGGCGGCAGTTCGCTCGTTCCTTTGGCGAGGGGGCGCGGTCCGTACTTTTGCCCGGCAGTCGGCCTGGAAAGCATTTGGTCAGGGCCGTCATGTAAAGATTCGTGCCGATATCCTCTTCCGCGAACCCCGCCTCGATCAGCCAGCCGATCAATTTGCGGGCCGCCGGGCCGAGATACATCCGCTCCCCGCGCAGATCGCTCAGACCGGGAGCTTGACCGATCAGCATAAACCGGGCGGGTGCCTGCCCCCAAACTAGTGGCGGGGGCGAGATCGGATAGCCACCTTCTTCGCAGCGGCGGCAGGCGCGGATCTCCTCGTGGAGCAGTTCGATTTCAGTCACACAGAGAGTGTACCAGAAGATTTTATAGAAATCCTTGACTTTTGGATATTTATGTGCCGAGATAATATAACAGCGTTAGAAATACTATTGGAGCTAGAAATTGAGCGTCAAAGAGCGGCGAGAGCGTCAGAAACAGGCGGTTCGGGAGAGTATCCTGACAGCGGCGGGAAAAATCGCCCGCGAAGAAGGCTGGTCGGCCGTCACCGTCCGGCGTGCGGCGGAAGTGATTGAGTATACGCCGCCGATTATCTACGAGTATTTCGCAAATAAAGCTGCCCTTTTAGGAGAACTGCAGGCCAAAGGCTTCGCGCTTCTGGCGGCTGCAGTGCGGGAGGCGAGTACACATGAGGTCAATGCAAATGAGCGGATATTGCGGCTGAGTGATGTCTGCATCCCATTTGCGGAACAGCAGATGCGGCGCGATAAATATCCCGATCAGCCGAAGTTTCCCTTTGTTCCCGGTTACGACTTGGTCGGAACCGTAATGGCGGTCGGAGGGGGAGCACCTGGTTCCCTGGTCGGGAAACGCGCTGCCGCACTCACAAACACTGGCGGGTGGGCCAGCTGCATCCTGCTGTCTGTGGAGGACCTGCTGCCTGTCCCGGAAGGAATCGATCCCGCCGACGCGGAAACACTGATCGTAAACGGCATCGCCACCTGGCAAATGCTCCACCGCACCGCACGCATCCAGTGCGGGCAGACAATTGTCGTATATGGGGCGAATGGCGGCGTCGGATCGATATTGGGTCAGCTCGACAGGCATGCCGGTGTCCGCGTTATCGGCACCGCTTCCCCCCGCCATCACGCCGCTCTGCGGGAGAGCGGTGTGGAACCGCTCGACTACAACGACCCGGATCTGGAAAAAAGCCTGCGCCTCCTGGCTCCGGGGGGAGCCGATGCCGTCTTCGATCACGTCGGCGGGAAGGGAGTTCTCGCTTCTTACAAGATGCTTGCACCCGGCGGCACACTTGTCTGCCACGGAAATGTATCCATTGCCAAAGAGGAGGGAGCTTCCGTGCTGAAAGCTTTCCTGTCACTGATTGGGCGACTCGCCTGTCACTGATTGGGCGACTCGCCTGGTGGAGTTTGCTGCCCGACGGTCACAAAGCGGTTTTCTACAACGTTTGGGCAGGGCATACGGTGGGCCGTGCCGCCTTCCGGGCGCGGCTGAGAGAAGACTTCGCACAGCTCGTCGCCCTGCTGGCTCAGGGTGTACCAAAGCCGCAGATCGCCGCCTGTCTCCCCTTGGAGAAGGTGGCTGCCGCCATGGATATGGCCGAGTCCCAGACCGTTTACGGCAAAGTTATCCTGGTCCCGAGTAATCAGTAGTCAAATTGCCCTTGCCAACTCACCCTCTCCTGTGTTACACTAGAAGCCTACTATGGATATGGAATCGCAAAATACGGAACGAACTCTTTCGGAGGCACTCGGCGACTCCTTGCGGCACTGGGAGCCGATGGCCCGGCATACGACACTCAAAGTCGGCGGCCCGGCCCGCTGGTTCTGGGCGGCGTCGAATGTCGAGACCCTGGCCCAGGTGCTGGGGCTATGTACGAAGCACGAGATCCCCTACTTATTTATCGGGCATGGGTCGAATCTGCTGATGAGTGATGCCGGGTATGACGGCCTGGTGATCCAGAATCGCTGCAAGGGCTGCATCGTCGGAGAAGAGACTCAGGCGGAAAGCGGTGTCTCGTTTGGGTCTCTGTTTTTGCAGACGGCCCGGGCGGGGTTCGGCGGCCTGGAATGGGCTATCGGCATCCCCGGCACCGTCGGCGGTGCCCTAGTCAGCAATGCCGGAGCCTACCGAGGCAATATCGGGCCGCTGGTCAAGTCCGTGCGCGTTTTTGCCGACGGGCGAGACCAGACGGTCGAGCCGGAGTGGATGGAGTTTTCCTACCGAGACAGCCGTCTGCGCCGCTCCGCCACAGGGAACACGGTGCTGCTTTCGTGTGTCCTGCAGCTGACCGAGCGCGGCGATCCCGAAGAGATCGTTGCCCGGGCAAAGCTCTACCAGGCCCAGCGGCGGGCGAAGCAGCCGCTGGCTCCGTCCGCGGGATCGTTTTTCAAGAACGTCATCAACAAGCCGCTGGCCGAGAGTCTGCCGAACCTCACTCCGGGCATGAAGGCATCGGGAGTCATCCCGGCGGGCTTTCTCAGCGAAGCCTGCGGGCTAAAGAGCCTGCGTGTCGGCGGGGCGGAAGTCTCGGAAAAACACGCCAATTTTCTCGTCAATGCCGGCGGAGCGACCGCCTCCGACCTGCGGACACTCGCCTGCCGAGTGCGCGAGGGAGTTCAGGAGCGGTTTGGGGTGACTTTGGAAGAAGAAGTCCTGTATGTCGGGGACTGGACCGGCTGGTCTTGATCGCGATGCCTTTGTTTTTAGCGCGATGCATTTATTTTCGTGGAGGAAAATCATTTCTTGAAACTGTTCTTTGCCAAGCACGGACGCGCCCTCGCCGGGGTACTGCTCTGCGTTCTGGCTCTTACGATCACACTTTTGTTCGGCGGGTTTGACAAACGGGTCCAAAGCGCAGACGTTCTGTCGGGGAAATGGAGCGGCAACATCGTCTGGAACGATGCTTCCGGGGCTGCGTTCACCCGGACCTTACATACGTCGCTGTATTTTCAGCCGAACGGCATGGTAGGGACCGTTCTGAACTTCCCCAGCGGCGCAATCGCCGGGTCCGGTACTTACATCCTGAAAGACAGCCGCCTGACGGTACGCTGTGTCAGCCTGAGTGTCAACGGCGCTCCTCTTCCAATGACTCTGGTCTCCGGGAAACCCTGGTTCCACCCGGTCGCCGTTTACAACCTTTCGTTCGACGGCAAAAATCTGACCCTAGCCCCAATCTCCCCCCACGGCCCGCAGCTCTCCGCCCCCGCCTATCCCCTGCTGATGACGGCCAAGCCCATCGTCCTCAGCCGCGCCGAGGAGCCGCTGATGGTGAAGCCGGAATCTGCGCCGAAGGAGTAGGAGACCTCACCTGGCAACAAGTTGCCACCCTCTCCTTCGGAAAGGCGAGGGTTAGGAGAAGGAGTTAGGAGAAGAGGGCGCAGCAAGCAGCGCACCCTACACTCCATCTTAATCCAATCTTAACCCTCGCCTTTCCGAAGGAGAGGGTGGCAACTTGTTGCCGGGTGAGGTACTCCGAGAACTTTCTTCTCCATTCCCGTGTTCTACTGTAGGCAATGGACATCCGCCCTGCATCGATGCGGGTGGGTCGGAAGGCAAGTGATTTGGCAGCGGAAAGTATCGAGCACGAACCGGCGACGCTGGAAGAGATCTCCCGGATCTCGGAAACCTCCGAAGAAAGTAAAACTGAATCGAATGCCGGGCTGCACCGGGTGGTCTGGACGCTGGCGTGGCCGATCGTGCTGACCATGCTGCTGCAAACTGCCAATTCGTTCACGGATCGGTTTTTTGTCGGCCATCTCGGTCCGGATGCCCTGGCGGCGGTTGGGCTGAGCGGGCAGTTCATGTTTCTGCTCTTCTCCGTCGGCATGTCCCTCTCGGTGGGAACCTCCGCCCTAATCTCCCGCTTCGCCGGGTCGAACGAGCCGGATCAAGCGACCGTGGCCGCGAACCAATCTCTCTGGCTCGGCCTCATCGCCGCCGTATTCTGCCTTGGGCTGACCTGGCCCCTGCGGGGCGTCGCCGTCGGCTTGATGCATGTCAATTCCCATGCTGCCACTCTGTCTACCCAATATCTCGGTCTGACGCTGCTCGGCATTCCCGCGCTTTTCCTGATGCTGATACTCAGCAGTGTTTTTCGCGGCCTCGGCGATACCGTGACGCCCCTGCGAGTAATGATCGGCGTGAACATCATCCATCTGGGCGGGGACTACCTGCTGATTTTTGGGAACTGGGGCTTTCCGAGGATGGGTCTGCTCGGCGGTGCAGCGGCTTTGGTCGCGTCGCAGGTGATCGGCGCGGGCCTGTACCTGTGGTTCCTGCGCGGCTCGCCGGTGCAGGGCCTGGTCCGCCGCCTGGGGCATCTGGACCTGGGATGGGCGCGGCGCATCCTAAATATCGGCCTGCCTGCGCTGTGGCAGAACCTCTCCCGCGTGCTGTCGATGATCTTCTTCACCGGCGTTCTCACCCGATCCCCAGAAGCGACTGCGGCCGTGGCGGCCCTGACCATCGGGCTGACTTCGGAGAGCGTGGCGTTCATGCCTGGGTTTGCCTTCTCCATGGCGGCGGGAACGCTGACGGGTCAAAACCTCGGGGCCGGGAACCCGCGCCGGGCCGAGCGGGCGGCCTGGGCGGCCTTGCAGCAGGGGCTGGGCGTGATGATCGTTATGGGCGCGGTCTTCTACTTCTGCGCGGTGCCCTTCACGCGCTTCTTTACCCACGACCCGGAGGTGGTTCGGCTGGGCGTAGCCTACCTGCGGATCGCGGCAATTTCCGAGCCATTTCTGGCCTTCGGGATGATTTTGACGGGAGCTTTGAACGGTGCGGGCGATACGAAAGCCCCGGCCTGGGCGGCGGTTGTGACCATGTGGGGCATTCGCCTGCCGCTGGCCTGGGTCGCGATCTTCCCGCTGGCCCTGGGTGCCGTCGGGGCGTGGTGGGCGATGACTATCAGCACGACTTTAAACGGCCTTCTTGCGCTGGCCCTTTTCAAATGGGGCCGCTGGAAGAAGACCGTCGTCTAGGCTTGGCTATTCGGCATTACCGCCAATCGCGGCGGCGATCCGGGCCTGCGTCTCGATGACATCCTCCCAGCCCATAATTTCTACCTCGTGCTGCTCCAATACCTGATAGATCTCGAAAAAGTGCTGTATCTCCAAAAGCGTGTGGTCGGAGAGATCGTTCAGCGACAGAATATCGTCGAAGCGCGGGTCGGCCACGGCGACCGAGAGGATTTTGTGGTCCTCTCCTCGGTGATCATTCATCAAAAGTGCCCCGATGGGCCGTGCCACCACCAGGCAGCCGACAAACGTCGGGTTCGACGACATCACCAGCACGTTCAGCGGCTTTCGCTGCCCTTTCCCCTTCGTCCCGCAGATCCATCCATAGTCGCAGGGATAATGCAGCGGCGAGAAGAGCGTGTGGTCGTATCGGTAAACATCGCTCTCGGGCGCGTATTTGTATTTGTTGGACGAGCCTTTCGGCACCTCCACGATGGTATTGACTTCCGTCGGCGCGTTTGTGCCCGCCGGGATCAGTTCATGCTGCATAGGGTCGGCTTCCTCTGTGCTTATTATGCACAATAATCTCCCAAATCAGGTATAATAAGGCGCATTTTTATTCGCGATTTTTGCTTTTTTGGCGCACTGGAACGAAGGTTAGTAGGAGCAGCGAAGCTGATGATGAGTTCTGAGAATAGTTCTGAAACGAATCTGGAAGAAGGCCCGATGGCATTGGTAAAGGCCGAGCCGGGACACGACATCGCCGCGAGTGTGGCCCGCATCGATGCGGCCCCGACGCTTGCTGAGAAAGGGCGGCTGCTGCGCGAGATGCCGGCGGAAGCACGGAATCAAACGCTGGGGGCTTTGCCTGCCCCGGTGGTGGCCGCGCTGATCGAGGGCGACCCGGAGCAGAACACCGTGCTGATTGCGAACCTCCCGGCGGAGAAGTACCGGCAGGTGATCAATCTGGGCGCACCCGCGCAGGGCCGCGCCTGGCTGGAGCGGGCGGTGGGGTCGGGGACCCTGGCGGGGTCGATTCTGCCGTCGCTGATGACGGCCAGCGACCTGGCGGACATGCTGCTGACCGAGCCGAGCGTTCGCCGCGCCCTGCCGCGCCTGCTGAACTTCGAGCGGGCCGAGCGGTGGCGTCAGCTCTTGACTACCAATGAGTGGCATAAGAGCATCGACGGCCTGCTGCTTTCCGACTCGGATGAGCTGCTGGGAAAGGCCCAGATACGCAACAAGTCGGTCAAAGCCGTGCTGCAATCCCTGCTGGATTACGTCCCGGAGCTATATCTGGAAACGATCAATCTGGCCCGGGAGCGGGCGACCCGGATCGACGATAACCCGGATGAATATGAGAACCTGACTTCGACGCCGTTCGGTCTGCCGGAGCTGGCGGGCAGTGCGGCGTCGCCGGTTGGGGCAGCGGATGGGGCGACATCGCCGCCGATCTCGCCACTGGCTGATCTGATCCCCGAGGGAGGCGACCCAGTCTTCGCCCTGGCGACTTCCGGGCTGACCCCCGCCCGCAAAGCTGAGCTGGAAGACCAGCTCAAGGCTCTGCTGCGCAATGAGATCGTCGCCACAGCGTCGTTCGCCCAGGCGGACATGCAGCGGGCGGCGGGCCGGGTGCTGTTTTACCTGCGGGCGGGGCTGGAGTCATTTGGGCCGACGCTCGGCGACGCGACGCGAGCCTTGGAGACGAAGCATCTCAATGAGATCAGCGCAATCGGGGCACGTCAGGCGGAAAGCTTCCGCCAGAAAGCCCTGGCTTTGTCCGGCCTGCGCGACTGGCTGGACGGCCGCCAGCGGCAGTTCCTGGATGCCCTGAAGTCGCCGGAGGCGGGGGTTCACCCGGTGACCCGTGAGCCGGTGCTGTACCTCGCCGGAAAGGCCAAGCAGGAGCGCTCCGAGTGGCACCCGACGCCGCTGGCCGAGATCCAGAGCCAGCTCAGTGACACCGGGGCCTGGGGGGCGTTGGCCCGCGCGGCGTTCGGCACCGCCGAGCGGATGCACGCGATTTACACGGCACAGAAAACGCGCACTTGGGACGAAGCCCTGCGCCGAACGGTCCTGGCGCTCACGCTCTACCGCCGCTGGGAGCCGGAGCTGGTCCGCCCCGCCGAAGACTACGCCGACTTCCGCCGCCGCTACGGCACGGGGAAAAAGAACGGTCTCGATGAAGCCCGCCAGATCGTTCTGGACGCCCTCGACGCCACCCCCGACGCCGCCTGGAAGCCGTCGGACGCCAAAGCCCGCGCCCGCGAGCTGCTTCTGCGGGCCGTTACCGAGATCGAAACCATGCCGCTGCCGGGGGTGGTTGGGGTGCCGGGACGGCGGGTCGGGTGACGTCTAGGTCCCCGTAGGGGCGCAGCAAGCAGCGCCCCTACGGGTGGAAGGGCTTCCCGGTAGTCTCAACACATTGGGGCGAGTCGTTGGCTGGGGAATTGACCAGGCGGCTGACCGGGGCGGCTTCGAGTTTACCGTCTGTGTAGGGGATCAGGAGAGCCAGCAGATCGGCCTGGTCCGTGTTGGTGCTGTCCAGCCACGCCGCTTCCGCACCGGCTGGAACGATCACCGGCATGCGGTCATGCACTAAGCCGAGCAGAGCATTCGGCTCTGTCGTGACAATGGCGCAGGTGAGGCGCGGACTGCCATCCGTGTCTCGCGACTCCTCCCAAATACCGGCAAAGCCCAGCACTCCTTTGTCCGTCGGCTGGAAGTAGATGGGCGTTTTGCCGCCTTCCCCGGGGTTATCCGCCTCTTTCCACTCGTAAAACCCACTGGCGGGGATGATGCAGCGGCGTTTGGCCAGGGCGTTCTGAAAATACGGCTTTGCGGCCAGCGTGTCGGCCCGGATATTAATGAGGGGTCGATTGGAATCTTTGGCCCAGGCAGGCACAATTCCCCAGCGCATGGCCTCCAATTGCCGCTCGCCGGTCTCCCGAACGGCGATGATCTGCTGCGTGGGAGCGATATTGTAGCGCGGGTCCAGCCGTTCAATCTCCCCCGCAATAACGGCTCGAAAGTGCTCCTGAAGCTCCTGGTCGTCGTGATAAAGCGCAAACCGCCCGCACATAATTCTCTCCTCTTGCCTTTACTTCCGCACTTCCGTTGTACCCATTTTCGGCGGATCGATTCGGGGCAGGGTCAGCGTGAATGTGGTACCGCATCTCTCCCTGCTGCTCACGGTCAGTGTCCCGCCGTGTGACTCGGCGATCCGTTTGCTGATCGCCAGCCCGAGACCGCTGCCTTCGCTGGTCCGGGCGCGGTCGGCACGCCAGAAGCGGTCGAAGACCTGCGGCAGATCGGCGGCGGCGATGCCGATCCCCGTGTCCGTGACGGTGACCACGGCATCGGGCGTGAGTGCCAGAGTAACGCTGCCGCCCTTGTGTGTATACTTCAGGGCATTGTCGCCGAGATTGCGCAGTAGTAAATGCAGCTGATCGGGATCGCCTGAGACAAACACCGCGTCCGTGGCGACGATTCCGAGGTCGATCTTTTTATGTGCGGCCTTCGCGGTCAGCTCTTCGAAGACAACCGAGCATAGCCGACGCAGATCGACCGCCTGAGGGAATGGGGCAGGGGACATCTCTCCGGCATCCTCGCGGGCGAGAAAGCCCAGTCCGGAGACAATCCGGCTCATCCGGTCGATCTCTTCAATGGCGCTCGCCAGCGTTGCCTGGTAAACGGCGGCCTCGCGGGGGCGGGAGAGGGCCAGCTCCATCTCGCCGCGCAGGATGGTCAGGGGGGTCCGCAGCTCATGCGATGCATCCGCCGCGAACCGCTGCTGGGATTCGGCAAACTTGCGCTGGACGTCGAAGGCTCGCCGCAGCCGGGTCGTCATCCGGTTCAGCGTCGTCACCAGATGCCCGATCTCCGTGTCCGACTCCGCCGCTTGGGGCAGCAGGGCTTCCGGGAAAGAGTCGGCATCCAGCCGCTCCGCCTCGGCGACGATCCGGCCAATCGGCTGAAGCGTGCGCCCGACCAGCACCCAGCCGCCCGTCCCCGCCAGCAGAATGATTGTCGGAACGCCCAAAAACAGCAGAACGGCCAGCCGTTCGAGAACATCGGAATTGTGGTCCCAGGGCACCGCGACCTGAAGCCAGCCGCCGGCTTTGCCCAGACGCATCGGGGTCGTCAGCACCCGCATCTGGCGTTCTTCGTCCGGTCCGGCAAACGAGAATTGGCCGCTTTCCGATGCAGGAAGTGTGAGAAGAGGGTCAAGAGCGGCAACGAGGGCAGGATGGGTGTTCAAGTTCGGCGAGACCGCGAGAGACCGTTTGGTCGCCGGGCTGACCAGGCGGGTGTAGACGACATCGAACAGCAGGGGGCCGTCCGGGGTGCTGCGCGAGGTTCCCGGTTTCTCGGCGATTGCTTCCACCAGATCGTCGGCCTCCGTGGGGTCGGAAGCGGCGATACTCTGGGCTTCACTAGTCAGGAACGCATCCGTCTCCGCCCGCAGGGTATGCGACACTCCCCCGTAGAGCAGGGCTGAAGCCAGCAGCAGGAGTGCCGCTAAAACGCCGGAGTACCAGAAGGTCAGGCGAAAGCGCAGGGAACGTGTCCAGTGGGATTTACCGCTCGTGTCAGTGTTCATGGGCGGCTAGACTATACCCGACGCCGCGCACGGTATGAATCAGCTTCGACTCTTTCCCGCGCTCGATTTTGGAGCGCAGGTAGTAGATATAAACATCGACGACATTGGTACCGCTGTCAAAATCGAAGTCCCAGACATGCTCCATGATCCGCGACCGGGAGACCGTCTCCCCGCTTCGCCGCATGAGATATTCCAGCAGGGCGTATTCTTTGGCGGAAAGAAGAATGGGCCGAGTGCCTCGATGCACGAGGCGCGTAGCCGGGTCCAGGACCAGATCGCCGACTCTCAGCTCCGGAGCCTGCCCCGCCCCGCCCCGCCGCAGCAGGGCACGGACGCGGGCCAGCAGCTCGCCGAGGGCAAAGGGCTTTGTCAGGTAGTCATCCGCCCCGGTGTCGAGGCCCGCGATCCGGTCCGCAACGGCGTCGCGGGCGGTCAGCATCAAAATGGGAACGGGCCATCCGGCGGCCCGAACGGCCCGGCAGACTTCAAGGCCGTCGTGCCCCGGCAGCAGCCAGTCCAAAATCAGCAGGTCGTATTCCGTGGCAAAGGCGAAGCGCAGGCCGCTGTCGCCGTCGGCGGCGACATCCACCGCGTGGCCTTCCTCTTCCAGTGCCTGCCGAATAAAGGCCGACACTTTGGCTTCGTCTTCCACCACAAGAATACGCATAGTGACTCTATTTCGCCTTCATCGCCGCTTTTTTATCGGCGACCGCCTCGGAGGCTTCCTCCGCCGCCGATGTTTTCTCTTTGTCCGTCACTTTGCCCTGGCTGGAGACTTCGACTTCCCACATCTGCTTGCTGGAATCGGTGATGCCGACAGCGTACTGCCACTTGCCGTCCTCGAACTCGTATTTCGCGGAGGTCGCCGTACCGGGGACCGCCTTCAGCGCGGCGGCTTTCGCCTGTGCGGGCGTGATCTTGTGCTTCGGCTGGGCAGGCGTCGCCGCAATGGATGCCGTGAGCGCGGAGAGCGCGGCCAGGGTCAGGCCCAAAGTCGTCAATTTGTTCTTCATGGTTTCTCTCTTTTCGTCGGGGTCGTTCCCAACGTTATTATAAGCGACGAACATTAAAGCGGCATTAGAAGCGGATTAGAAAGCTGCCATTAAATTTCTCAGAAAGTGATACTGCAAAGGCCAGAAGAACGTGGGAATAAATTCCTACGCTGTGGGGCGAAACGCCAAGTCGCGGCCTTCGCCGGGACAAGAATAAGATATATTCACTATCCTAAATCTTTTTCGACGCAGGTCGAAACTAGGCGTCTGCGCCCCACAGCGTAGGAATTTATTCCCACGTTCTTCTCTGCCTCACTTCTTCTCTGCCTCACATCTGGCCTGTTTCATGCCCCTGCTCCGGCTCCGAAGGCTTCAGTTTTTCCAGTGTCACATAGATCACCGGAGCGACAATCAGTGTGAAGATCGTCGAGACCAGCAGGCCGCCGACGACCGCGATCGCCAGGGGCTTTTGCAGGGCCGCTCCGGCCCCAAGACCCAGAGCGAGAGGCATGAGGGCAAGAATCGCGCCGATGGTGGTCATCAAAATGGGCCGGAGGCGCTCCGTGCCGGCCTTCGTCATCAGGGCCACCAGATCGCCGCCCGGAGTTTCGCGGCGCAGGCGATTGAAGAAATCAAACAGCACAATGCCGTTTTCCGTGATAATGCCGACGATCATAATCGCCCCGGTGAAGCTGGAAATATTGAGCTGCGTTTTGGTCAGCAGCAGGGCCAGCAAGACCCCGAAGAGGGACAGCAGAGCGGCCATCAGCAGGGCGACGGCCTGCCGGATCGACCGGAATTGGAAGACCAGCAGGGTGAAGACGAACAGCACGGCAATCAGCAGGGTGACGCCAAGCTCTGAGAACGACTGCTGCTGGCTGGAATATAAACCGCCGTATTCCAGATTATAACCGGCAGGCAGCTTGACCTCTTTCGCAACCCGGCTCTGGATATCGGCGGTGGCACTGCCGAGGTCCCGGTCCTTTAAGCTGGCGGTGACGGCAATCATCTCGCGCTGATTTTCCCGCGTGATATGCGGCGTTCCAGGCCGGACTTCGACTTTGGCGACCGCGCTCAGGGGCACGTCGCCGCCCGTCACAGGCGAGGCGACGAGTATCTGCGGCAGGAGGCTCTCACTGAGGGTCTGGCCGGGGTGGGCGAGCTGAACCCGCACGCCGATGGACTCCTCCGCCTGCTGAACCCGGGTTGGCTCGGTGCCCAGCAGGGCGGCCTGGGTGGCCTGCGTGATGTCATCGGTGGTTAGACCGTACCGCTGGGCTGCACGGGTATTGATGGTCAGCAGGGCTTCCGGATTGCCGTGAACGATGCCGGGGTTATTGTCGACGACACCGGGGGTCTTGCTTAAAACATCGTTGACCTGATCGGCCAGCCCCTCCAGCACTTGCTCGTCCGGGCCGAAAATCTTGATCTGAACGGGGCTGGGCGACCCGGCGATGTCCCCGGTCTGGTCCTGCAAAATCTGCCGGAAATCCGCTGTCGCCGAGGGGTACTTCCCCTCGACTTTCGTGCGGATCTCGTCCATGACGGCGGTGATGTCGCGGGTCCGGTCGGACTTCAGGCGCACAGAGATGTCACCCATGTTCTGGGTCGTGATATCGAAGCCGAGCTGTGCCCCCGTCCGGCGTGACCAGGCCGCGACTTCGGGGGTCTCGGCCAAAATCGTTTCGATCTGCCCGGAGACCCGGCTGGTCTCCGCCAGCGAAGTCCCGGCGGGAAGCTGGTAGTCGAGAATAAAGCCGCCTTCGTCGAACTCTGGAAAGAAGCCCGTCTGCAGCTTATTGAACAGGAAATAGGTACCCAGCGCCACCGGCAGAAGCAGAAGGAGCACAATCGCCCGGTGTCCGAGGCACCAGCCCAGCGCACGGCTGTAAACACGGACCAGCTTGTCGAACTGACCGGGGAAAAAGCCTAAAATTCGTCCGGGGATCGACTGCTTTTTGCCCGCCACAGACCAATGCTTGACCGATAAGGGCAGGAGCCAGCCCGCCAGCAGCGGGGTCAGCAGCAGGGCCAGAGCCAGAGAAACCACCAGGGTGGCGATCATCACCAAGGCCAGTGGGCCGAAGAACTGGCCGGTCAGATCATTGAGAAATGTCAGCGGCAGAAATGCCGCCATGGTGGTCAGCGACGACCCGATCATCGCTGGGGTGATCGCTTTCAGACCGGCGGCGATGGCAGCGGAGCGTTCTTTGCCGCTTTCCAGCTCCGCGAACATATTCTCGACCACCACGATGCCGTCGTCGATCACCAGGCCCAGGGCGATTGCCAGTGCGCCCAGGGTCATGATGTTCATGGTCTGCCCGAGGGCCTTCATCAGGGCAAATGTGATGATGATTGTCAGTGGCAGCAGGATCAGCACGACCGAGGCTGTCCGCAGGTTCCCCAGAAAGAGCATCAGGACAACCAGGGCGAGGACGCCACCGACGATCAAGGACTCGATCACACTGCTCTGCGAGGCTTTGACGATCTCCGATTGGTCGTAAAAGCTGGTGATCGTAACATCCGGCGGCAGGGCGGAGCGGACCTCGGCAAAGGTCGCCCGGATGCCGTCGGCCACCTGCACTGTGTTCCCCGTCGGCTGCTTAATGATGTTGACCAGCACGGCCTGATGCCCGTCACCGCTCGTCTCAATGGTATGCGCCTCGACGCCCCTGGAGACGGTCCCAACCTCGCCGACCGTAATGGGAACCCGGTTTTTGACCGCGACGGTGACATTCGCGATATCCTGGGGATTCGCAAAGAGGCCGGAGGCCAGTATCTCGTAGCGCAGGAACGATTGGTCGTAGTGGCCGACGGCATTGATCTGATTATTCTTGGCCAGTGCGGTCTGGACATCGGCGGTGGTGATGCCGCGTGCCAGCAGGGCCGTTGGATCGAGCTGGACCTGGAAGCTGGGCGTGTCGCCGCCCAGGACGGCGATCTCGCGGACACCGGGGACCCGCAGCAGGCGCGGACGCAGCGTATACAGGGCCAGACGCCGCAATTCCTGCGGGCTGACGGTTTTGGAATACAGGCTGTAGCCCATGATGGGGAAAACGGAGGGATTCAGCCGCTCCGCTGTGACCGTGGTCCCGGGCGGCAGCGTCGCCTGCACCTGGGTGATCCGGGCCTGTACCTGCTGCAAAGTCGAGGCCATGTCGGTGCCCCAGGCGAAGTTGACATCCAGCTCATCTCCGCCGCGCTGGGTTAGAGAGCCGACCCGGGTGACATTCGGTACCCCGGCGACCGCGTTCTCCAGCGGCCGCGTGATATTGGCCAAAATCAGCGGCAGGGGCGTGTCTCCGGCATCCGCCGTCACGATGATGCGCGGAGCGGTCAGGTCCGGGAAGATCGCTACCGGCAGGGACCGGGAGGCCGCAAACCCGCCGAGACATAGAACGACCACCAGCAGAAGAATGGCCTTGCGGTAATGCTGGACAAAGCCGCTAAGGTCCATTTGCACCTCGAGTGCTCTCGTTTGCGGGACTTGTGCTGGCCGGCGCATTCTGCACGACCACGGGGGCTTTGTCCGGCAGGCCGTACTGGCCGGAAAC
>JANXNV010000198.1 GCA_025353925.1 Armatimonadota bacterium
CGCCCCTACGGGTGTGGAAAGAAAGATCTCAGTCACGGAGTGACTTTCTCCGGGGAGGCCGGCATTTCAATGCCGGGTGCTCCTTGCATCTGCCCCAGCATCTCCTCCGCGCTGCTCACCGGGGCGAAACAAACAGTCCCCACGCAGACCGTCGCATAGGCTTTACCCTCCCGGTCCGTTGGCAGCCCTCGCTCGGCGGCGGCTTTGGCGTCCAATGTCTCGACACTCTTCGCTGGGGCGACGTGACCCCAGGCTGCTCGCTGCAAAGCATGCACTCGGGCGTCATTTAGGTCGCCGACAATCGTAACGTGCAGGCCAGGAGCGTTCACCGCCTCGACAGCACGGGCGTAGGAAGCCGAAAAGTAGCCGTAGGCGGCATACTTGTCCGCAAACAGTTTCAATGCCGTTTTGGCAGCTTGTCGATAGCGGGCATCCTCGGTCACACCGCTCAGTCGGACCAATGCCAGCGCGGCCTCGGCATTGTCGGAAATCTCTTTTTTGGGAAGAGCCAGCTCGCCAATGGCATCGGCGTCCGGCGCAGCGTCCATGAAGCCGCCGTCGGCGTCAACTAGCTTTGAGAGCACGGCATCGCCAAGAGTCCGGGCTATATCACGGTAAGCAGCACTGCCGGTGACTTCGTGCAAGTCGAGAGCGGCAAAGAGGGCTGGTATGATGTCTGTGAGCAGGCCGGTCAGCTTTTGAGGACCTGTCCCGTCATAGCTGTGCGGCAAGTTCGCCGCATGATCCGCTGTGGGAGCCAGAAACGCGAAGGCTTTCACGGCGGCTTCCAGGATGTTTTCTTCTTGCGTGATCTTGCAGCGGGCAACTAAAGCTGACACGAGCAGCGCATTCCAGTTTGTGTAAACCGTCCGGTCAATATACGGCGTCGGCAGGGTAGCACGGACCGACAGCGGCTCGCCGTAATAGGCTTCCTCTTTGTCGGCATCCTGACTGCCTGCGAAGGCTCCCGTCTCCGGGTCGCGCATGTCGGAGAGAAGCCAGCCCTGGGCGGATTTGACGACATCGAGGTAGTAGTCGTCTTCCAGAACCTGCGCGGCCAGGCAGTAGACGGAGGTCAGCTTGGCATTGTCGTCGAGCATCTTCTCAAAGTGCGGAATAGACCAGTCTCGCGTCGTGCTGTAGCGGAAGAAGCCCCCGGCAAAACGGTCGTACATACCGCCATCGGCCATGCCGTGGAGCGTTTTTTCGGCGATCTCGCGCAGCTTGAGTTCGCCGGTGGAAGCATAGGTTTCGAGCACCAGGCGGAGGGCATCGGGGTGGGGAAACTTCGGCTCGCGGCCAAAGCCGCCGAACGTCGGGTCGAAATTACGCCGAATGGCGACCAGCACCGTTTCCGTCGTCGCGGGATCGAGGTCGGAGGGCGACAAGGCTTCGGAGGCCGCCCGTTGAGAGAGCATCTCAGCGGTCTGCGCGATAATTTGCTCTTTACCGTTTTTGTAAACTTCCGTGATGTGGTCGAGCAGGCCGATCATACGTGCAGGTGTGACATAGGTTTCGCCGTAAAGCGTTGCCCCATCAGGCGTGAGGAAAGCCGTGGTCGGCCAGCCGCCCATGTTGTAACGGGCATTGATATCCGGGCGGCGGTCGTTGTCTACTTTGATGGGAATGAAATTGTCTTGTATACGCTGCTGCACTTCCGGGGTCGAATATGTGCCGGTGTGGACCGGATCGCCGGGGATGCCGTCGTCCATGACATGGCACCAGTGACACCAGACCGCGCCAATGTCCAGGAGAATCGGCTTGTCCGACGCCTTCGCTTCCGCAAAGGCTTCCTCGCCCCATTCGCGCCAGGGGATACTTGTGTGGCTGCTCATAATTTGTTTCTCTTTGCGGCTATAGAATTTACGGTTATAAAATTAGCCCGTGTTTTTCAGGCCCGCCGCGACACCATTGATGGAAAGCAAAACTGCCGCGCGTAGGTCGCGCCGCGTCATTTTCAATGCTTCGTCATCCCCGTCGGTCGGGAGGGCACGGAGGCGGGTCATCAGCTCGACTTGCAGGTAACTCAGCGGATCGACATACGGGTTACGCAGACGGATAGACTTTTGCAGAACCGGCTGGCTGTCCAGCAGTGCTTCCTGGCCGATAATCGAATTGATGCAGCTCACTGAACGAGTGTATTCGGCATGAACCGTGCCGAAGATGCGCTGGGCCATGATTTGATCGGTGACAAGTGTGGTGTAGCGGGCAGCGATATCCATGTCTGCTTTCGCCAGAGACATCTGGGCATTGTCCAGCATGGTGGTGAAAAAGGGCCAGTCCTGGTACATTGTTTGAAGCCGTCGCAGGTTCTCCGACGAGTGCTGCGCGTAGTTGCCCAGTGCGGTCCCTAAGCCGTACCAGCCGGGCAGGGTGAAGCGGCTCTGCATCCAGGAGAAGACCCAGGGGATCGCCCGCAGGTCTTCGATCCGGTCGGAGGCCGTGCGTTTGGGCGGGCGCGAGCCGATATTGAGCTGGGCCAGCTCTCCAATCGGGGTTGCTTCCTGAAAGAAGCGGACAAAGTCCGGATCGCCGTAGACCAGGGCGCGGTACGCTTGAAAAGCCGCCTCGGAGATATCGTCCATCGCGTTCGCCCACTCCGATTCCCGGGTATCGGGAGTCAGGGGAGCTTTCTCGACACTGGCGAGCAGCACGGCGTGAACGATCTGCTCCAAGTTTCGATACGCTACTTCTTGGTCAAAGTAGCGGGCGGCGATCACCTCGCCCTGCTCCGTGATCTTGAGCCGACCTCGAACGCTGCCGGGCGGTTGGGCCAAAATTGCTTTGCCGGCAGGGCCGCCGCCGCGTCCGACTGCCCCGCCGCGCCCATGAAAGATACGCAGGGTGACATGGTGCTTTTTCGCCGTCTCTGCAAGCCGCGACTGGGCGACATACAGCTTCCAGTTTGCGGAGAGGTAGCCGCCGTCTTTGTTGCTGTCCGAATAGCCGACCATGACTTCCTGATTGTCTCCGCGCATTGCGACATTGCGGCGGTAGATCGGGTTGGAGAGCAGCGTATCCAGTACCTGCGGGGCATTCTCCAGATCTCCGATGGTCTCAAACAAGGGCACGACATCGACCTGCGAGCTGCCGCTGTCACCGGACAGATCAGCCAGCCGGGCTTCCTTGGCCAGCAGCAGCACGGCTAGAACATCGGAGACGGCGGAGGCCATGGAGAGGACGCAGGAGCCGAATGCATCCCTCCCCAATACTTGTGTCTGGTCTGAAATCAGCCGGAACAGGGCAAGTGTTTTGTTCGACTCTTCGTCGAAATCAAGCCGCGTGGGAATGAGAGGGCGATGACCGGCGATCTCTTTTTCCAGCAGCGTGATTTTTGCGTTCTCATCTAATAGAGAGTACTCGACACCCTGCGAGCGCAGCACAGCGGAGAGTGCTGCTAGATATTTGTCTTTGTGCTCTCGGATATCCAAACGTGCGAGATGAAAACCGAACAGCTTGGCCTGAATGATCAGCGGTGCCAGTATGCGGCGAGCGGCAAAATGCCCCTTGTTTTCCACCAGGGACTGCTGAATGGTTTCCAGGTCGGCGACGAAGTCTCCTGCACTGGCATAAGCCCCGGATGTATCACTCTGGGTGCGCCGCAGTCGTTCCCAGATGTATTCACACTTTCGTCGGTATGGCTCGGTCGGGCTGCGGCCTATGGCTTCCGCCATAACTTCGGGCAGCAGAGCGGCATCTGAAATGAGCGAGGCTTCCAACTCTTTTGAGATGCCGACGTAATGGCGCGATTGACTCAGACGGTCGCTGAGCGAGCGCACGGCGGGAATGAATTTCGCGAGGGCCGTATCCCGGTGCATGCGCAGGACTTCCTCCGTATGCGCCAGGGTAATCGTTGGGTTGCCATCCCGATCCCCGCCGACCCAGGAGCCGTATTCGAGAAAGTTTGGCAGCACAAACCCTTCGCCGGGATAGCTTTCCGCCAAGGCCCCCGCGAGGTCTTCGTAGAGCCGGGGTGTGACCTCAAAGAGTGTCTCCCCGAAATAAAGCAGAATGTTTTGGGCTTCGTCCAGCACCGTCAGCCGCCGCTGCCGAACTTCATCCGTCTGCCACAAGATTTCGGTCTCAGCGGCGATGTCCATTTCCAGCCGCTGCCGCTCCTGCTGGGAGAGCAGGGGCTGTTCCAGACAGGTGAGGTACTCGGAGAGGCGGTGCAGTTTCTCCTGGACGCTGCGCCGTTTGGACTCGGTCGGATGGGCTGTGAAGACGAGCTGGATCGAGAGCGCGGTGATCATCTCGCGCATCTGCGCGGCACTTGTGCCGGAGTCCCGCAGGGTACGTACCGCATCGCGTACGGACTCGGGTCGGGGAGCATCGCCGGACTCATGGGAGCGGCGGCGGTTCACCCGAGCAATCTCTTTTTGTTCGGCCAGATTAACTAGCTGAAAGTAGGTGGTAAAGGCTTTGAGCACCGGGAGTGCGGCGGCAAAGTCCATGCTGCCGAACAATTGATCCAGTTCGGCAGCGGCTTTGTCGGGTCCCGTTTCGCGGCGGGCTTCTTTGGTCAGGGAACGAATTCGCTCCACTGTCTCCAAAAGAGATTCTCCGCCCTGTTCCCGCAGAACCCCACCAAGGGCGTTCCCAAGCATGCGGACATCATGGGCCAGGTGACTGTTTTTGCCCTCGGTTTGTTGTTTCGCTTTGCTGATCATTGAGATATTGTACCCTGCCAAGTAGCTTCACGCCTACCGTTCCCCTTGACAGGCAGGGCGGCAAAGTGATACAATAGGATTGTCCGAGGAACGGTGTCCGAGTTGGTCGAAGGAGCACGATTGGAAATCGTGTAATGGGGTCCTCTCCATTCGTGGGTTCGAATCCCACCCGTTCCGCCACTTTATTTGCGGGATATCTTTTCCGTCTTTCTCAATTTCTGCTTTACTGCCCCCAAGGTGTCATCATGCCGAGTGCCGATGTCATTTCCCAGCTTTCCAGTGCCGCCGCTCGCCGCCTGGGAGGAAATTTAAGACTGCTGGCCCTCTATGGGTCGGGAGCAGATCGCCCGCAGGAAGCGCACGATCTGGACTTTCTTCTTGTCGTTGATGCCGTCGAAAACTGCGTCACGCACGCTACCCGCGACTGCCGGGCACTCTTTCCTTCTGTGCAGTTTTTCGTCCTTTCCGTCGCCGAATACAAAGCACTGCCCGGCTTTTTCCGGTTTCAGCTTGCGTTCGCCCGCCCGCTGGAAGGGGTTTTGGAGCTGCCGACCCCGACACGCGAAGACGCAATCGACTCGATCACCCACGGCTTTACCGACACGCTGCGCACCCTACGCCAGCAGTTTAAGCGGCGTGAATGGGCGATGGGCGATGACTGGGTCCGGCAAGTCTGGTGGAATTTGAAGAGCTTTCAATACGCCAGCCTCGACCTCTGCTGGCTGCTGCGCCGCGAACGACCGACGGATAAAAGCCGTGCGGCCCTGATTTTGGAAGCTGAAGGCCTAACCCACGCCGCCCGGGCAATCACGGAATGGCCTGACCTGGAAGCAGCCGCGCAGAGATTAAAACGTGACCCGATCTCCTGGGTCATGCACTGGGAGCCTTTGGTCGCTTCGGCGTACGCTGAAGTGCGGGCATCACTGCGAGGCAAATAACTCCCCGATGTTCAAACGCCTTCGAGCCTCACGGGTGCCGGGGAAGCCGCGTTCGCGCCGCCGCCGATGGCGGCGGGCCGTGCTGATCGCTCTGGCACTTCCGTTGTGCGGGGCAGGCCTGTTCTCCCTGGCGACCGCCTACAAAATCTACGCCGGGAACGAAGCCGAGAAGCGAATCCCCATTTCTCCGGCACCGCTGGCAGGGGAGCGGATTTTGGTCTTTGCCCCGCATCCCGATGATGAAACACTCGGGGCAGCGGGCTTAATGCGTCAGGCACGGCTCAAAGGCGATGATGTCCGGGCGGTGCTGATTACGAACGGTGACGGCTTCCGTATCAGTGCGGCTCAGTGCTTCCATGAGATCGCCGTGCCGCCCGCCGACTTTGTACGCTATGCCTATTTGCGGCAAACCGAGGCGCGGACCGCACTCGGCGTTTTGGGCCTGTCTGCCGACCATGTGACTTTCCTCGGCTACCCGGATCGCGGCCTCTTGCCAATGTGGACTGAGCACTGGTCTCCGGACGCTCCCTACACTTCGGCTTTCACGGGAGCTGATCATTCTCCTTACACGAATTCCCCCACACCCCGCGCGGCCTACTCCGGACAGGCTTTGCTGGCCGATATCGAGCAGCAGATGCTGGCCGACCAACCGACGGATATCTATGTCACCCATCCAAACGATGACCATCCCGACCACGCCGCCGCCAGTGTTTTTGTCCGTACGGCATTGGAGCAGCTTCGTGCCAAGGGCATTCCCTGGGCGAAAACCGCTCGGCTGCACTACTACTTAGTGCATCACGGCGACTGGCCGACCCCGCAGGGCCTGCACGAAGATGCCCCGCTGCTGCCTCCCGGCCAAATGGCGGCTCTGGATACGCAGTGGTCGACACTGGAACTTTCCCGCCGGGACACGCAGAAGAAGTATGCGGCGATCAAGCGCTACCGCAGCCAGGTGGAGATGTCGAGCCGGTTTTTGATGTCGTTTGCCCGGCGAAATGAGCTGTTCGGTACGCTCGGTCCGACAAACCAGTCTCCTCCCCTGGCGCGTGTCGCGGATGGAGCCATCCATATGGACGGTGATCCAAAAGACTGGGCCGGGCAGTCCCCGGTCGCCCTCGACCCGGTGGCCGACACGGTGATGCGGGCTTTCCAGGCCAGCGGCGACATCTCGCGCCTTTTCGCTTGCCGCGACAGCCATTTTCTGTATACGCGCCTCGATACCGCCCGTTCGCTTTCTCCGCAGGTTTCCTACAGCGTGACGCTTCGCCCTATCGTCGCGGGCTTGACTCAACGCAATTCCCTCGTGTTCACGATCAAGCCCGGTGCGTCTGGTCGTCGATTGCCCCTGCCGGGAGTCCCCGGCGGCACCTACGCCTGGCGCGGCTCCCTGCTGGAAGCGGCAGTCCCGCTGTCTGCGGTCGGCTTAACTTCGGAAGGCACGGGAGAGACTTTGTATATGATGGGCCAGACTCGCTTCGCCGATATGGAAGTGGATCACACCGGGTTCCGGGCGGTGGATTGCGGGGTGGGGGCTACGGCGGAGATTGCGGGGCGATAAAATAGTAATTTTCTCTATGTTACTTCTTGTGGGCAGCTGAACTGCTACTCTTGTCTCTATTCATTGGCGAAGCACCCAGAATAATTCGCCTTTACCAGCCAGACTACTCGTTGTGCATTCGGAAGGAAAACATTATGATAACCCGAGCCTCAGTCAACCGTCATTTTCTCGCATCTCATGCTTTCATTTTCCTGTTAGTATCCTTGCTACTACTGCCTTCCATCGCGGCATTCGGACGACCTATCCAATCTCAGGCAATTTCCCAAACTGTTTCCAGCAAAAAAACTGCACCTCCCTCGGCAGTCACGCTTGAAAATCTCAAGGTCGGCGATCTCATCCGTGCTAGGAGCTTGGTGACGGGAAAAGTGGAATGGAAACAAGTCACGCACTCAACACGGCGTACAGTTCCCGCATTACTTAGTATTCAACTTGCCAATGCACACAGCGGGAGACAATCGCAAACATTCAACTGTCCCCTTGATGAAGGCATTAGACTCTCAACTGGCAAGAACATTCCGGCGGCTCGGCTCGCAGTTGGTAACAGTATCGTCACGCGGGCCGGACCGATCTGCAAGGTCAAAGCCTTATGGCTCTTGAAACGTCCTGGTGGCTTTATCTTGTCAGATATCCGTGTTGGAACCATATCAGCAACTCAATCCAAGCAACTGGCTTTGTTGCAGAATGAGCAGAATAGCCGAAGCCTCAATCATAGTGTTGCAAGTCTAGCCAATCCTGCCGGAACTCCAAATGGCACACTAAATCCTTTTCTCTTTCAAGGTCAGCAATATGATCCTGCGAGCAGCGATTATTACTTGCGTGCCCGCTACTATGATCCAACTTTGGGCCGATTTCTGAGCCAAGACCCTTCAATTGGATCAGATATAGATCCTGTTTCTTTACATCGCTAGTGGGGCAAGTACAGATGGTGGGATAGGAGGCTCTCTTGCTACGCTTGGTTCGATTGCATTAGTCTCGTCTTATTATGCAAGTGCGATTTTGCTTAACCCTGCCCCGGCGAATGCACCAGGTTATGACCCCGTAACGCATCAGAGCGGAGCCATTTACGCTGATCACAGTGTCAGAGACACATTCGTTTTTATAGCAACAGGTGAAGGCCTTGGCTTTGTGGGAGGTAGAGTTGCAGCTTATGTCGGCAGCAAAATTGCGGCTGGCCTTGCAACTCGTGCTCTGGCGAGTGAGTTGGAAGAAGGTGGTTCATTTCTTATGACTGAGGAACAATATTTGGAGCATGTAGCAGGTGTGCAGCCTTCACTTTATGCGGGACGAATTGATTCTGGTGGTACGCAGTTTATGATCTCGACGCCTGAAATGAATAGATTAATCGCTGAGACGGGAGGAGATGTAACAGCACTCGCTAAAAGATTGGGACAAGAGAAGTCATGGGGACCCGGTACAAAACTTGTACGAGTAAATGTCACCGATGTGTACAGATTTAATCCTCGGTTTCCAACTTCATCCACGCCTGGTGCGAACATACAGTTCAAACCCGGCGGCCTGACCTCTGGCGGCGCACATGAGATCGTCACAGACGCCATCCCGTGGCAAAACTTCACAGCGTACCCGCTAAATCTGAAATGAGATCATTATGCGAGAGAGAACACATACTATTCAGCCTCCGAGACAAAGCGAAGCCGTCTTTATAAACAAAGTACTGTTCGGAAAAAAGCCCTACGAGCTTACACAAGAGGCGGTCAGAGCGGGTGAGCTGGACAAGCTTATTCTGGGTGTGGAGCCTTACATATATTTTGACAAATACGCACCCGGCAATGGCCCTACCGACGTTTCAAGCATTTACAAACATGGGATATGCGCTTATGCTGCCGACCATCCTGACTACGATATGAAGCATAAAATTGAGCAACTGGTACCGAAGTTCCTCTCCACATCTGTTGGGCGAAATGCTTTGGAGAAAATCGCGTTTTCAGAAAAATATAGTCGGGATGTTACCGGGCCTTATTTAGGGCTAGATTTAGATGAAATCGCAGATTTGCTCAATCAACGTCACACCTTACACAACGAACCAAGAAAACACAGCTGCCAAGAGAGTGACGAACAAGGCACATTGTTCTGATTTAAGGCAAAATGCATTTATGTGCTGTAATTTCACGGAAAAGGCTTGACCATGAACGACATGACTTTTCAGACCGGCGGCGACTGGTCCAGTACGACGCTTTATAACAACGGGGTCGAGGTCCCGGCGGCGCAGCTGTTTATCGAGCTGCGGGCGGGGCGCGATGAATGGGATAACCCGACGCGCGGCGGTATCTACGAGGGAACGGACCTGACGGCGTTGGTGCGCCCGCAGAATGACCCGGAGGGGGCGGTGGACATCTTGCCGGGGCGGGTGACGCTGACGTTTCCGGGGCATTCGGTGGTGCTGGAAAACTATCATCCTATGGTCGAGCCGGACAGCACGCGGGTTTTTTATAATGGGCAGGACATCACTGACCGCGTGGTGGAAGTTTATGTCGATGTCAATGCGCTGGAAGACGTGGTGAAAGCGTTTGTCACCGTTTATAAAGCCCACTGGATCGCCGCGGACGAAGCGATCACGTATACGATTGTTGCTTGAGAGTGCTCCTCCCGCAGAAAGAGAACCCTATGTTTGGAATTGCCAACGGCACCCCGCCGCCTCCCTCGAATCGCCCCCCGGCCTCGGAAGTCGCCAAGATCGAGGGGGGATTGACCCATATCATCGTCAGCAGCCCGTCTTCGGACGGTCTGCATGTGTTTGTAAACGGTCAGCCGATCCCCACCGGCGAAGTCGAGAGCCTGACGCTGGAAATCGTCGCCCCGGATGCAAGCAATCAGAGCGGCAGCGTTTCCGCCGTCCTCTCGCGCTATGTGACCGGGCCGGATGGGGTACGTGCCGAGAAGCCTTACTCACTGTTCCCCGGCACGGTGGAAGTGACGGCTCGGGGCCGCCGCCTAGTCGTGACGTGCGTTCAGGAAGGCTCCTTCGACGGCCTGTGGCTGGGCCTCGGCCTACGGGCCGACGGCACCAGCAGTGAGCTGAGCGGTGTCGGCAGTCTGCGTCTGGCAGTTACGCCGGGCCTGCTGGACGCCAAGCTGGTCTGGAGCGATAACGGCACGACGGAGGATCTGCTCCCGGAGTGACCCTATGCGTTTCCATCCCGCGATTTTCATGATACTGGGCCTGCTGGTGCTGGAGGCCCATCTTCTGGCAAAAGACGTGCCGACGGCCCGGCAGCGAGTGCTGGTAATCTCGACGCCCAGCAAGGCTGACCCGCGCTTCCTCAAACAGCAAAGCCTGCTCACCCCTCGAAGTGCGACATTCCGCGAGCGCGACCTGGTTGTCAAAGTTAAACCGGGAGAGTTTCAAGTGTCGCTGATCGGCAAAGATGGGCACGTTGCCTTTTCCAGCCGCGAGCCGGTCACGCAAGGCGAGATATTTGCGCGGATCGACGCTATGCCGATGCGCCGGGACGAGATGCAGCGTCGGCAAAAAAACCGGAAAGCGGACTGAGCATGCGAATTGGGCAGGGCGGGCGCGGGGCTGAGCCGGATCCGATTGATCCGATTAATCAAAATATCGATGCCGTTGTGGCGATGCATAATATCGCCGAGCAGCAGGTGGACAACCACCAGCGTACGGTCGAGTCCCTGACGGCCTGGCTGGGCCGCCCGCAGTTTTTTTACGGGATTCTCGTCGGAGTCAGTCTCTGGATGCTTGCAAACAGCCTGGCACCGCTTTTTGGTCGGCACACGCGGGACGATCCCCCGTTTTTCTGGCTGCAGGGGGCGGTCGGGCTGGGAGCATTGCTGATGACGACCGTGATTTTGATCACGCAGAACCGTCAGGGCAAGCTGGCCGAGCGGCGGGAGCAGCTCGATCTGCAAATGAGCCTGCTGACCGAGCAGCGCACAGCGAAGATTATCGACCTGCTGGAAGAGCTGCGCCGGGATATGCCGAGTGTCCACAACCGTGTGGATTTAGAGGCCGAAGCCCTGACTAAGACTGTCGATCCCCACGAGGTCCTGGCGGCACTTGAGACTCGCTTCGAAGAGAAGGATGAAACGGCGGCCGCCGCGCAGATAGTCACCGCAGAGATCGACGCGGCGGCCACCGAAACGCAGGGCGGTGTATCGGAGGCTAAGCGGGAGAAGGCCGAGTAGCCAGCATGGGCAGAAAAGCCTTTCGGTAAAGCCAGGCCAGATACACCTCCAACGCCGCCGCGACCAGTCCCGGCCCGATCCCCGAGGGTGCGAGAAACAGGTGGAAAGCAACGATGTTGACGATCACCGGGGCGATCAGTGC
>JANXNV010000202.1 GCA_025353925.1 Armatimonadota bacterium
CAGTGCCGCCGCCCGCAGGTCTTCCGTGTCCTCATCGCCCTGCAGAGGCTGTTCCAGCACGAGCCGCAGGGTGCGCCCGGTCCACCAGGCCCATTCCCCGAAGATGCCTTGCCCATCCGTGCCTTCGCTGAGCGAGGGCGGGAAGAAGAGCGTCACATTGAAATCGGCATGGGAGCAGACCAGTGGCTCGACATCCGGCCCCCGGGCGCAGAAGTCGAGGGTGAAGGGCAGCTCAATCAGAGCGTCGGCTATCAGTTTCATGAAGTGGTGTTTCTAAAGTGTGAGTATTTCAGGCGGAATGGCTTGGTTGAGTACACGGGCCGTGCCGTCCTCAGTCACGGTCACGATATTTTCGAGTCTCACCCCGAACTTGCCGGGCAGGTAGATCCCCGGCTCGACGGAGAAGCAGTGGCCGGGCTGTAAGGGCGTATAGTTGCCGGCAAGCATGTACGGGGCTTCATGGTCGTCCAGCCCGATCCCATGCCCCGTTCGGTGAATAAAAAACTCACCGTATCCGGCGTCGGCGATCACTTTGCGGGCGGCAGAGTCCACCTCGTGGGCCGTTGCCCCGGGCCGCACGGCGGCGACCCCGGCGGAGTAGGCGCGATAAACGATTTCATACACGCGTTTGGCCTCGTCCGAGGCAGTGCCAGCCGCGACGGTGCGAGTGATATCGCCGTGGTAGCCGTCGGTCATCGCTCCGAAGTCCAATATCACGACATCGCCCGTTTTCACTCTCGTTTTTCCCGTATTGTGGTGCGGTGTTGCGCCGTTTGCTCCGGCCCCGACAATCGGGGCAAACGAATCGGCGAAACCACCCCGGGCCGTCGCCTGCTGGACCGCCAGAGCGATCTCCATCTCGCTCTCGCCTTCCCGGCAGGCAGCGTAGGCGATCGGGATAAGAGCATCGGTCGCTTCGGCGGCATGCTGCAGAGCCGCAAGCTCCAAAGCGTCTTTGACTGCCCGCAGCGGTGCCAGTGCGGTTCCGGCTAGCTTGAGCAGGGTGGTCGGCATCATCTCCTGCAGGCGCAAAGCAAACCGAGCAGGCATGTCATCATCCAGCCCGACGATCCCGATGTCCAGCATCAATTCTTTACTGAGCTGCACCAAAAGCGGATCCCAGCCCAACGCGTCGTCCCAAACCCGAATATCTTGTATCCCTGCCGGGTTTTCCCGCGCCTGGCTTGCATTCAAAGTGGGAGTCACCAGCAGCCAGGGCCGGTCATCAGGAATGATGAGTGCCAGAAAGCGCGATCCCGGCTCGGAAAACCCAGTCAAGTAGCGCATCGCTGCGCCAGGGGTCAGGATCAGGGCGTCCAGGCCATGCGCATTCATAGACGTGCGGGCACGGCTGAGTCGTTTTTCGTAGATGTTCATGCTGCTGAATTACCGGGTCAAAAAGTTTCGCACAATATCTTTGCCATGTTCCGTCAGCACCGACTCGGGGTGAAACTGCACGCCTTCCATCGGCCATGTCTTGTGCCGCAGGCCCATAATTTCCCCGTCTTCCGTCGTTGCCGTGATCTCCAAACAGTCCGGGAGCGTTTCGCGTTCCACGATCAGCGAATGGTACCGGGTCGCTTCCAGCGGCGACGGCAGCCCGCGAAAGACACCTTCACCATTATGGCTGACCGGCGACGTTTTCCCATGCATCAGCTTCTCCGCCCGAATGACGCGCCCGCCCATCGCCTGCCCGATGGCCTGCTGGCCTAAGCAGACGCCGAAGATGGGGATCATTCTGCCAAACTCCCGGATCAGATCCAGCGTGATGCCCGCATCGTCCGGCGTCCCCGGCCCCGGCGAAATCACGATCTTCTCCGGGGCCATCCGCGCGACATCGGCGACCGTGATCGTGTCATTACGACGGACTTCGAGTTCCGCGCCCATCTCGCCTAAATATTGGACCAGATTGTAGGTAAACGAGTCATAGTTGTCAATTACAAGGATCACAATGAGTCTCTTTTCAATCGCTTCGAGGCAGAGGAGCGAGGGAATGAATTCCACCCACTGAATGTCATCCTTCGGATGAAAGACAAAGGCCGTCGCTGGCTTTCTTCCTCTTACGTGCGAAAGACGTTTATTCAGCGAATGGAGCTTACTCCCTCGCTCTTGTCTTAATTAACTTCACGCATCGCCTCTTCCAACGCCGCCCGCACCCCCGCAACCATGCTTTCCAGCGGCAAAGACGCCAGATGCATCTTATTTTCCGCTCGGGCCTGCTCCGAGGTCAGCGGCAGATGAATAAACCCGGCTTTGTAATTCAGGTCCCATTGCTGGGCGTAATGCAGTGCCTGATAAAACACGAAGTTACAGGCGTACGCACCGGCGTAGGAGTGAGCCTGTGCCGGAATATCTGATTTCTCTGCGATTGCTGCCGCGATACGCTCGGCATCGATCGTCGAAAATAGGGCGGTCATGCCGTCGGCGACGATCACCATCTGCGGGGCGTTTCGGGGCTGCGGCAATGCCGGGTCGCCGCGCTCTGCAACGCGCAGATTGACCGCGAACCGTTCCATTTCCAGGCAGGTTGACCCGGCCGCCAGCCCGAGCGAGATCACCAAAGACGGCTTATGCGCCGCAATCGCCGCCGTCAGCAGATCGGCACTCTCCGCAAAGGCCACCGGCAGAGTCACGCCGACGACCCTCGCCCCGCCGATAGCTTCCCCGTGCAGCCGCTCGGCGATCTGCTGAGACGGGTTGGTTTGGTAGCCGCCGAACGGCAGGAAACCGGTGAGGAGTATGGTTGACATGGTCTTCACTCCAGCCCCGCTTCCGCCCATTCGACTGCCCGGGTCAAAGCCCGCATCTTGGCCTGCGTCTCGCGGAACTCGTACTCGGGAACGGAGTCGGCGACGACGCCCCCGGCGGCTTGAATATAAATCGTGCCGTTCTTCACTAACGCCGTGCGGATGGTGATCGCCGTGTCCATGTTGCCGCTGAACGAGAAATAGCCGATGCCGCCACCGTAATGGCCGCGCCGGGTCGGCTCCAGTTCTTCGATAATCTCCATCGTGCGTACCTTTGGGGCACCGGTCAGAGTCCCGGCGGGGAAGGAGGCCCGCAGAACGTCGAACTGGTCCAGGCCTTCGCGCAGGGTCCCGGTG
Source organism: Armatimonadota bacterium (assembly GCA_025353925.1). GTDB lineage: Bacteria > Armatimonadota > Armatimonadia > Armatimonadales > Capsulimonadaceae > JANXMY01. Next base: position 3,105 of record JANXNV010000202.1, read on the forward strand.
ACTTCGGAGACGATGTGCATGACATGGGAGTATTTCTCGATCACCATCAGCTCATCGACGCAGACGCTGCCGTACTCGGAAACCCGCCCGATGTCGTTACGGGCCAGATCCACCAGCATGATATGCTCTGCCCGCTCTTTTTCGTCGGCCAGCAGGTCTGCAGCGATCGCTTCATCCTCCGCCGGGGTTGCCCCGCGCCCATGCCGCGACCCGGCGATTGGGCGGACCGTGATCTTGCCGCTCTGCTCCCCGACCAGGATCTCCGGGGAGGCCCCGATCAGCTTGGTGTCCCCGAAGTCCAGATAAAACATATAAGGGGAAGGGTTGATCGAGCGCAGGGCACGGTAAACATCGAACGGATCCGCCGTGAGCGTTTTTTCAAGCCGCCGCCCGATCTGGGCCTGGAACGTGTCTCCGGCAGCGATATACTCCTTCGCCCGCAGGACAGCGGCAAGATAGTTTTCTTCGGTGCGGTTTGGGGTGAACTCGCCCGCTTCGCCGTTGGGAAGTGGTGTCGTCAGTGGGGGAAGGGGATTTTTTAGACGGCCCAGTAAGTCCTCGACTTTGCCGACGGCGGCATCATAGGCCGCACTGGGGTCTGTGCCGACATGGGCATTGCAGAGAGCCAGGACCTTGTGCTTCACATTGTCAAAGACCAGCAGGGTGTCGGTGAAAAGGAAAATGCAGTCATCCAGCCCCAAGTCGTCTTTGGCGAGAGTCGGCAGCTTCTCGAAGAAGCGAACCGTATCATAACCGATCATCCCGACCGCCCCGCCCACAAACGGCGGCAGCTCAGGGGAGGGGACATAGGTGTAACGGTCTAGCAGCTCTTTGAGGACATGCAGCGGATCGCGCTCTCCGGCCTTCAGCGTCAGCGTCTCCATAGAGCTGCCCTCGGTGATCGTTGCCGTGTCGTTCTTGCTGCGGAACACGAGGTAGGGATCGCTGCCCAGAAATGAGTATCGGGCCAGCCGCTCGCCGCCTTCGACGCTTTCCAGCAGAAACGAATTCGGGCGGTTTCCGGCGATCTTGCGGAATGCGGACACGGGCGTCTCCATATCGGCCAGCACTTCGCGCCAGACGGGAATCAGGTTGCCCAATTTCGATTTTTCTAAAAACTCTTCGCGCGTCGGGGATGTCATCGCTGGCATTCAGTATACCTCAGAAAAACTTTGCGAACAAAAAAAGGCCGAGCGTTCTGCACCGGCAGGAAACGCTCGACCCTTGTTCACAGTGACATGGACATCAGCTCAGCAAGCCGACAGAGGGGGTTAGCGAATTCCACAGGATTGGAATTGCCACCGCCAGAGTACCAGGCTGCTGCTGAGAGTTTGCATCGTGCGAGTAGTATACTCCTGCCGTACAGTGAATGTCAAGCAAATAAGTCCATCGTCATCTGCGATGGGTCAGGCCGTTTGGCGAGCGGCACGGGCTTTGGGAACAGCGTGTCGAACTGCTCCTCGCCCACAGCTTCTTTCAGCCGTCCGGCGAACTTGTAAAGCTTCTGAGCGTAGTAGTCCGAGTCTTCATCGTGGGCGTAGTCCTGAAGCAGGCCCAGCGACTTGTCGCGCTTCTGGTAAAGTGAGACGAACTCGCCCTGCTTGATGCCCGCGCCCCGGATGGCCTCGGCGGCACGTTTTCGCATCTCGGAGGATAGCAGCTTGTCGGTGACACGCTCGCGCTTGGCCAGCTCGTCTATCGGCATCTGTCCTGCCTCGATTTTGTCCACCAGAGTCTGGTAAAGATGCGAAAGCTTCTCCGGCTGTTCGTCCAGAAGCAGGTCGACGGCTTCGGTCAGGAAATGCTTGCCGTAACGTTCATCCGAGCGGGAGCGCAGAGAGGAGCCTTTGAAGATTTTGTGGCCATTCATCTCGACCAGCACGTAATTCTTCATTTTCAGCGATAACATGGCGGCATACGAGCCGTCGTGGGCCAAACGGATCCCGGGCGGCAAAACGGTACCGATCCGCTCGACATACGCCTGCTCTTCGGACTCAGTGGTAATCGCGGCGGGCGGCTGAAAGTAGACGCCATCGGTGTCGATCTCCACGACGCAGGACCCCTGCGCTTCCAGCTCGGCGGCGATCTGCTTGACAATCGCCTGACCGGCCTCGGTCACTTGCTTGGCCGCTTCGTAGTCGTTGAAGTAGAACGGGCCGCCGACATAGCCGTAGAACGAGTTAATCAGGCTCTTAAAGGAGTTTTGAAGCCCGTCCCAGTATTCGTAGTCCCGGCTGCCTTTGGGGGTTGTCTTGAGCTTCCCTTTGGCTTCGAGCCGCCGCTGAGTCAGGTCGGAAAGGAGAGGCAGGAAGATTCGGAGCGTGTCCGAGGCAGGACCGATCTTCATAGTCTGCATCAGACTTGGATAAAGGCTCTCGACATCGGCTTTGACAATCGGCTTGATCACTCCTGTCAGCCGCACCTCGGTATAACCGCCGGGATAAGGCTGGGGGGTCTTCTGCTTGGCGACGGCCCGGCCCTGCCGCAGATACTCCCGCAGCAGAATTGCATTGATCTTCTCGCCGTTTCCTGTGACGGCGACGTTTTGATAGGAGTCGGGGACCATCTGAGTCGCATAAAACTCCGTCGGTGCCACTAAGGCGGCGAGGGCGGCGGTCTCCTGAGCGTCCTGCGCGGCGTAGGTTTTGACACGCTCGGGGTCGGTCTTGAAGATCTCGACGATCTCCCGGCGGTCTAAATACACCCGGTCCGGCGGGGCGATGCCGTAGGTCTGGGCACATTCTTTCAATCCATAGGAGGAGACCTGTCCGCGCGACCAGTCGAAGCGCTGGACCTGAAACAGCGTGTCCAAAATATGCCGCCCGTACAGGTAAACCGGCGTGAACTGCCGCGCATTTGTGCCGATCGCGCAGTTCCGGGGTGCGCCCATGACGGCCGGGGAATTGTGCCGCCCGAATGTCGGGGGAATTCCATGTGCTGCGCAGCGGGCCAGAAGATAGGGGAGGTCGAATGAGTAAAAATTGTGGCCCTCGATCACATCCGGGTCGCAGGTTTCGACGAGGTGCAGAAGCTGCCGCAGCATCTCCGGCTCCGGCCCGATCAGCACTTCGGACAGCCCGCGCGTGTCGGAGACGCTGACCATGAAAATCGAGGCTTCGGCCAGCTCCGGGTCCAGTGTCGTGGTTTCGATGTCGATCTGCATTCGGTTTAGGTCATCGAAGACCATACCCTGAAACAAGGTCAGGCCCGACGCCACCATAAACTGCTTGATCGCACTGCCGTACTGGCAGACCCCTGCATGCTCGTCGCGCAGGGTACGTTTCGCCTCCTGATAGGCTCGCCACCCCGACGGAAAGCGAACCAGCCAGTTGTAGCCTTCGCCGTCTAGTGCCGTCGTCTCCGCCCCCGCAAAATGCCGCTCTTTGTCCGTCGCCAGCCAGGGCACAAAGGGCTGGGTACGGGTGACCGTGGTCTGCCCCTCACGCACAAACAGCGTCGCCTCTTTGTCCCCGGTCTCCACAGCCACGATCTTTTCAGTCGGGTCGAAGCCGAATAGTACGATATCCAAACGCTCACTCATAACACTGATTATACCCGAACCGATTTAGGGCGAACCGATTTAGGGCGAACCGATTTTGTTACGCACTGATGTTACGCCGCGACGGCGTAGAGCGGATAAGACGTGGGAATGAATTCCTACGCTGTGGGGCGAAACGCCAAGTCGCGGCCTTCGCCGGGACAAGAGGGTAAATAGTTCCCAATCTTTTTCGACGCAGGTCGAAACTAGGCGTCTGCGCCCCACAGCGGTGGATTTCAATCCCACGTCTTATCCCACGTTCCCTCGGCTCCCACTTTCTACTGATGCTGATCCAAGAAGCCGTGCGAAACATCAGGTTTTCGTTGGAACAGAAGCCAGCCGCCAGACCGGACCACGCGGGCTGACCCACGCGAGGGTGCGCTGGTACGGCGCAAGGAAACCCTGCAAATCGGCGGGGGTGACGTGGTGACGCAGGGCGAGAGCGTTCTGCGCTCGGGCATTGTGGCCGGGTACGGCCTCGTCGAGGGCGTAGACGGCGTGACCTCCGGCCAGGGCCGCGTCTATTTGTGCATGGGCATCGGCGAACGCCAGTGTTTTGTCGTCGCGGCGTCGGGTCAGCAGCGTGTGCAGGGAGACGACATCTCGGTCCGCGAAATAGGGCAGGGTGACTTCGAGCGGGCCGCCGTCGCCCGCCCCGGCGACCAGAGCGATGTCGCCGGGGCGTGTCTGGGCACGGAAATCACCCGCCATGCGCCGGAACGGATCACTGCCCTCACGAAGGTGCGGCAGGATGCTCGCCTGGGCATTGAGAACGGCGTACAGCACGATCCAGGCCCCTACCAGCCAGTTTGTCGCCAGCCCGCCGCGCCGGGCGCGGTAGTGCGCCAGGGCCAAAGCCAGCATGATGCCGGTCGGAACCAAGACGGGAACCCAAAAGACAAAGTAGCCGGGGGACCAGACCGTGAAGAACGCGGTATAGACCACGATCCAAATCAAACAAACACTCATGGTGCGGCGGTTGTGGGAACGCCACAGCAGCGGCAGCGCGGCAAAAAACGCGTAGACGGCGGCCATCCATCCCAGCAGTGCCGCGAAGTACAAACGGCTCAGAGCGAAGGGGACCTTGTGATTGAGGTGGAACGTCCCCTGCTTGCCGGGCGGCTCCACGAACGCCGCGTGCCGAAACGCGTACAAGTCGAGCCGAAGGTTATGCAGAATATGAAAGTCCCACCACCAGCCCAGCTCGGAATAGGAGCTCATCCAGTGCCGAAACGCTGCCGCTGAATGCAGGTGCAGGCCGAGAACGCCGACCAGAAGATATGGCATCAGAGTCGCCGCCGCCCAGGCACCGCCGAAGGCCTGCAGCATTGACCGGCGTCGAACCTTCATGGCGGCAGGGAGCAGCAGGGGATCATCCTCGGCCAGCCAGACACCGGCCCCGGCAACCACCACAAACAGTCCCGCGCTTTCATGAAACAGCACCGCCGCCCCGGAAAGTGTGCCGACGACGGCGGCCAGTCGAACCTGCGGAGTCTGCATCACCCGGCAAAGCACAGAGAACGCGCAAAGCATCAGGAAGAGGCTGGGCATGTTGACACGCCCGTCGGTTGCGCAGATCCAGTAGCCAAATGAGACCGCAAGGCCGACCGAGACCAGCAGCGGCAGCCAGCGGGACCGCTGCAGCAAGCGGCGCAGGGTGAGATAGAACACGGCGATGCCTGCCGCCCCCAGCACTGAGTTCAGACTTTGCAGGACAGGCAGGGCACCGCCGACATAGCCAAATACTTTGACTAATCGCCAGAGCAGATACCCAGTGGCGTTAAAAAGCAGATGGTGTGGGTGAAAAAGCCAGTGCAGATCGTGCGTTCGCGGGTACAAGCGGCCAAACTGGTTGGCATAGGAAACGGCATCAAATGTGTTGGCCCGGGTCTGTGTCGAGGCATACAGTGCCAGTGCGGCGAAAAATAGCAGCGCAGCCGGCAGCAGGACGGAGGCTTGGGCACGCGCCAGAAGTGTCTTTTTCGGGTGACTGTAGGGCGAATGGGAGGCGAGTCGGGATGGGGTCGGTTTTGCGTCGGTTGCCATAGGATAATTCGGGTGAAGGGTAAACTTGAGAGAATTATAGTCCCGGTACACTATTTCTGTCAAGCGAGAGCCGCCGTCCCTCGGGTATGATAGCTCGCATGAGTGACACAGAAATTCCCATGCCGAACCCGGCGCACCGTCAGCGGCGTCAATCCGAGCCGCCCCGGGCGGCGATCATCGGCGGCGGCCCGCTCGGCATCGAAGCCGCGCACTACGCCGCCCGCCTGGGACATGCCGTCTGGCTTTTTGAGCGCGATGCTCAGGTAGCACCCGATGTTCGGGCCTGGGCGCATGTCGAGATGTTCTCGCCCTGGAAGCAGATTCGCAGCTCTCTCGGCGCACTGCTGATTCGCGAAAGTCTCAAGGCCGAAAAAGTCAACCTCTGGAAGTATCCGCCGGACCGGGTCCATCCTATCGGCAGCAACTTTGTCAAGCTGTATCTCGAGCCGCTGGTCTCACTTCTGGGCACGTCGTACCTGCGGGAAACACGTGTCGCCGCTCTGGGCCGCTCCTATATGTTCCCTGGCGAACACGCCGCCGAGCCGGAGAAGCGTACGGCCCGTCGATTTCGCATCCTTGCCCGCAGCCCGCTGGAAGAGCGGGTCTACACTGCCGACTATGTGATCGACGCCACCGGGGTCAGTCATACGTCCCACTGGGCCGGGGCGGGCGGTTTGCCTGCCCTGGGCGAGCTGGGCAGCCGGGGCAAAATCTTCTACCGCATTCCCGATGTCGCGGGAAAAGATCGCGTACACTTTCTGGGTAAGAAAACGCTGCTGATCGGTGACGGCACCTCCGCCGCCGAGACGGCGGTGGCCCTGGCGGAGCTTCTGGAGAAAGAACCCGACGGCTCATTTTTATGGGTGACCAACTCGCGCTCCGAAATGCCGTGCAAGCTTACCCCCGGTGATCCGCTGCTCCGGCGTGACACGCTGCTGAAAAAGGCGAATTTGCTGGTGAAAAGTGGCCATCCGCGCATCACGTTCCTGCCCATCACGCAGGTGGAAGCGATCCAGCACTCACTCGCGACGGGACGTTTCCAGGTGACCCTTCAGGTGAACCACGAAACGCAGCGGATGACGGTGGATGCCGTGGTCGCGAATGTCGGCTCGCGGCTGGATTCGCAGAACTTTGAGCGATCGTTGCACCCACAGGAGCCGGGCCTGTATCAGATCGGGGCCAAAGCCGCCGACGGTGCGGGGGATTTCCTGCTGCCGGAAGGCCGCCGCCAGATTCAAGACATCTTCCGGCAGATCACAGGCCGCCCCGACCTTGACCTGTACGCCGAGGCAGAGGCGGCTTTGAAGGTGATGGACGGGGAGCAGGCGAGTGGTTGAAAACCACTCGTTCCTTTTCGCCCAAACCCTACCGCTGCCCCGCCCCATACCCCCCGCCGGGATTGCGCTGGCCGTCCTGGTGCTGGTGGCTGCTGTGGGCGGCGCGGGCGCGAGACGACCGGGCTTCGGCGCGGGCGTGTTTGCCTTTGACGGACTCTTCCGGGCAGTAAATATGGCACGCATTGTGCTTCAGCACGACGGCGGTGATCTCCGGGCTGGAGCCTGTTGCCCCGGCTAGATGCGCCAGAAAGTCCGCCGGATCGGCGGTGTTTTCGGCGAACATGCCGTAGTGCATGGGGATGACTTCGCGGGGCGCGATCTGAGCGGTCAGCTTCGCGGCCTGAGCGGCATCCATGTTGCCCCAGCGGCCATTGATCGGGACCAGCAACACTTCCGGGCCGTACTCTTCGACGGCGGCGGCCAGGGCGTCGTTGTACTCCGTGTCCCCCGTGATATAAACGGAGACGCTGTCTGTCTCGCTGCCGCCGTTCTCGAATTCGAAGACAAACCCCACGCTGTCGTCACTGTGCTGCGCGGCCACGACGTGGGTCTTGAAGCCGGGGAATTCGAGTGACTGTCCCGGCATGGCCGTCGTGATGCGGCTGAGCGGAACGCCGAGCTTGGTCAGGTGACGGCAGGAGGAGGGCGGACAAATGATCGGGGCGTCGGGGTTCGCCTGGGCGATTGCTGGGGCGGTATGCGGGTCGGTGTGATCCACATGATCGTGGGTCAGAAAGAGATAATCCAGCCGGACATCTTTGGGCTTGACCGGAATGTCCACCAGCCGCGCCGCCGTGCCGTCGGAGTTCGCGCTGTCGGAGAGATACGGATCTACCACGAGTACCGGCCCGGCGTGGCTTTTAAATGCGAAGCCGCCCTGCCCGAGCCACTGGATCGCCACGCGGCCCGGCTCCACCTTCGATTTGATCAATCGCTCCATTTCGAATTTAACCCTCTCTCTCGCCTTTGAACTGTGCCGTTGTATTGGCTGTGTCCTGACTTAACTCCTCCTTTACACCTCGCGGCCAACTCTGCTATAATAACCGGGTGACTGTTTCGAAGATGAATGCGGAGCAGGTGAGGGCGGCGGTCGTCACGAACGCGGCGGGACTGGCCGATCTGGAAACGGAGTGGCGGTATCTGGCGTCGGCTTGCCCGGCGGCGACTGTCTTCCAGACATTCGAGTGGAACGCTGCCTGGTGGAAGCATTTCGGCACGATCTGGGGGCGGCGGCTGCGCGTTTTGACGTTTCGGGACGCAGCGGGCACACTGATCGGACTAGCTCCGCTGATGACCTCGTTCTGGTATGCGACCGGCTTGCGGCGTCTGTCGTTCTTAGGCACCGGAACCTCGGATTATCTCGATATTCTTGCCGCACCGGGGTGTGAAGCTGCCGTCTCCGAAGCCTTTTATGCGTTTCTGGCGAATAACGGCGGCTGGCAGATCGCGGACTTCCAGCAACTCCGCGAGGGATCTCTCCTGCGCGAGTATGCGCCGAAAGTGGGCAGTCGTCTGCATAGTTTTGACGCAGAAGGCGAAGCGTGTCCCTATCTGGCACTGCCCACCGACTATGATACACTGCTGCAAAGTTTCGGCAAAAAGACACGGGCGAATATCGGCTATTATGACCGTGCCCTGCAAAAAGTCTACGCCGTCGATGCCGGTCCGGTGACGGACGAGGCGCAGCTTGATGCGGACTTGACACAGCTTTTCGACCTGCACCAGCGACGATGGAACCAGCGGTGGCTTCCCGGCGTATTTGGAGGAAAGCGGATGCAGGCTTTCCACCGGGATGCCGCCCGGCGGCTGCTGAAAGAAGGCTGGCTGCGGCTCTTTTCGCTGCGGCTGGACGGGGTGACACAGGCGTCTCTGTACTGCTTTGCTTACGGGGATCGTTTTTGCTACTACCAGGGCGGTTTCGAGCCGACTCTGGCCCGGCTGTCGCTGGGGACTGTTCTAACGGCCCGTGCTCTGTTGTCGGCGATTTCGGAGGGCCGAACGGTTTTTGACTTCCTGCGCGGAGATGAACCGTACAAGGCGAAGTGGACCGGAACGTCGCGGGTCAACTCTCGGCGAATCATCACGCGCCGGGGAACACCGTTTTCCCTCCTCGCAGCTAAAGCGCAGAGCTGGGAAGAGTTGATCGAGCGGCGTGGCAAAGCCTGGATGCGACGAAAGAAAAATTAGCTCTCATGGTTCGCCGCTTCTTCACGCGCCTCTTAATGGTCGCATTGATCGGGTTTTGCGGGTATAACTGGTTTGAGATCCGGGCACTCAAAACCGAAGTGGCCGAGCTGCGGTCCAAACAGGCCGTCACCGATACAAAGCTCACCGCTCCGACCGACTGGAAAGCGTCGGCTCTGGAATTGGCCCGGCAGGTCGAAAGCCTTCAGCGGCAGGCCCGCCAGCTAAGATCGCAGGCGGACTCTTTATGGCGTAAAGTTCACTAGCGAGTGTTGGAAAGAGTAAGACTATGAGTAAGCAATCATCTTTCTCTCTGCGGCGACTGCCCGCCGCACTTCTCGCGCTGGGCGCGATTTTTGGAGCTGCGGGCTGTCAGTCCGGCCAGATCCGAAACAATGTCATGAGCTCGTCGCAGGAAAACGACGAGGGCCGTCAGTACGCCTCGGAAATCGATTCCCAGGTCAAGTTCGTGCTGGACGGTAAGATTAATCGGCGTGTCCAGAATATCTCCACCCTGGTGCTGGCCGAAGCCCAGAAAGACCGCCCGGACACTTCGTTCCGCGTCCGCGTGATCGACAGCCCGGAACTGAATGCGTTTTCAATTCCCGGCGGGTATATCTATCTCTATCGCGGCCTGCTGGACAAAATGGGGGACGATGACGACGCCCTTGCCTGCGTCATCGGTCATGAGGCCGCCCACGTGACACGCCGCCATGTGGTCAAAGCGCAGTCCGACTCCCAGAACAAGGGCCTGCTGGTGGATATCGCCTCGCTGCTGTCTCGGAGTTATGCCGTCAATCAGGTAGGTGGTGCCCTGTTTCAGCTCGACCAACTGCATTATAGCCGCGTCGCCGAGTTCGAGGCGGACCGCTGGGGTGAGCGTTTCGCTTACAATGCCGGCTACGATCCGAGCGGCATGATCCGCACATTCCAAATATTCGAGGCCGAGGAAAAAAACAGCGGGTATGCGTCGCCGTATGCACGGGACCACCCCATCAACGAAAACCGAATCTTGCGTGCCGAAGAGCAGCTTCGGGAGCTGCGAGCCAATCGGGGAGTTTACATCCAAGAGCTTTACAACGATAAAGACGACCGAATTGCTGCCGAGAAGAACGGCATTGATTATCAGGCCCTGGTGCTCTCCACCAAAATGCCGACTCCCGCGGCTATTATGACTTCCAAAAGTCCAAAACAGACCGAACCAAAACAGTGAGTTTCCCGTTTGCACCTTCCAGAACCAGAGTCCTGCCGCAGGAGACGCCGCTTATGAAAACAGCGGCGATCATCCCGGCCTATAACGAAGAGGGGCGTATTGCCGCCGTTCTGCGCACATTGACGGCGGCGGCTGTCGTGGATGAGATCATCGTCGTCAACGACGGCTCCACGGACGGCACCGCTGCTGCGGCCGCGTCGGTTCCCGGCGTCCAAGTCGTGACTCTGCCGCACAACCACGGCAAAGGCGGAGCGATGCGGCAAGGTGCCATGCGCACCGAGGCCGATGTTCTGCTGTTCCTCGACGCCGATCTGATGGGCCTGACCGCTCACCATGTCCACGATCTGCTGGCTCCCGTCTGCTCAGGCCAGTCCGCCATGGCGATGGGCATCTTCAAAGGGGGCCGACTCTGGACCGACATGGCCCAGTATTTCGCCCCGGCGATCACCGGGCAGCGAGCGATCCGCCGAGAAATCTTCCTGCAAATTCCGAACTTAGAAAGCGTCGGCTACGGGATCGAGCTGGCGATCAACGATTACGTTCACAGCCTGGGGCTGACCCGGCAGGACGTGACTCTGCGCGGCGTTTCGCATCCGATGAAGGAAGAAAAGCTCGGCTGGGCGAAGGGCGCGGCTTCCCGCTACCGGATGTACCGTCAGATGCTGGATTTCTACTTATCGCGGCGTAAGAAGAAGTGATCGCCTCATCGCCTCTTCACACCAATCGATTTCCCTTCCGGAAAATCCCCCACGGCTCGATGCGTAGTGACTATCAAGTGGTCACCCGGCTTGACCTGAAACTTGAGCAATGTCTTCGGGTCAGTGGCATCGACTTTGAAGGTCGCCGCTTTGCCGGACTGTGGCCGAAGAACTTGCACTTTGCGCTGATCGGCGAAATTGCAAAATCCCTTTGAAAGATAGAGAACGGTATAGAGTGGGACGGAGTGGCTATTCGAGATCGGATAGCGGCCGGGGCAGCGTATGCCTGGGCCGTCGATCTGGAATGTTTGTGTGAGTGGCTGGGCGCGTCCTGGGAGTGGAAAGATGAGTGCCAGAGCGCAGATAATTGCAAGATTTGTTTTCATGGGTTGCTCACTTTATCCTTCGTCTTTTGTCCCTTGCCACATCGTCCAGTTTCCGTTGAACTTCGTCGTCTGCCCGCCTGGCTCGAATACGAGCAGGCTGGTGGCGACCTTGTCCAGGAAGAAGCGGTCGTGGCTGACCACTATCACCGCGCCGGGGAAGTTGACCAAAGCCCGTTCCATGACCTGCGTACTGGTCAGGTCCAGGTGGTTCGTCGGCTCATCCAGAATGAGTACCTGCGCCCCGGAAAGCAGGCAGCGGGCGAGGGCGACCCGCGCCTGCTGGCCGCCCGAGAGCGTCCCGATGCGCTGGCCCAAATCCATCTCGGAAAATTGCAGCAGGGAAAGAAACTTGTTGACCTCTTTGCGGGTCGCCGAGTAGCCCGCCCCGAAGATGTTCACCGCATGGCTCACGGTGTCTTTCGGGTCAAGCTCAGCCTGAATCTGATTGAAGTCGGCAAATTTGATGCCGCTGTCCCAGATCACCTCACCCGAATCCGGTGCTTCCTGGCGGGTCAAAACGCGCAGCAGGGTCGATTTACCGCTGCCGTTCGGACCGACAATCGCCAGCCGCTCGCCTTTTCCGATCTCAAACGAAACATTGCGAAAGAGCGCTTCGCCGCCGTAACCTTTGCTGGCGTTTTCCACGCGGCCTAGGTTGTCAGGGAAGCGAATTCCCGAGTAGATAGTCGTCACGAGCACATCCACCGGGCGCGGCTCTTTGCGCTTCTTCAAATCCGCCAGCTTGCGCTGCAAGGCTTGACTAGGATCGCGCTTGGCTTCATCGCGGTCGGTGATCGCTTCGCTCTCGAATGTCAGCAGCTCCTCTTCATGCAGAAACTGCTTTTCGAGCATCTTGAACCGAAACTGCTTGGCCCGGATATAGTCCGTGAAGCTGCCCGGATATTCCTGGAAGCCGTAGTTCTCGACTTCAACGATCCGGGTGACCACCCCGTCCAGAAACTGCCGGTCGTGTGAAACCAGCAGGAGGCCGCCGGGGAAGGTGGTTAGCCAGTTTTCCAGCCAGGTTAGGCCCTCCACATCCAAATAGTTCGTCGGCTCATCCAGCAGCAAAACGTCGGGCTGCTCCAGGAGAATTTTCGCGAGAGCCGCTCGGTTCCGCCAGCCGCCGGAAAGCTGGTCGAGGGGCCGCACCCGGTGGGCCGCGCTGAAGCCAAGCTTCGTCAGTGCCGTGTCGATATGGCGGCTATAGTCCCAGCCGTCCTTGCGGGTCATCTCTTCCAATCCGTGTGCCTGCTGTTCCAGCAGCCTCTCCATCGTGTCCGGGTCTTCGACTGTCTCCAATGCCGTGGCGATTTGCTCCAGCTCCGCCTCGACAGTGCGAATATCGGCGAACAGCTCCTCCAATATCTCCTGCACGGAAAGCGACCCATCCAAAGTCGAAAACTGCGAAAAGTAGCCGACTTTCAGGTCCGGTGCGCGTTCGACCGTGCCGCTCGTCGGCTCGAGCTGCTCCAAAATCAGCTTGAGAATAGTCGTCTTGCCAGTGCCGTTTTTGCCGACCAGGCCAACCCGCTCATTCGCTAACAGCTTGAAGAAGATATTCCGCAGCACGAGCCGATCTTCGTACTTCATCGTGACCGCGTTCAGTCGAATCAGGCTCATGGGGCTATTTCACCCGCGAAGTTTTACGCCGCCGCAGCAGCTCGTCGATGCCGACACCGGCGAGAATTACCGCACCGACGACAATAGCTTCGGAGGAGGTCGGAATATTATTTCCGTTGATTCGAACGAGATTAACCATGTTGTGAAGAACTTGAATCAGGACCGTACCGATTAAAATTCCGGCGATCGACCCCTCACCGCCCCGCAGCGAACAGCCGCCCAGGACCGCAGCGGCGATGCCGTACAGCTCGTACGATTGTCCTTGGGAAGAAGGCGAAATGGAGTTGGTGTAAAAGCCGAGCAGTATCGCGGAAACCGCAGCCAGCACGGCAGAGATGACGTAGGCCCCGGCGATGACGCGCTTGGTATTCACGCCCGAATAGCGGGCGGCTTCCTCATTGCGTCCCACGGCGTAGAGGTACCGGCCATAAACGGATTTGTGGAGCACGATTCCCATGATGACGGCAACCACTACCATCAAGACGAAGGGCGTGGGAATGCCCAGGACGCTGCCGGTCGCCAGTACCTGCAGCTGTTCAAATCCGCCTGCAGTGCCGAAACCGACCGTGTTATCGTTTGTGATCGTGCGGGCCAGACCGCGATAGGCCAGCAGCCCGCAGAGCGTCACGATAAACGGCTGGAGATTGACCCGGGTAATCAAGAAACCATGAAACAGCCCGATGAGGCCGCCGCAGCCGAGCGTGGCAAGGATCGCGACCGGCCAGGGCAAATGCCAGACCGTGAGCATCAGGGACAACAGCACGCCCAGGAGCGCAAAAAGCGATCCGACCGAAAGGTCGATACCGCCTGTGATAATGACGATGCCCAGCCCAATACTGAAGATTCCGTAGATGCCGATGACACGGGAAGTATTTTGCAGATTACTCGCTCGCAGAAATGACCCGTCTGACATTACGCTGACAAAGATGCACAGCACCACCAAAAGTATAAAAATGCCCAGCTCTTTGCCGGCTCCGAACACGGGCAGGCGGGGGCCTTCAGGCCGGGTCGACAGGGGCGAGGTTTCTTTTCCGCCATTCTGACTTGTTTCTTGTTTAATCATTGCTTCTTCTCGTTATTGATATTCTCGGCGACGTGGCCGACGGCAAGCTGCATCACCTTTTCTTCCGTGGCCTCGGAGCGCGGCAGGAAGCCGCTGATTCGGCCCTCGTGCATGACGGCGACTCGGTCGCTCTGCCCGAGCACTTCTTCCATATCGCTGCTGATCATCAGGACGGCGACGCCCTGTTGGGCCAACCCGCGCATCAGCTCGTAAATCTCCGCCTTCGCGCCGACATCGATACCGCGCGTCGGCTCATCAAAAATCATCAGCTTCGGCTCCAGGGAAAGCCACTTCGCAAGGACGACTTTTTGCTGATTGCCGCCCGAAAGGTTCCGCGCAAGAAAATCGACCGTCGGAGTTTTCACGCGCAGGGACTTGCTGGCGGCCTGTGCGGCTGCCGTCTCGCGGCTTCTCGAAATCAGGCCGCCGGGAGCATAGCGATTTAGGACAGGCATCGTGATGTTGTCCCGGATGGTCATGTCTACGATAAGACCCGACCTGCGCCGATCTTCCGGAGCGAGATAAATGCCCTGCTGGATCGCGTCGCGCGGCGACCGTACCGTGATCGTTTTGCCGTCCAGGGTCACCGTCCCGCCGAGCGAGGGGTCTACCCCGAAGATTGCCTGGGCCGCCTCGGAGCGTCCGGCCCCGACGAGGCCCGCCATGCCCAAAATTTCGCCCGCGCCGATCTCGAAGCTGACCTCGCGGTCCGGGTAACGCCGGGTGCGAAGCCCGGTGACCTGGAAGCGCATGGGTTTGGGAGCGGTGCTGAGGGGGGCCTGAAACTTCTCCAGGTCGCGCCCGACCATCAGGCTGACCATACGGTCATGCGTGATCTCTTCTTTCGCAAGACCGCCGGCGTTGCGCCCGTCGCGCAGTCCGACCACGCGGTCGGACATTTCGCGAACTTCGCCCAGCCGGTGGGAAATGTAGATGACACTGACCCCCTGCTCGCGCAGTTCTTTGACTACCTGAATCAGCCGCTCGGTTTCCGTCAGGGTCAAGCTCGAGGTCGGCTCGTCCATGATAATCAAGCGGGACTGAAGCGACAGAGATTTCGCGATTTCAACCATCTGCTGATGGGCCAAGGAAAGCTGATTGAGTGGGGTGCGCCCGGAAACATTGAGTCCGAGCCGATCTAAGTAGGGCTGGGTTTCCACGAGCATTTTCGCCCGGTTGAGAAGGCGGAGCGGTCCGCCGATCGTCGGCTCCCGCCCTAAGAAGACATTCCCGGCGACATCGATGTTATCCAGGACGTTCAGCTCCTGATGAATAAAGCTGACACCGGCCCGGGTGCTGTCATTGACCGATTGGATCACGACCGGCGAGCCGTTGACCTTGATTTCGCCTTCATCGGGGGCGTGAACGCCCCCGAGAATCTTCATCAAGGTAGACTTGCCGGCTCCATTCTCGCCGATCAGCGCGACCACTTCGCCCGGCCAGACGGAGAGGCTGACCCCTTGAAGGGCCTGCACCCCCGCGAAGCGTTTGCTGATTCCACGCATTTCCAGCAGTGGTGTCCCGGTCCGGTCGGGCGAGCTGTCCGCCATGACTACTTGCCTCCCAGCAGTTTCGCCTGATCAGCTTCGTAGGCGGCGATGGTATCTTTCGTGATCGCCTGGGTCGGCACGATCACCAGCTTGCTGGCGGGAATCGTACTCTTGTCACCCGAAGCCAGCTTGGCGAGCATTTTGACCGACTCTTTGCCGAACAGATACGGCTGCTGCACGATGGTTCCGGTGATCGTGCCGTCTTTGATGCCGTTCATTGTGTCCAGTTCTTGGTCAAAGGCAATAATCTTGACTTTGCCCTGCTTTCCGGCGTCTTTGACCGCGCTGTAGATCGCCGGGCCGTTGTAGCTCCACAGGCCGACCATACCGGCAAGGTCTGGGGTGCTGGTCAGGGCATCCGAAGCATTCTGCTTGGCGCGGGCATGGTCGGCATCGTCGGTGCGGACATCGACGACAGTAATCTTTGTGCCTTTCAGCGCGTCCCGAATTCCCATTTCGCGGTCGTGGGCGTTCTGAGCGTCTTTTTTGCCGACGAACAGCATAATCTTGCCGCCCGCCGGAAGTGCCGACTTGATGAGGCCGCCGGCCATGACACCGGCGGCATGGTTATCGGTGCCGATGTAGCAGAGGCGGGTGCTTTTCGCCGCGTCGCTGTCCGAGGTGATGACCGGGATCTGGCTGGCCCATTTGTTCAGGTCGGGCGTCATGTTCTCCGGGTCAACCGGGCTGATTGCAATACCTTTAACCCCTTTGGAGATCAGGTCGTCGACATCACCTTTTTGGGTCGCCGCCGTTCCGTCTGCGGGCATGGTAAATGTCACATCGACATTGCCCAGCTCTTTCGCGGCGGCTTCGGTGCCTTTGCGGCAGATGGTCCAGTAGTCCGACGGGTTGTTGGTCACGAATGCCAGCATCGTCTTACCACCGCTGTTTGCATTGGTTGTTCCGCCGGTGCCCGGAGTGGTCTGTCCGTTGGTCTCGCCTTTCGGCGTGCAGCCTGCGGCCAGCGTACACGCCAGCAGACCGGCGAGAACCGAAGCCCGCCGCGTCGTCATGAGAGAAGAAATCATACTATGTCCCCCTTTGGCTCAAAGCCTGTCTCTTGGAATTAGAGAATAGAAAATTGTTTCGCCGCCCGCTCCGCTTTTTCCTTCCTGTTTTCACGTGTTTTCGGCGGGGTTGACAAAAAAACGCTGCGGAATGTACTATAAGCTATGTCCGTCTCCGCTCCGACTCTTCTTTCCGCACCGACTCTTCTCCCGCCAGTCGCACTCGCGGCTTTTGAAGGCCCGCTCGATCTGCTGCTGCATCTCATTCGCGAACACCGGGTAGACATTGCCGATATCCCGATTTTGCAGATCACAGACCAGTATCTAGCATACCTGCGGGCGATGGAAGCGATGAACTTGAACGTCGCCGGGGAATTTTTACTGATGGCGGCGACCCTTCTGGAAATCAAGAGCCGAATGCTCCTGCCGAAGCCGCCCCGCCCCGAAGAGCCGGAGGACGGCGAGGACCCGAAGCTGGCCTTGATCCGGCGGCTGGAAGACTATCAGCGTTACCAAGCGTTTGTCGGCACGCTCTCCGAGTGGGAAGGCGACCGCCGTGCCCTCTTCTTTCGCGGCCAGGGCGACTACGGCGGTCTGTACGAGCTGCCTGTCGGCTTTGGCGAGCTAAACCCCGGTGCGCTGCTCAAAGCCATTCAGAAGCTGCTGGCCGAAGCCGGGGACGATGGCGGCCAGGAAGTGACCAGCGTCCGCCGCCAGAAGATCACTTTGCGGCTTGCCATGGCGACCCTCTGGCGGAAAGTGCAGCGGGCGGGGAGTGATGGGGTACTATTGGAGGAATGTTTTGCCCGCCCATTAGTACGTTTGGAGATCGTCCTGACTTTTTTGGCCCTGCTGGAGCTGCTGCGTCAAAACCGCCTGGAGGCCACCCAGGATGCTTTGCTGGGGCTGATCACACTCACAGCCAGCATTGTGACCACGCCGGAGGTCGTCTCCTATGAATAATGCTCCTGACACTGCCTACGCTGAGATCGACCTGCCGCCGCTTTTGGAAGCATACTTATTCGTTGCGACCGAGCCGACCATGCCCGCCGAGATCGCGCGCATTCTGAAGCTGGAACCGGCGGCGGTCGAGGAAAGCCTGGAGGACATGGTGAATGCCTACGCGCGGCGTGTGAACTCCGGCCTGCACATCGTCCGCATTGCCGGAGGCTACCAGATGGCGACCCGCCCGCCGCTCGCCCCGGACATCGCCCGCCTGCTGGCGGCCCCCGGCCAGAAGTCGCGCCTGTCACGCCCTGCTCTGGAAACGCTGGCCGTAATCGCCTACCAGCAGCCCGTGACCCAGGCCGAAATCGAAGCCGTTCGCGGCGTCAATGCCGACGGTGTTCTCAAAACGCTGACCGAGCGGCATCTGATCGAAGAAACCGGCCGCAAAGAAGTCGCTGGCCGCCCATTTCTCTACGGGACGACTCCCGACTTCCTGCATTACTTCGGCCTAAACACGCTCGACGACCTCCCGCCGCTGGAAGATATTGAGATCGGCGGTGCCGAAGCCGATAAAA
>JANXNV010000239.1 GCA_025353925.1 Armatimonadota bacterium
TTGTCCCCAATTGGGGTATTGCTATTGCCCCGCTTCCCTGCTACAATGGCCTCAGATTTAGCCGACGGCGAGCGGCAGGGAGCAGGCATAGGACTTGGATATTTCCGCAGCAAACAGTGTGCCCGTCGTTCCCCGGAGGCATTGGCCTGAACGGTTCCTCAACAGCCCGTTGCTGCTTGCCGCGCTGGTACTTGCAACCGCTGCTTTTGCCTATAAATGGTTTACCCTGGAGCAGTCACTAAAAGCCCCCGCCTTGCCGGGGTGGAGCTGGGCCGCTCATCCAAATACTCTGCTGATCTACTATCCACACACCGACTGCGGCTGCGGGCCAGGACTGGCTTCGGCACTCGCTCAGGCAAATGCAAGGCATTTCGATGTGGCGGTCGTGACCGACGTCAAAGGGCAAAGTCTCCAGTCACTTATATTGGAAGTTAGTACCACCAAAGGACATTTGTTGCCTAGTGTTGATCCGAAAATCCTAAAATACTGGATACACACTGGTAACACGACTATGCTTCACATCAAAAATGGGCGAATTATTGGCAGTGTCGAAGGCACTACTGTACCGGTTGGATTTTGAGTATGGAGGTCAAAAATATTGACATGGATCATCATTCAATTGAGGGCAAATCGCTTCCTGGCGATAAAGCACAGTTACAGCGCAAATCAAGTAATAAACTTAAGCCTATTCTTTGGACAACAGCCACCATCGCAGTAGTTGGTATTACCGCTTTCACTTTGTGGAATCTCAAATATAACAAGTATCGCTATCATGACTCAAGCTATGGAGTTATGATAACGGACCGGAGAACGGAGGAAAAAGCAAACACATCTAGGTCAAGTGTAATCGCAAGAATAACACAGCTTCGAGAAGCGTGGAAGCCTTGGGCTACAGAAAATCAGGGTTTGTTACGACGTATGCAAAATTCCTCACCCGCAGATTTCGGCACCATGACTCTGGTGTACGATTCGTTACCTGCCAATCCTGTAGGACCTGCTTCCCTCACGAACTTCACCGGGTTGGAACGAGGAGCTGTCGTTTTTTCCTGGCAGCCATCAGGAAGGTTTGATTCATCAGGTGCAATTGACCGCGTTTACAATAACCCGGATGATCGAGCGAAACAGAAACATATTTTATCGTTTACCGAACATCTTCGACGGAAACAGTTCGCTGAATATCACGATGTATTAGTGTCAAACTCTATGGGCGTAGGCACATCACACTTGTCTTTATGGGCAAGCGGTCGTGTGACCGAGACAAAGATTGTAAGGCACTTCACACCTGGTCAGCCTGCCTTCGCTGAGGGGCCGACGATACAAATATTACCGCCGTTCGATTTCCTTAAAAACAAAACAGGAGAAGTTAAATGATTAAGTACAGTCGTGTAATCAAGCGTATGAATGTAGCAATATTTCTGTTGCTCATCCTTGTAACCTATGGAAGCGAGGCAGTCAAAAGATCTGCTTTTGCCTACAACAGTCTATCCTGCCCCAGCGTCCAAAATGAACCAACTGCAATTTGTCCTGATAGAATAGTAGAGGATACAGGTTATTACGGCTGTTCCAGCAGTGATACTGAGACGTGTTGCGTGTATGATAGTGCTAGTGTGAAGTGTTACAATGCCCTTACACACAAATACAGTGACTACCTCGGAACTGAGCAAGTGCTGATGGCCACGTCCCACACTTCACATTGTTTCGGCGGCAAATGCATAGTTTCGATAAATTCGTAGCAACTTTAACTTTTGTCAGTGGTAATGTGGTGGAAACTCGCTGCCAATCAATGCTGCTGACAACTGTCTTACTTGGTCACCTTTGCCTCTTAATTTGTCTAAGATCAAAATCTTGATTGTGAAATTTATTAAGAGCAATTCTTTCGCTACGCTGTTTCTCATTCTTTTAATTGGGAGCACTGCAATTTGGTTAAGCCGAAATGAGACTTTCTTGAGTCCCGACTGCGGCGCACGGTTCGCCATGATCCGCAGTCAGATCGACCACGGGCATCTGATTTATACGTACTACCCGAACGCTGACCTCGACCCGACAGGCCAGGTACACCCACTGGCCTATTTTCTCTACCACAGGTCAGGCGATTTCTGCGCCATGTACCTGCCCCTGTTTCCCCTTGTGACCGGAGTATTCTATCGGTTATTCGGCTTCGGCGGTCTGATGATCGTGCCGGTGCTGAGTGGGTTGGGGACTATTCTCGTATTCTACAAAACGGCGGAGCGGCTGGAAATGCGTTCACGCTACATTCTGCCCTGGGTACTTGGGCTGGCGACTCCTCTCCTACTGTATTCGGTCATTTACTGGGACCACTCGCTGCAAATGTTTATCACGGCTCTGGCAGGATATTGGGTGCTGAGGGCATTGCAGGAGCGTTCGTTTTCCTGCGCGGCGATAGCGGGCACCGTATTCGGTCTTGGGATATGGATACACGAACTTTTCCTCGCATTTTTCGTTGCCGCATTTCTGTCATCGCTGCCATTTTTGAAGGAACGCCGGTTCGTGCCGGGTGGCCTTCTGGTCGGATTCGTGCCGATCGTACTGGCCTGGGTCGCCTACAACCTCTGGACTTACGGCGGGATTGGCGGGGGACATCTCGGGGCTAACGTCGTTCAGAACAATGCTGATCACCCGTTTAGCCTGATACAGATTCTTGACCCGTCACAGTTTGCTGAAAGAGCAATGGTAGAACTAGTCGGGACACCGATTTTTGGATCGCGAGATAATATTTTCCCGCATTTCATGGTGTTTGTCGGACTGTTGATCGTTTACACATTTGTCGGATGGGCAGGACCACTTTTGCGCCGCGTCGCCCTGCTTCTAGGCATCCTGGCCTCAGGGATGGCATTCTACCTCTACTGGGAAACTCGGGGGGCACCCGATGGACTGCTGGAAGCGACGCCGCTCCTGATTCCTGCTCTAGCCATCCCGTGGATTGTGCAAAAGGTTGAGGGCACGGCGACAACGCCCGGTGTCTTTTTTGCCTGGGCCAGCCGTGCTTGCAGCCTATTCGCACTTTTCATCTTGATTAACCCTATGCTTCCCGGCGTTGACTGGGGCAGCCGCTACCTACTGGCCGCACTACCTATCCTAGTGCTGTTGGCGGCATATGCTGTGGAGCAGCAAGTCGCGGGGCTGCGAAAGTATGGACGCACGGCGGCTCTGGTCAGCGTTGGCGGGATGGTAGGAGTCAGCCTGACATTTCAAGTTTTCGGTTTGCTCTGGATAAACCGCAGCCTCGCGTATGGACATGAGCTTAACACACGCATTGCTGCGATTTCGGCACCGGTGATGGTCACGGATACGGACCTCAATGCTCGGCTCACAGATTCCTCGAGGTCGCAGTCTCGGTTTGTTGTGCGAACCGCATCTGATCAGCTTTTGCTTGCCTCCATCATTCGTAAATTGCATCCGAGCGAAGTCGTCTTCGTCGGTACGGAGTCGGGCCAAAACAGTATTGAGGGAGCCTTATCGGCGGCGGAAATTTCTTACACCTTAAAAGAGTCCCGCCCTTTATGGAGAGTTAACCATGTGCGGCAAGAGGGGGATGAGTTGCTGTACGCGCGTTTCGTTCGAGTCCCGGCGAAATAGAGACGAGGAAAGAAATCGTGGATGAACAGGAAGTCGGCAAAGCGGCAGTCGGCCCGGTCGTAATCATCGGCGCAGGTCCGGCGGGTTTGACAGCCGCCTATCTGCTTTCGAAGCAGGGGATTCCCGTCACGGTGATCGAGGCCGATTCGCAGTACGTCGGCGGCATCTCCCGGACCGTCAAATACAAAGACTTTCTCTTCGACATCGGCGGGCACCGGTTCTTCTCCAAATCCCAGGAAGTGGAAGATTTGTGGAGCGAATTGCTGCCCGACGATATGCTGGAACGACCGCGCTCCTCACGCATCTTCTACAACAAGCAGCTATTCTCTTACCCCCTTAAACCCCTGGAAGCCCTGCGGAAGCTGGGCCTGATCGAATCGCTGCGCTGCGTTCTGTCCTACGGTCAAAGCCGCCTCTTTCCAGTACACTCCCCCGCAAACTTCGAAGACTGGGTCTCGAACCAGTTCGGCAGGCGGCTATTCGGCATATTCTTCAAGACATACACCGAAAAAGTCTGGGGAATGGACTGTAAAGAGATTTCCGCCGATTGGGCCGCGCAGCGTATCCAGGGACTGTCGCTCGGCAAGGCGATCAGCCATGCGCTCTTCCCTCGTAAAGCAGGAGGCCGGGGGGAGGTCGTTAAGACGCTGATCAATTCGTTTCGCTACCCGCGCAAAGGCCCCGGCATGATGTGGGAAGCGGCGGCGAGAAAAACACAAGAAATGGGCGGGACGATTTTGATGGGCCATACGGTGAACGCTCTGAGCTATGACGCGGAGCAGAGGCACTGGACGATCAACTGCCGGGACAAAAGCGGCACTCTCAGCACGGTAGAAGCGGGCCAGGTGATCTCCTCTACTCCGCTGCGCCTCCTTGCCGGGTGGCTTTCTCCTGGGGTCAGCGAAGAGACGCTTCAAGCGGCTCAGGCACTTCACTACCGCGATTTCCTCGTGGTCGCCGTCATACTCAAAGACAAGAAGCAGTTCTCAGACAACTGGATTTATATCCATGATCCCTCGGTCAAAGTCGGACGCATTCAGAACTTCAAATCATGGTCGCCGGAGATGATCCCGGATTCGACGAAGGTCTGCTATGGCATGGAATACTTTTGTTTTGAAGGCGATGGGTTATGGTCGAGTTCTGACGCCGACCTGCTATCCCTGGCAAAATCTGAGCTATCCCAGCTCGGTTTCGCGGCCCCGGAGGACATCTCGGATGGCTGCGTCGTGCGTCAGCCGAAAGCTTACCCTATTTACGATGCCGACTATGCCGCGCACGTTGACACGGTGAGGCTGGAATTGGAAAAGAGTTTTCCACCCCTGCACCTTATAGGCCGCAACGGGATGCACAAATACAATAATCAAGACCATGCCATGATGACCGCAATGCTCACGGTCAAGAATATCGTTGCCGGAAGCCGCATTTTCAACGTTTGGAATGTGAACCAAGATGCAGAATACCATGAGACGCAGACTGCTTCCGAATTGATACCGCAGACGGAGCCGAAACTTTTCGGCAGTGTTCGCGCAGTTCCCACCCGTGTCAAAACTTGACAAACAGACAGCCGCACAGGTAAACTGTACACAATTCGAGGAGCAATCATGATTATTATACTCTCGTCATCGGCGACGAAGGAGAATTTGAAGCACGTGACACAGATGCTGGAAGAGCGCG
>JANXNV010000029.1 GCA_025353925.1 Armatimonadota bacterium
CTGGCCGGGAATGTCGGCTCCGGCTCGCCGCAGGAGCTGGCGGACTGGATCACTTACTGCAACGGCACGGCAGACACGACTCTAGCGCGGGAGCGGGCGGCGAATGGTCACCCCGACTCGATGAATGTCAAGTTTTGGGGCGTTGGGAACGAAAATTGGGGCTGCGGCGGCAATTACGACGCCGAGACATACGCCAAAGAATACAAGCGGTTTTCGACGTTCCTGCAGATGGCTGACAGCTCCGTCCAATTGGTCGCCTGCGGCCTGAACGACCGCGACTGGAACCTGAAGCTCATCGAGACGATGCGAAACCACCTGCATTTGCTTGACCACGTTTCCGTGCATCAATACTGGACAAACGGCTCCGCCACTGCATTCACGGAGGAGGAATATTACTCGTCGATGTCTGCCGCAAGTGTCGTCGAGGAGAGCATCCGCTACACTGACGAAATCCTGCGCTTCTTTACGGCGGGCCGAAAGCACATCGGGATCGCTTTCGATGAATGGGGCATCTGGCACCCGGAGGCCGTTCCCTCGACTAATTATGAGGCCCCCAGCACCATTCGTGATGCAGTCATCGGTGCCGGGGTTTTAGATGTCTTCCAGAAATGGAGCAGCCGGGTCTCGACCGCCAATATCGCGCAGATCGTCAACGTACTGCAAGGCCTGGTGCAGACGTCCGGCGAGAAGATGTGGCTGACACCGACTTATCACCTGTTTTCGCTCTATGCGCCGCATCGCGGGGCGGCGGCGATCCGGGCGGAATTTGACGACTTGCCAACGCACACGATCTCCCCGTCACACACGAACCATGGGCCATTGCCGGGCGGCGCCTTGCCTCTGCTCTCGGCATCTGCCTCGAGGAAAGATGGCCGCCTGATTGTGAGCCTGAGCAACAGGCATCTGACCGAAGCTCAGGAATTAACCCTCCAATTGCGCGGGGGGACACTCGCCGCTGGCACGGTGCGCACTATGGCGGGGGCGGCCAATGCCGTCAACACATTCGATCTGCCGGAGAACGTCGTTGTTCGGGAAACGAGGCTGGCGGCCTCGGGCGACGCACTGACCCTGACACTGCCGCCCTGCTCTGTGCAGACGGTCGTCGTCGGGCTGGCATAGAGGCCGGAGATGCTCTGCTACTACGTCACTGGGCATGGGTTTGGACACGCGATCCGCACCACGCAGGTGCTGCAAGCTTTGCCACCAGACCTGCCCTTTATCCTGAAAACGACCGCCCCGGAGCGGCTGTTTCGGGAAGAGCTTCCGGGGCGCGACTTCGAGTACAGTGCGGCTGAATACGACTGCGGCTGCCTGCAAAGCGACAGCGTCACCGTACTCAAGCGTGAGACGCTGACACGCTACGGCGAGATTGCCCGAGAGAATACATGCCGTCTGCCCAGTGAAATCGCGTTTCTGCGAGAGAGCGGCGTCAAGTGCGTTGTCTCCGATATCGCTTCTTTCCCACTCCTCGCCGCGTCTATGGCAGGTGTTCCCAGCGTCGCGATTGCAAACTTTACCTGGCACGATATTTACGCCGACTATGTGCAGACGCCGGAAGATGCGCTTCTGCTGGCTCACATGGCGTCGGAGTATGGCACGGCGACGCTCGCCTGCCTGACCCCGCTTTCGGTGTCGTCGGTCGGGGACGTGTTTCCAAACAGCGAGTGCGTGCCGCTTGTCGCACGTCGAGGGAGGGTTATTCGTGGCTATCTCGGGGCCGCCCTGGGCATTCCCCTCGGCAAAAAGCTGGCACTGCTGTATCTCGGGAATTGGGGGCTGGAGATTGATTGGGATGCACTGGGTGCTTGGGACGGCTGGGTGTTTCTCGTAGATCGGCCTGTCAGCCAAGTGGTGCCGCCCAATGTCCACGTATTCGATCCAAGCCTCTGGCGGTATGCCGATGTGGCGGCGTCGGTGGATGCCGTCGTCTCGAAGGCCGGGTATGGAACGCTGACTGAGTGCATCGCTAACTCCGTTCCTCTGATCTACCTTCCCCGGCACGGCTTCGCAGAGCACAACGCGCTGGTTCTGGGTATGAACAACTGGGGTGGCGGTATCGAAGTCTCCGAAAGAAACTTCTTTGCCGGCAACTGGGGTACTGCTCTGGACACCGCCCTTGCTGCGCGTCCGGATTCGACGGTTTACCCGACCGACGGGGCGGATGTGATCGCTGAAATATTGAGGAGCTATTGCCGATGAACCAGCCGAAAATCGTCATGTATACTCGTCCCGGCTGCCCGGATGTCGCCCGCGCGTCAGAGTATTTGCGCCGGAAGGGGTTGACTTGGGACGAAGTGGACATCGAAGAGGACGCCGATGCGATGAAGCAGGTCGTCGCCTGGACCGGTCGTGAAGTGACACCGACCCTCTGGATCGGCGAGACGATGCTGGTGGAGCCGGACGAGTCGGAGATTGCCGACGCTCTCGCCAATGCCGCCTGAGTGTGCTATACTAAGCTTTGAGTGAAATCGAGAAAAGGATTGCCCTGGTTGGGCCGACGGCCTCCGGGAAGACGGCGGTCGGCATTTTGCTGGCTCAGAGGCTTAATGCGGAGATCGTTTCCGCCGATTCGATGCAGGTCTACCGGCAGATGGACATTGGGACGGCGAAGCCGACCCCCGACGAGCAGCGTCAGGCGGTTTTTCATGCGCTAGACGTGGCCAATCCCGACCAGGAATGGACACTCGCGGACTTTCAGCGGCTCGGCGAAGCCGCCTGCGAGAGGATTGCTGAACGCAGGCATATCCCCTTAATCGTCGGCGGTACCGGCCTCTATGTTCGCGCTCTCACGACGCGTTTGGACATCCCGGCGGCTCCGCCGGATGAAGATTTTCGTGCCCGGTGGCGCGGATTTGCACAAGAGCACGGGAACGAAGCACTGCAGGCGGAAGTCGCGCGGATCGACCCGGCGACCGCCGCCCGGCTGCATGTCAACGATATTGGCCGACAGATACGCGCTCTGGAAGTCTTCGCGGCGACCGGGCGGACGCTGACGGACCTGCACGCGGAAAACCAGGCAAACCAAAGCACTGATCAGCCTCTACTATATGGTCTGCACTTCGCGGATCGGGAAAAGCTGTACGAGCGGATTGATTCGCGCGTGGATGCGATGATTGCAGCGGGTTTTCTCAGCGAAGTTCGGCACCTGCGTGAGTGCGGATATTCCGCTGCGCTGAAGCCGATGCAGGCACTCGGCTACAAACAACTGAATACGTTCCTAGCGGGCGACATGTCTTGGGACGCTGCTGTCGCCGAGATGAAGCAGGAAACGCGGCGGTTCTCCAAGCGGCAGCTGATCTGGTTCCGGGGCGACAAGCGTGTCCGGTGGATCGATGCCGATGACCGTACCCCAGAAGAGCTGGCCGACGAGATTTCGAGAAAGATTACATCAGATCACGAAGAGGACAACGAAAATCCATGAACAAAACGCAGCTGAATCTTCAGGATACTTTTTTGAACCAAGTACGCAAAGAAAACGTCGGGGTCATGATCTATCTCATCGGCGGAGTCCAGCTTCGCGGCAATGTACGCGGCTTTGACTCGTTCACCCTCCTGCTGGACAGCCCCGGCAAGCCGACCCAGCTCGTCTACAAGCACGCGATCACCAGTATTGTCCCCATGCGCCCGATCGCGAACCTTTATAGCGAGGCGATGCGCGAAGCTGGTCTGGTCCCACAGCAGTCCAATGGCCCGACTGCTCCGCCAATCGCGCCTGCCGGGACGACCCATCCGGATGCTTCCGTCACCGTCCAGGATCCGACCCCATCCCCCGCCGGAGCTACTCCCGAAGCGGCTCTGGTCGACCCGATCTCCTGAAAGCAGCCTCTCATGCAGTTTACGAAAATGCACGGTATCGGCAATGACTTTGTTATGGTCAACTGTCTTGGGCAGGATGGCGACACGCAGCACGAAGCGGCGAGGCAGCAGGCGGCGTATTTGTGTGACCGCAAGTTCGGGGTTGGTGGTGATGGTGTGATCGCCGTCCTGCCCGGCGGGACTGCCCAATTTGCGATGAGGTTTTACAACCCGGACGGCTCCGAAGCGGAAATGTGCGGCAATGGTATCCGCTGCTTCGCCAAATACCTTTGGGATCGGGGCCTGACCCGCGGCGAGAACTTTGTTCCAGTCGAAACCGGGGCGGGTCTCCTGCACCTCCAAATCCAGGTCGGCCCGGACGGCAAGGCTGACAGCGTGCGCGTTGATATGGGCGAGCCGGTTTTGGAACCGGCTCTCGTCCCGACCACTCTCGGCGAAGGTGCAAAGTCCGCAGTCAATGTGCCTATCGATATCGGCGATCAAACTGTACATGTCACCACGGTCTCGATGGGCAACCCGCACGCGGTTATCTTCGTGGACTCCGTGAAAGAGTATCCCATCGAAATTGTTGGGCCGAAAGTCGAGGTGCATCCGGCATTTCCCCGACGGATCAACACGGAGTTTATCGAGGTGCTGTCAGGCCATGAAATCAACTTCCGGGTCTGGGAGCGCGGGGCTGCGGAGACGCTGGCCTGCGGCACCGGGGCATGTGCGGCGGCGGTCGCGTGCTTCCTGAACGGCAAGACGGGCCGCCGCGTTCTCGTGCATCTTCCCGGTGGGGACCTGGACATCGAGTGGTCGGAGGGCGATAACCACGTCTACATGACCGGAGCCGCGACTGAAGTGTTCGAGGGCGAGATTTAGCGGAGGGCGAAATTCAAAGGCGCAGCAGTCGACGCGCATTTTCTGACGTAACTAGCTTGAACTCGGCGTCTGTGAGCGCAATGCGGGCGTTCCGCAGGGCACGCCGCTGAGAAAAGAGCGGGTAGTCCGAGCCGAATAGCAGCCGCTCCGGGCCGAGCTTGTCGCAGAGGCGGCGGATCAGACGAGCCGGCTGCCAGCTTGTTTCCAGAAAGAGATTTGGGTGCGCCAGCGCGGCCTTCAAGGCTGCCTGCGGGGCATCCCATCCGGCGTGACCGCAGACAAATATGAGTGTTGGGAATGCGGAAAGCAGGCGCAGCAGAGCCGTCTGCCAGGGTGAGGCCAGCGGACGGTAAATTGGGAAATTTCCGGTGTGCAGGTAAACCGGTAGATGAGAGACCTCGGAAGCGGCTAGAATCTTCAGCATCGAAAACAGCCGGGGGGAGTCGAGCGGCAGTCTCTGGAGATCGCTGTGGAACTTGATGCCGCGGATGGGTCGGGTAAGGAGCCTCGCGAAATTCGATTCGTAATTGTCATGGTTTGGGTCGTTGGAGCCGAAGGGAATCAATAGGCCTGGCAGGTGCAGGCAGGCTTCCAAAACTTCCCCGGTAGGCACGTACGGGTCCATCGCGACCACTACAGCCTGGGTGACCCCGGTTTCAGACATCTCCGCCAGCAATGAGGAAGCATCCGTCTCGGACATCCGCCGGGACATCTCGGTGTAGATCAGCGGCCCCAGTCGGCGGTAAGTCCGCAGGGCTTCCGGCGTTCGAAGCTGCTCAGCCAGTGTGTCCATCGCCTCCTGCGTCCAGTGCCCCAGCAGCCTTCCCGCGGAGGCTATCTGCGGCAGCGTCCGGTAGTATTGCCCCTCGGCGGTCGGCAGACGGCTGCTCGGCGTGGTGATGTGGCAATGAAAGTCAATAATCACAGTTCCATTTTACCCCAGGACAAAGCCATGCGCGCCATTGATATTCTTCGTAAAAAGCGGATCGGGCAGGTGCATACGCAGGAAGAAATACGTTTCCTCGTACTCAATTACGCGCAAGGCTGCATTCCCGACTACCAGATGAGTGCCTGGCTGATGGCTGTCGTTTGGCATGGGCTGACGGAGGCGGAAACGTTCGCTCTGACAGCGGCGATGGTCGCCTCCGGAGAGACTCTTGACCTGTCCTCGATTCCCGGCCCATGTGTCGATAAGCACAGCACCGGAGGGGTGGGGGACAAGACGACGCTGGCCGTCGTGCCGATCCTGGCGGCGACTGGAGTTTGCCTGCCCAAAATGTCCGGGCGCGGGCTGGGACACACCGGCGGCACGCTGGACAAGCTGGAGTCGCTTGGCGGGACACGGACAGCATTCGAGACAGCGGAGATTCTCGACCAGGTTCGGTCGATCGGAGCCTGTCTTTGCGCCCAAACGGAACATTTGGTCCCCGCTGACCGCAAAATGTACGCGCTGCGCGACGCCACCGCCACCGTGCAGTCCCTGCCGCTGATCGCCGCCAGCATCATGAGCAAAAAGATCGCCGGGGGCTGCCCCTCCATCGTGCTGGATGTCAAAGTCGGGGGTGGGGCATTTATGAAGACGCTGCCGGAGGCCCGCGCACTGGCGCAGCTCATGATCAAGATCGGGGAGGCGCATGGCCGCCGGGTCGCAGCTGTTTTATCGGATATGGATGCCCCGCTCGGTTACAACATCGGCAATCTAGTGGAGATGCGCGAAGTCGTCATGCTCCTGCAAAATAATCCCTGGGTCGAGCCGCGCCTGAAAGAACTCGTCCTGCTCCTCTGCGCCGCCGGTTTTTACCTTGCGGGCCAGGCGCGGACGCTGGCAGAAGGGAAAATACTGGCCGAAGAGCAGATAGTCTCCGGGGCGGCCTTCGAGAAGCTTTGCCGGATCGTGCAGTATCAAGGTGGCAGCAGCAATTATTTGCAGCATCCCCTGCAAGCCCCCTGCGCCCGTGTCAAATGGGACATCAAAGCGACCTGCTCCGGCTATGTCCAGCATGTGGACGCCGAAGCGATCGGTCTGGCCGCCATGCGCCTTGGGGCGGGCCGTGCCCAGCAAGAGGACCGGATCGATCCCGCGGCGGGCATCGTGCTGCGCCAGACCGTCGGTCAGTACGCTGCCGAGGGCACTGCTGTCGCCACGCTCTACACCGCCGACGAATCCATCGCGCGACAAACTGCGCCGCAAGTCTGGGAAGCCTTCACACTGGCAGCAAAGCCGCCAGTGCCAAAATCCGTGATCTATGAAACCATCGGCCTCACCTAAACTTGAACTGGAAACGCTGCAGCAAGAGCTTTGCCGTGAGTTTGACCGGCTGAATGCCGTGCATTTTGCCGGGAGACTCTCGCGGCCAGAGATCACTGTCTCCGCCCGCAAAATCTACGGCGGATACTATCAGCCCCGGCTGCACCGGATCGTGGTGAGCTGGCAGGGGCATCTCGACCACGGCCTGGAAGAAACTCTGAATACGTTTCGCCATGAAGTCGCCCACATCGTCCACCCGCATCACCGCGCTGAATTCTGGACCCTCGCGCATACCCTCGGTGTCACCAAGCGTTATGCCTCCACTCCGCTGGCTGCCCGCCCGCCACGTCAGCCGAAGTACATCTACGTTTGTCCAGCCTGTGGCAAAAAAATATTTCGCCACCGCCGCCTGAAGCTCTCCTCCTGCGCGGCCTGCGACCCGAAGTTCAATGCCAAGTTTTTGCTGAAGCTAATAGCACCTGAAATTCTTAAAATTCCCCAGTGAAATGCATTTGACATCCCAGTATTTTGGTGATATAATTTGCTCACACTAATAAAAGGAGTAGCTGTCAAAACCCTAATCGCTTTGTGAATAGGCTATTCACTCCGACCCCGCCCTATTCACTCCGACCCCGCCCTACGGAGATTCTATGAAGATCAATTTGGTATTGCGTCGTCCTATGAAGTTTCTTTCCATCTCAATTCTCACTTCGGCAGCACTGACGGGTGCGCTGAAATCTGCATACGGAGTGACGCCTATTGCTGCCGCCGCCCACAAAGCTGTATCTACCGGCGGTGGGCATATGCACCCGAACAGTATTATATTGTGGGCAATCGTTCTGATCGTGTTGGGAGTAGTTGCTTACAATTTGATTAGGGCAGGGCAAGCAATTAACGATGGCCAGAAAAGACAAATAGATAACTATACTCGAGAAAATAATAGCACTCGCTAAAATCATGCAAGTATAACAGGCCTCACGCTGCAAAAGCAAGAGGTCTGTTGTTCACGTAATTGATGTATTCTCAACAAATTACAATCGCTGTGAACAAATATCAAATCAATCCACTGCTGTGCGTGATACTGTTCTCTGTCTTGATAGAACTTCTGTGGAATATCACGTCGGAGTCGGTTCACGCTGTCGTGATGGCACTCAACCTCCATTCAACATACCTCATTCGCGATCTAAGACATGAATTCGAGTTTGGATTTGGTATCCTCATCTCCGCATACATTATGCGGCGTTTGGTGGATTGGCCAAAGGTCAGGCAATATTTTACCCAGATCAATCGAGCTTGGCTGTTGATAGCCGGACTGGCTGGTGAGATGGGATTTTTTTATCTGCTGCTTGGAGTATTCAATCATAATCTTTCGCGCCCATTCGCAATAGCAAACTACAACTACCCATTTGTCTTTTCAACATTGATTGTTTTATTCGCGAGTGTTGTAGAAGAAGTCGCCTATCGCGGGTACATCCTCACCTACTTGGAGCGGCACTATGGGTCTTTCGTCGCTGTTTTTGGATCTAGTTTCACCTTTGGAGCGAGTCATCTGCTTAATGGTGGTAAGTATGACGTTATAGGCTGTCTAATCCTCGCAAGTTCGGGTGGGTTATTATGCTCTGTTGTATTCATCTGGACACGTAGCCTCTTTTTGCCGATCGGGCTGCACTGGGGATATGACGTTGTTTGTTCCTTGATTATTGGCGGACAGCATTTTCACCCTCTGTACGCAACTCCAAACTCTCAGGCGATACTTTACATTATAACTCTGCTGGAATGCTACGTTGGTTTGATATTACTGTCCATCGCCTACCGCAAGGGCCGTTTGAGAGTGTCCAGTAAAACCGACGCCTTCTTGCAGAAGATGATCAACCCGAAAGCAAAAACAAGCACCTCAGGCTAGTCTATCCCCACGGAAACGCCGGGGCGGGAATCTTGTGCTCCGGAGAAATGACCGCTGAAATCGCGTTCAGCAAGACGAAAAAGACCGCCATGCCGAACTCGCCGAGGACCAGGCCCAGAAAGAATGGGCGAGCCTTGCCGTAGCTTCCCATGCCGCCGTAGCGCAGAGTGACGGACTTGAGCATCCATGCCAAGAAACAGGGGAACCAGAACTGAATCGTACTCCAGGAACCTGAGAGCGCATAGCCCAGAGGGTGCAGCGGCCACCAGAAGAAGGCGGAGCGCATGAGGGTCAGGAAGATCGTCATTACGACCCCGACGCTGAAGAATGTCGGCATCTGCCAGGACGATCCGGTTGGGAGCGGCGGGCTGTTCTTGAAATACTGCTGGTAATCGTTGAACGCCAAACCGGGGCTGCCGGTTTCCATCCATCCGTCCATATGCCCGTTCGCCCCAAGATGATAGGGCAGGTAGATATTCAGCGGCACGGCGACCGCAAACGCGATCAAAATTCCCAGACAGAGGGAACCGGCCAGTGCCCG
>JANXNV010000290.1 GCA_025353925.1 Armatimonadota bacterium
CATGCCAGAGATGACGCCCGCCCAGAAGCGGAAGATGAGCCGCATTGAAACGCAGTCCGACGCCGTGGCGGAAGGCCGCAGCGCATCCGCACCCAGTGCCCCGACGGAGGCGATCCCGCTTTCGGTGATGCTGGGGGAGGGGGGCTGCGTCCAAATCGGCGGCAAGCAGTACGAAGTCGCCGCGTTCCCCGTCTCGAAACTGAGCAGTGCCGGAAAGCTGATCGCGCAGTGCCCGGACCTGATGGTCTCCGCTGCCCTGTCGGCGGGTGAAGGCGGGCAAGCAGGCGTTGCCCAGACCACCGAAACCCTGAACCGCCTGATGAAGCAGGCTCAGCCGGAGGCGGAGGCTATCTCCGAGGCGATGATCAGCTACGCCTTCGACACGCTCGCCATGAACATCTCGGAGCAGGAAGCGGAGTCGATGACGGCATTGACCGTGCTCGCCTTGTCGCGCCGCCATCCAGGCCTCTGCGGGGCAGACCTGGAAGATGAGCTGGACGTGCCGACGTTTATGAGCGTCTTATGCTGCATCTTTGCGCAGAACCAGGCCTTGCGCACTCGTTTTTAGAGGCTCGCGGTCCTGCCGAGCAAAAACCGCAGGACTCCGATAGGCCCGCACCCAAGGATCAGGACTGGTCCTGGCCCTTTGGCCTGATGGCACACTTTTTCCCCCACGTCTGCCTCAGCGACATCGACGAGCAGCAGATGAACGGCTACCTGCAGCATATTCCGGCCCTCGTAAGAATGCAGTCCGAGGGAATCGCCTCGCTTCTCACGCAGGTTATGGGCAAAGGCTGAGATACTCTCACTAATCTTCTGTCAGCATGGGGTACGCCCCGGACACTACCCTATGTCATCCGCCGTTACAATCAAAGTCACGCTCGAGTCGCAGCAAGCGGCGGCCCAGGTGCGCGAACTGAACAAACTGGTATCCGGAGCGTTTGCCGGAATGCGCGAGAGCGTGGCAAAGCTCAATATCCAGATGCGGGACCTGACGTTTAGCCCCCAGGGCATTCTCCGGGGCACAGACCAGGCAACGCGCGGCCTCAGCAGCCTGAAGGCAATGGTCCGCGAAACAGAGGTGCAGCTGCGGGCACTGCGCGACTCCGGCACCTTAACGGGGACGACGCTTCGCGCCGTCGGCACGGAGTCGGCGGCGGCAGAGCGAAAGCTTGCGGCCTTGTCTCAGTCCGGCACGGCGGCGGGCGCAGCCTTTGGCGACTTGTCCAAAAGTGCCGAGGGGGCCGATGCGGCCCTGCTCTCCCTGGATGAGGGTGCGGCAACCGCATCGAAAAGCGTGGCGAGCATGGGGAGGGCAGCGGCTTCGGCTCTGCCAAAGCTGGAAAGCCTCAGCTTGGTCGTCTTTGACCCGGCGGGAATCGTGAGCGGCGCGGATGCGTCGGTGTCGGCACTGGCGCGGGTGAAGATTGCAGCAGCGGAAGTCAAGGCGTCGATTCGGGGGGCCGGGTCCGGCATTCCAATGTTCGTACGCGGCGGGGGCCGAGGCGCAGGCGGCGGACTGATCGCGGCGGGCGCAGCCGAGGAGCGAATGACGTTTCGCGGCGGGCTAAGGGCCGGGGCCGGGGCGGTCGGCGACCTCGGAGGCGGACTCGCCGTTGTGACGACGCTTATGGCGGCCGTCTCGGGGAAGCTCGCCGCCAGTTTCGAGAACGCCGTTCAAAAAGTCAAGTCGAACACGACGATGACCGATGCAGACGTAGCGGCTCTTCGCACACAGACGCTGAGCCTGATGCGGACCGGCACGGATAAGCAGGAACTGCTCGACAGTTACAAGCACATCACGAACCTTGGCTTTAAAGCGGGTGACGCGCGGCAGATACTCGGCGTCTCCAACCGGTTCGGCGTTGCCACCCAAACGCCTGTGAATGAAACAGGGGACGTGATCGCCCGCTTTCTCAATGATTACCACATGAAAGCGGGCATGGCTTCGCGCGTCGCGAACACCCTGCACTTTGCCGGGGCTGGGTCCAACATGGACATCAAGGACGTGGAGCGCAGTAGCAGCCGCACGGTGGGCCTTGCGGCAAACTACATGGGGCCAAGCGGCCTGCCGGACGTTCTGGCCGCGTTTGGGGCACTGGTCAAAAACATGAAACCGGCGCGGGCGGACACGCAGATCGCCGGAATGCTCGGCCAGATTGCCGCGCCGTCTCCCAAAGCCATCAAACGAGCGACCGCCCTGGGGATAGGGGACGATTTCAATGCCGTCGGTCTGCGCGCCGAAGGACTCTCGGGGGTCACGGAGAAAGTGCGCCTCGCAATTGCCGCGTTGCCGCCCATCCAGCAAGCGGCTGCGCTCAAAGACCTCTTTAACAATAAGCAGGGCGGGATCGGGGCTTCGTTTCTGACCGGGTCCCGCAATGCCGACTATAAACAGCTCTTAAACGACCCGAAATCCGGCACAAAGGCAGCGTTCGCCGGAAAATCGGATGCCATCGATCCGCTCTACGCGCAGCAAATGCAGCAAACGACCCAGGCGTTCAAAGCCCTGTCCGGCGAGATCCAGAGCAACTTCATTCCGATTGGGGCAAAACTCGGTCCCGTCTTCACAGCGGCGATCCCGGTAATCCGCGCCTTCGCCGGGGTGCTGAAAAATCTGCTGGACGGGTTTTCGAAGCTGCCGCGTCCGGTGCAGGAAGCGGTTATTGCGATTGCCGGGTTCAAGATCCTGAGCGGCTTTTTGCCGCTGCTGTCAGGATTTGGGCTAGTGACGGAGAAAACGACGGCGGTGCTTGGCGGGCTGGGCCGCGCCCTTCTAGGAGCAGGCGCGGCGGCGGAGGTCGGCGGGGCAGGGATTGCCGGGATGGCCTTGCCACTCGTCGCGGTCGCGGCGGCGGCCGCGCTGTTTGCCTTGGCCTGGAAGACGGACTTCGGACACATCCGCGAAGTGACGGCAAAAGTCGGCGCGGAAGTGATGGGGTTCATCAATTCTCAGTTCGGCTACGTCAAGGCGTGGTTCACTCAGAATATGCCGCTGATTCGCGAGGCCGTCAAAACGGCACTGACGTTCATCCAGGAGTTCTGGAAATCACACGGGCAGCGCGTCATGGCGATCATCGGCCCGCTCTGGGACTTCATCAAGACGCTGTTTTCCGCCGCGCTGCACATCATCGGAGCCGTCGTTAAGCTGGCCCTCGATATCATTACCGGACACTGGGGCGCGGCGGGCAAAGACATTGGCGTCATCGTCACGAACCTATGGGCCGTCGTGAAAAGTTTGTTCGTCAACGGCGGCAAGGCCATCGGCAACGCGCTGATGCTGGTGATCGAAACCGTACTGGATTTTGGCAAGCGGCTCTTCGAGGGGATGCTGAACGCGGGCCAGCAGGCCATCAATGGCATTGTGTCGGGGATCAAGGGCGGGATCGGACGCGTTTCCGCTGCCGCCAGTTCGCTTTCTTCTACCATTCAGGGAGCAGTCACGACAGGCTTAGACATTCACTCCCCGTCCCGCGTGATGCACAAGCTGGGAATGAGCACTGCCGAGGGACTGGCGCAGGGTATCCGGGACGGCAAAGTGTCGGTCGATGCCGCGTCGGCCCTTCTGGCAACTTCGCCGCGCGACATTGTGCGCCGGGCGATCAGTCAGGCGCGGCGCGGTCAGTCTCAGTCGTCCGCCGCAACTCGAAACGCCGCTGTGGAGGCCCGTCGGGCGGCGGCCTATGCGAATCGTATCCAAAATCAGCGAGGCGTGGCTGCTACGGCCTTGCTGAATATCAAAGACCGGCTGGGCGCATTTAGCGCGAACCCGGAGACGCCCTCGCTCGACAAGCAGGAAGCGGCGGTCAAGGCTCGCTACGCCCGGCAGATGAAGGATCTCGGGTACGACCCGTCCCAGCCGCGCATCTATACAAAAGGGAAGTCTGCCGAGTTTGCCCTGGCGGGTCAGCTTCGGGATAAAGAGCTGTCCGTCATCGCCTCCCAGCGCAAGGCGAAAGAAGCTGCCGAGGCGCAGACGGCGCAGGAGGAAGCGGACGCCGCGCAGAAGCAGGCTGCCGCGTCAACGGTGCAGCTGAACCGGGAACTGTGGCAGCATGCCGGGGGAGATATGAAGGCGTATTTCCAGAGCCTTCGGGAGGAAGCGGACGCCGTTCTGAAATCGGTCACGGATAAGTTTGGACCGGAATCCGTTCACCCCAACGCACCCGCCGTGCTGGCCGCGACCGCCGAAAACAGCACCCGCAAAGTGCTGATTACGCAGCAGGAGACGGATGCGCTCAACCAGCTCGCCGACGCCCGGCAGCAGCACGACCTGGAACAGGGCAAGCTCACACTGGCCCAGTAC
>JANXNV010000122.1 GCA_025353925.1 Armatimonadota bacterium
CTTGATCCATCGGGGGCGGTCACAGCAACAAACTCGATAAGTTCAGCAGGCCTTCTTTCCCGTCACACGGCTTCCGGTAGCACTTTCTACGATTTCGACCTTTCGGGCAATGTTGCTCAGCGTCTTGCCTCTAGCGGTGCCTGTTATACAGCGACTTCTGGGATGCCTACCAGAAGGTGTTGCCTGACGAGCAGCACGAAGCCACGGGCAAAGGGGCAGGCCAGACCTGCCACATTGAGCGCTTCAACAACATTTTGCGGCAAAGGCTAGGCCGCTTCGTCCGCAAGACGCTCTCGTTCTCCAAGACAGACCGGATGCACGAGAACTGCCTGCTGTTGTTTCTGCATGAACACAACAAAAACTGTCTGAAATAGGACACTACCTTCATTTCTTGGGAAAAAGACAATGAGAGAACGCCGAGAGCAATTTGTTAAGCCCACATTTCGATCTATGATGCCGAAACTCAGATGGCTATAGGCTGGCATTTCGCTCGTCTACACGATAATATTTCCTCTTTTGTTTTTTCAAGTTAGTCAAGTATCGATACTACTTCGTTCTCGACAGCCTGCAATGAGACAGTCTGCGGTGGACCAACTTGAAGCCGTCATGTGGTTGATTGAATTCTTTTTTGGTTTATCTGTGGCTATGACGTTAGTCGCCTGGGGTCTATGGGCACTTGAAAAATCCAAGTTGAAGACCAAAAATAACGTCAACGGCCATGTTTGAAGGCCGATAACGGTTATCATGGCATATATCTGTAGGAATTACGCAGTTGATTTGGATGGTTTATCGGGTTCATACTGCGTGTGATGAACGCGCCCAATGTTTCCGACGTTGACTACATCCAGTTCTTGATCGCCGCCTAGCAGGTGTAAACCTGCTAGGCGGCGGCCCCGTGCCGCACTGTATTGACTCTGACTGGCCGCAGCAGAATGGATTTACCGAAAGCTGCCACGGTTGAACGCGCGACGAGTTGCCTGGTCGCGGAGTCTACGCTTCTGTTCAAGAAGTGCAGGCGCGACTGGTCCAATGAGAAGTGTCTGCACATCCGCTTGAAATCTGCACCGCACCCCGCGAGTATGTGAGACCAGTGACAAAACTGGGAATAACAGAGATAAGTGAGCAGTGTACTGCCTTGCAAACTATTAGAGCGTTTACTCTACCAATAATTGCTCAGGATAGGGGACAACTCAAATGATGCAAATTCTCAACGTGATTGATTGGGTGACTTTTTTCGTGTGTTGGATTTTGGTAGAGTTATATGTTTTGATCCTTGTGAAGACAACAAGACGTAACGTCCAGAATAAAGAACATAGGCTGCCAGTAACACTACTTCAAATTATTAGCTGTTTGGGGACACTCTTAGGTGCTTCAGCACTTTACCTCGGTATACCTGGTGTCTTTCCTTACGGCATCCCAGTTGTAGTAACGCATCCACTTAATACACCGCTTTGTGTTACTGGCTTTTCGCTTGTTCTGATAAGTTTTAGGACATCTTGGCTTTCTTTACGTCCATTCTTCACTTCCAACCCGTTTAGGCGTTCCTAGACGCGTTTGGAAACCGCAACACTAGTGATGTCGGCGGCGACCCTTTCGGCTTTGCTGGGCAATGGGGTGGCTACACAGACATTGAAACTGGGTTGGTGCTGCTGACGCACCGATTTTATGACACTACTGTAGGAAGGTTTTTAACGCGCGACCCAATCAGCTACCGAGGCGGGATCAATGTATATGGATACACACAGAATAACCCTACGAACTCGATGGACCCATCAGGTTTCTGTTACGTACCAGCGAGCCCTGCTCTTGAGTTATTTTTGATAGTCGGGGCAGGAACAGAACTCGCTCTCTTGGCCTTTTTGGTTTTATCTGCATTTCCTGGACTTGCCCCTATTGTGGCGGCAATTATAACGTGTGCAGCAGCAATGGTAATATCACTCATAATCGCGGAAGTCAGAGCTTCTCTGGAATGCAAGCCTCTAAACATTCAAGTGGCTGTTGGTGCTGCGTTAGCTGCTTGTACGCCCCGTTTCTTCCCTATACTATTTCCTTAGATTTTGATGGTTTACGGAAACAGGTTGTGGTAAGTTCAGAAGGGCTGCCGGTTTTGCCTCGTTACAGCCTAGTAGCAGGACTAGATAAACCAGCGGCCTTTCCCTTGTAACAAGATAGATTAGACTGACGGTCGACAGAACAATGACACAGACTTTAAACATCATGGACTGGCTGCTGCTTTTTGGCTGGCTAGCTCTATTAGGAATTTTTGGTGAGATTTATGCCAAGTCAATGAAACATGACACAGTGGAAAGCCAAGATTGTTTGTTCACACGCCCCACAATTTTTTATTATTCGGGCCTGTTGCTCGGGACTGGTATGCTTTACCTAGGCGTACCTGGTACGTTTCCATATGGTCCTGTGATGGCAGTAACTCATCCGCTCAATATATACAGTTGTGTCATTGGCTCTCTGCTCGTTCTGATTAGTTTTAGGACATCTTGGCTCTCTGTTATACGTCCATTCTTGACTTCCACATTGTCTAGCTTTCCCTGGAAGCTGCCCTGAGCACACTAGTGAATCCCATTCGGTGGTTGCTAATCTGCCCCCTACCGATGACGAAGATCAAAGACAAGTATCTCACCCCAACCAGGCAGTACGCACCATATTCTGTGCCCAACTCTTGAAGGTAAACCCACGTATCACACTCTAATTTTTCAATACCTTCTCCAGGAGAACTTTCCCCATGCGCACACGCTCACTTTGTCTCTACTCAGGCCTGCTGCTGGCCACGCTCGCCCCGGCGGCTCTTGCTCAGACGGCGGCGACCACCGCCATTCCCGCGTCGGCGGCCCTGCCTGTCACCGGCGTGACGCTGTACACCAGCGGGGTCGGCTACTTCGAGCGGGGCGGCCTCGTGGACGGCGACGCGGCCCAGACCCTGCTTTTTCCCGTCGGCCAGATCAACGACGTTCTCAAGTCGCTTGTCCTGCTGGATAACGGCGGCGGCACGATCCGCCCGGTCACCTACGGGGCTTTGGACCCGGTCACCAAACAATTGCAGGCCTTTTCCGTGGATGTCAGCGACAATCCCGACCAGCCGACCCTGCTGAACCGGATGCGCGGGGCCTCAGTGACGGTCACCTATGCCGCCGGGGCCGTGCCGAAGACGCTCACGGGGACAATCGTCGGCGTTCAAACCCAGACCGTTACCCTGCCGAACGGCGGCGGCACGATGCCGCAGTCGCTTTTGACGGTGCTGACGGACGGTTCCCTGCATACGATCCCCCTGGCGGCGGTCACGGACACGCAGATCAACGATCCGGAGCTGCGGCGTGAACTAGGCTCCGCGCTGGCCGTGGTCGCCCAAAGCCGGGATGCGGGAAAGCGTCCGGTGACGCTGAGCTTTGCCGGAAAAGGCCGCCGGAGCGTTCTGGTGGGTTACCTGACCGAAGCGCCTCTCTGGCAGAGCAGCTACCGGTTGGTCTTAGGCAAGTCCCCCGTTTTGCAGGGCTGGGCGATGGTGCAGAACACGAGCCAGGACGATTGGAACAACGTCCATCTGACTCTGGTCTCCGGTCGCCCGATCTCGTTCCTTCAGGACCTCTACACCCCTCTCTACGTCCCCCGTCCGGTCGTGCAAGCCTCGGTGCTGGGTTCCCCTACCCCGCAGACTTACCAGGGAAATTTGCAGCAGGAGTCGAGTTTCGTCACAAGTGCCGGTTTGCTGCCATCATTTCCCCTTCAGACGACTACAATTAGTACAGGGGGTACAAACAATGGTCCAAGGTCAGAGGAACAGGCTCGACTCAATGTCACAGGCGAAGTAAATGGTATCGCTGACGGAGATGCTAATCGCAGGAAGCGCATGCCGCAATCGGGATACATCATCAACGGCAATCAGGTCAGCAGCAATAGTATGTCCTACACGCAGGCGTTGGTGCAGGCGGCTCCAAAGACCAATGGGGCGGAGCTTGGCACGGCACTGTTTACCTATAAGATCGCCGCTCCGCTGTCGATTGGGCGGCAGAAATCGGCGATGATTCCCTTTGTGTCCAGCCCAGTGACGACTCAGATGGTTTCCATCTTTAACGCCTCCGTTCAGAATGCTCACCCCCTGCTCGGCGCACGGCTTAAGAACACCTCGGGCCTGCATCTGATGGGCGGACCGCTGACCGTCTTTGACGAAGGCGCGGCAGGCGGCACGGGCTATGTCGGGGATGCACTCGTCGACGACACCGAGCCGGGGCAGACCCGCTTGATCTCCTACGCCGTCGACCTGGCCCTCGATGCCCACAGCGAGAATGGCAAAGACACCGGATCCGTTATTTCGGTCAAGCTCTATAAGGGCAACCTGGTTATTAAGTCGCACCGGGAACAATCGCGGCTGTACACCGTCAAGAACAACAGCGACAAGCCGCGCACCGTGGTGATCGAGCATCCCTACCACGGAACTGAGTGGACACTGATTACGCCCCTGAAAGCGACCGAGAAGACGGCGGAGGTGCAGCGGTTTGACCTGCTGGTCGGCCCGCACAAGAGTGAAAAGCTGACTGTCACCGAAGCCTACCCGGACCAGACGGTTTACAGCCTGCTGGACAGCGATTTTGATACCCTGCTGCTGTGCGTCAAAAAGGGCGAAGCCGACCCGCAGATCGCCGCCGCCCTCCAAGACATCATTGCCCGCCGCAGCCGGATCTCGGATCTGCAGGCAAAGATCAGCAGCCTCGAAGCGGAATCTCAGAATATCGGGACGGGGCAGACCCGAATCCGCACCAATATGCATGAGCTGGACCGGACTTCCGCCCTCTACCGCCGCTATGTCGGGGAACTCGACGCCCAGGAGACGCGCCTGGCGACGATCCAGGCAAAAAGAGCAGCCTTGCAGGGTGAGCTGGCGTCGGCGCAGAATGCGCTGAGTGATTTAGTGGCGGGAATTAATCTCTAAGTGAGAAAACTTATGATCCAAAAATATACCCGCATCGCTGCGGGGCTGCTCCTTGCATTCTCGGCCAGCTCAGTTGCGGCCCAGACACCCGACACATTCGCCGACCTGACACTGGGCGGCTACCCGGTCCTGCGCCTGCGGGCTTCGGCGGGGGGGATGACGCCGCAGGCACGGATTGACCGCATCACGGACCGGCTCACGCCCCTGCTGGGCATTCCCGACATCCGGCCCTCCGACATAGTGGTGTTCCTGCCGCCCGCCACGAGCCGCATTAACCGCTCGCCGGTGATCTACGCCCTGGGCCGGAAGCTGATCACGGTGGATACGGCTACGGTCGCCGCTGCGGGCGGCGGAGGGACACCTCTGATGATGGCCTCGAAATGGGCGGCCCGGCTGCAGCAGGTCCTGCCGCGTGTGAACTGGCGTCCGCCCAATCGACCCGAGGCGAAGGTTCCGGCGCACCCGCCGCTGACAGTCACGCAGGATTTCGCTCAGGTCGGGGGGATGCTGGGGGTCGTTAGCCTGCGGGGGAAAGTGGTTCTCAAGCTGCGCGGGCCGCAGCCGGGCGGCGTAACGGCGGCGGAGCGTGCGGACCTCCTGACTTCACGCCTGGACCGCCTCTCGTCGGGGCCAGGGGCAAGTCTGCCCGAGGCCGTCCAGGTGACGGCCCTGCCGGACGGCACGGCAAACATGACTGTGGGCGGGACCTCGTTTGTCACCGTGACCCAACCGGATGCCCTCGCCGCAGGCTTCAAGCAACCGCTGCCGCTGGCTCA
>JANXNV010000144.1 GCA_025353925.1 Armatimonadota bacterium
TGAGCCGAACCTGCACAACGTCAACTTCGCGCAGGGCTTTCGCGAACCTGCCCAGTACGGCGTCATCGCCAACGATCCGAAGTTCTTGGGAGCCACTGAGCGTCAGTACCACGGCGTCATGGCCGAGTTCGGCCAGATGGCCGGAGGCGGCTTTGCGGGAGACGAGAACGCCCGTCACGGCTACCGCGACCCGCGTCAGGGCTTTGAGACCTGCGGCATCGCCGAATATATGCTCTCGTTCCAAATCCTGACCCGCCAGGGGGGCGATCCGGTGTGGATGGACCGCTGCGAGGAGCTGGCGTTCAACATGCTGCCTGCCTCCTACGATTCCGAGCAGAAGTCGATGCATTACATCACATCGATGAACTCCGTGCAGCTCGATAACACGGAAAAGGGCAGTGACTTTCAGAACAACTTCGCCATGCAGGCATTCATGCCGGGAGTGCATAACTACCGCTGCTGCCCGCACAACTACGGCATGGCTTGGCCCTACTACGCCGAAAACCTGTGGCATGCGACATCGGACAACGGTTTGGCGGCGAACTTGTACGCGGCCTCGGTCGTCACAGCCAAAGTCGGGGACGGAACCGCCGTGACTATCGCGCAGACGACCGAATACCCATTCGGAGATACGATCTCTCTGG
This sequence comes from Armatimonadota bacterium, assembly GCA_025353925.1. Lineage (GTDB taxonomy): Bacteria > Armatimonadota > Armatimonadia > Armatimonadales > Capsulimonadaceae > JANXMY01. Next base: position 645 of record JANXNV010000144.1, read on the forward strand.
CGATCACAGCCGCGAAGTCCGTGGCGTTCCCGCTGTACCTGCGGATCCCGCGCTGGTGCAGCGACGCGACGGTGCGGGTCAACGGCAAGCCCGTCGCGGCGCACTCTGCTGCCGGCTCCTATCTCATCGTCAGCCGCAAATGGAAGAGCGGCGACAAAGTGAGCCTGCACCTGCCGATGACGGTCAGCGTCCGAAAGTGGACGACCAACCAGAACGCGGTTTCGGTGGACCGGGGGCCGCTGACGTACTCGCTGTCTATCGGGGAGAAGTGGGACCGTTATGCTGGAACCGCCCAGTGGCCGGAATATGCGGTTTACCCCTTGTCCGCCTGGAACTACGGCCTGGTGGTGGACGAGGCCAAGCCCGAGCACTCATTCGATATCGTGCAGAAGGGCGGCAAAGTCGCCGCGAACCCTTTCACGCATGAGACCAATCCGATCGAGCTGCGGGCCAAAGCGAAAAAGATTCCGAACTGGCAGATGGACTCCCAGCACGTGATCACACCGCTCCAAGCCAGCCCCGTTCGGTCGGCGGAGGCCACGGAGACAGTGACGCTAATTCCCATGGGAGCAGCCCGGCTTCGGCTGACGTCGTTCCCGGTTATCGGCAGCGGGCCGGGGGCGCATGAATGGGTCGCCCCGGTGCTTCCGGCGATTGCAGCCAGCGCATCCCATGTCAACGACTCCCTGGATGCCCTGACCGACCCGCTCGAGCCGAAGGCTTCCTATGACGCTTCTACGGGTCGCTTTACCTGGTGGGATCACAAAGGGACCGCCGAATGGGCGCAGTACGACTATCGCAAACCCACTTTGCTGTCGTCAGCTTCCGTCTACTGGTTCGATGACAGCGGGCACGGCGAGTGCCGCGTCCCGAAGTCCTGGCGTCTGACCTACAAAGACGGTGACACCTGGAAGCCCGTGGTGACGACCAGCACCTACGGCATCAAGCCCGACACTTATAACAAGGTCACGTTCGCCCCAGTCACGACCACGGCTCTGCGGCTGGAAGTCCAGCTTCAGGACGGCTTCTCCGGTGGAATCATGCGCTGGCGGGCTGCATCTTAGCCCTGCTTAGAGAGAAACCCAGCCTGTAAAGGGCTGGGTTTTACTTTTTTCGGATGACGGCATATAGCGGTAAGAATCGTGTATAGTATAGCTATGAAAGCAAAGAACTGTTCTTGCTGCACCGGCATAATACTGGTCCTGATTTTCCTCTTTTGTGCGACAGGCACTCAAACTCCACTTTTCGCTTCCCCCAATGGCTGGCATTTGCTGAATGTTACGATGCAGGACAGAAACAGTGGATGGGCGACAGCGAATTCGCAATCGGGTATCAGCATATTATACACAAGAGACAGTGGGAAAACTTGGAACAATGTCTCTCCGAAGAAGTTCTGGCCGCAGTCTGCTCGGCAGCTCCGGTATAACTACAATAGTTCCTATCAGAATATCGCTTCTTTCTGCACTGCCAAAGAGTGCTGGGTTTGCTTCATTCATACTGTAACTCTATCCATTGATAAGTCTTTGATCTCGCCAAATCTTTTATCGGCTGCTTCAGCAGGATTAGATGCCGGTAAAATTGAACTTCTTCATACTGAGAATTCAGGCGGACACTGGATAAGTAATACATTTGCTGTTCCTCGGGCTTTGGGCGGGGGTGCAATTTATCTCAGTTTTGTCGATCATCGCACTGGTTACCTTCTTGCTACTTCAAGTCCTGCCGCAGGAAAAGCTTATAGTTGGCTCTACAGAACGGGAGACAGCGGTCTGACATGGAGCAAGGTCTACGATAATTATCCCAAGTTTGCCAGGGCAGATGACGCTGCCAAACCAAGAAAACATTTAGACTTTGTCCAAGACAGCCAGAAAATTCGAGGTATCGTGGGGTCGACTCCTACGGGCATTGCGTTCAAAGATAGGCTTTCCGGCTGGGCCGGTTCTTTCCCAGGCCGATCTGCTCTCGTCCCGCTCTTTCATACCGTCGACGGCGGAGTCACCTGGACGATACAGCCATTGCTCGTACCGGACGGCCACAACAATGGCACTCTGAGCATCTTTTCACCTGAGTTTTTCGGGGATAAGCGTCTCTCAGGTATTCTGCCAACATATTGTGCGGATGCGAAGAGCGAAGGTTGTATCTTTTATTCTACCTCTGACGGCGGAAAATCTTGGAAAGCAGGGCAATTCATTAATCTCCACACAGAGGTGTCACGTTTAGCGTATAGCTTTGTCAGCAAGAACGATGGATTTGCAATCGACGGGACGAGCAGATTTATCTGCAAAACAGTGGACGGCGGCATCAATTGGACTGAGACCAAGACAGAACCGCCTTTAGGCAACTCGGTATTTAGCCTCAATAGTAATCATCAGCTTGATTTTGTCGATGCCAACAACGGTTGGTGCCTTTACGATGTGTACGATGAGAAAACACACTTGCTGAGTAACGTGCTGGTTATGACACAAAATGCTGGGAAGAATTGGCGCAGAATGTATACTTCTGTTCAGACATCCAAAGGCCGAGGTTTATTCTACTGAAGCGATCTGAAAAAATGAATTGCATTTACGTTGCTATCGCTCGAAGACTAAAAGTAGTGCAGGGACTCACTGTTTGTTCAAGTGCTGCTGAAACACTGTTATTATTTGCAGTGATTTTCTTTACGGTCTTGTTGATGGATAAGCATTCACTCCATGCCGCTCCATTCACTCCAAAGCGTCCTTCGCATCGATTATCACAAATCAATCTGCAAAAAAATGTTCCAGCACTAGCACGGGCATTCAGCATAAAGTGTTTAGGATTTACGGACACAAATCAGTTTGTGATTGTTGCTGACTATAGCTATCTTGAAGGATTAGGAGCATTCAAGTGGATCGATTGCCGATCTGGGAAGGTTGTTCAGTCGCTTCCAACAGATACAATAAATACTGACACAGCCATCATGTATTCTGACAATCGTACAATTTTTGCGTCAGACAACCTCGCCTTTTTACTTGGCAAACTCGACCCTCCAATTGTCAATCACGTAAGAATATTGAACAGTACAACTCTGAAGCCGATGCCTCCCATTGATGTTGGTTCCTTCCGGGATTCCTTCGGAATTAGTGAAGCAGTTACTCGCGGGAAAATTTTAGTCAGTACTTGCTCACTGGTTCCAGACAAGGACAAAAAACAAGGATTTGATTATGTTGATCCTTGTCTCGAAGTTTGGGATTGGAAAGCGCATAAGCTATTGAGGCGTATAAGCTCTAGGTATGCAAATGATGCTGACTACATCGTGTCTCCTTCTGATGGAAGTGAGTACTGTTGTGCTGTTGTTGATCATCAGTCACACATCTATGGGAGTTTGACTTTTCTAGATCCAATAACCGGAAGGGAGCTGCGTAAGATACGTGGTAATGAACAAAACCCTGTAGATGACCCTGTGTTCTACCTACCGGACGGTAGGTTAGTTTGCAAAAACAAGGTTTACGATGCACAAAGCATAGTCGGAAAACTGCTTATGCCAGACCATCCCGAGTTGCGATGTGTATCGGGAGTACTAAGCCATCTCAATTTGGTATTTTTCCAGTCAGAGGCTGGTTTAGAACTGTGGGACGTTAAAAAGAAGGTACTCGTAGAGCGGTGGACACAAATCAAGACTGCGATTGCGGTTTATGTGACTCTGGATCGATCCGTGATGGGTGTAGCTTGTTCATCTGACGTAAACAAAAATCTCCCAGTGCCCGAAAGTAATGTCACAACCGTGCAGTTCTGGGCCTTTAACACCCTGTCGCAATAATTGGTAGTGGTCTAATGCCAACAGTTCATGTTGTGTTCATGCAAAAACAACCGCAGACACATCTCGTGCATCTCGTCACACTTGGAAAATGAGAGCGTCTTTCGCACGAACCGCCCTAATCGCTGGCGGATGATATTATTGAAACGCTCTATGTGGCATGTTTGGCCCGCACCTTTGCCCGTCGCTTCATGCTGCTCGTCGGGCAGCACCTTCTGGTAAGCCTCCCAGAAGTCGCTGTACAGCGTCGCTGCCTTGTAGCCTCTGGGCACCCGCTTCCACAACAGGGCGCAGGTCGCCTCGCTGCGATCCCCCAGGGCATACGCGACGATCTGACGGGTGCGGCGGCACTGCGCGAGCCAAACCCAGCGTTTGTTCCTGCGCTTGAAGACGTATGACCACATTTCGTCGAGTTCAAGCACGTCGCCTTTCTTAGCTCTGGTCAGTGTTTTCCTGAGCTTGGGCAGTCTCGCGACTTTTTTTTAGCCAGGTGACCAGAGTTTGGCGGCAAATGCCGAAGATGCGGCAGACCCCGCGTAGGGAGGCGCGTTCGTGGTAGGCGGCCAGGACTTGGTCCTTGAACTCTGGACTGTAACCGAGCGGTGTGGGGTTCTGGCGACTGCCCTTCTGGCAGGCATTGCAGAAATATTTCTGTTTGCCGTTGAGAGCCATGCCATCGCGTCGGAGCCGATCACTGCCGCAGTGGCGGCACAGGATAATTTGAGAAACCATGACCCAGTATACACTATACTGTCGGTATTAGACCACTACCCAATAATTTATGTTTGTCTTACGCAAACACCCTTGCAATTCGAACTCGATTACATCAAAATATTCTCACAAAGGACTGTCCACCGTGCAAAACCGCTTCCTACTCCTGCCTTTCGCCCTTCTTTTCGCCCTCCTGCCTGGTCTCGCCCAGGCCGCCGCGCCCTCGCCCACCTCCGTCATCGACGGCAACGCCCGTTTTACGGTGATTACGCCAAACTGCGTTCGCATCGAATATGCCCCGGACGGCAAGTTTATCGATGCGCCCTCGCTGTTTGCCGCAAGCCGCCCGGCGCGGCCTGGGGCGGTGCGTGTGACGAAGGGGGCGGCGGTGGTCGAGACTTCCGCCATGGAGCTGACTTACACGCCTGATGGCAAGCCGTTCTCCCCGGACAATTTGCACGCTGACATCCGAAAAGGCGCAGGGAGGGTGCGCTGGACTCCGGGGACGCCCAATCCCGGAAATCTGGGCGGGACGATCCGCACATTGGACGGTATTCGCGGGCCGGTCAATCTCGGGGAAGGAGTGGTTTCGCGGGACGGCTGGTACCTGCTCGACGACTCGAATTCGCCGCTGCTGACCGCTGACTGGGTAGGGTCCCGGCCCGAAGGCTCCGGGACCGACTGGTATTTATTCGGCTACGGCGATGATTACCATGCCGCTTTGAAGTCACTGACGGCGGCGGGCGGGGCGGTTCCCCTGCCGCGTAAATACCTTCTGGGAGCATGGTACTCGCGCTACTGGCCGTTTTCGTCCGACGATTACCGGCAGCTGGTCAAAGAATACACGCAGCACGATTTTCCGCTCGACAACATGGTGCTGGATATGGACTGGCACAAGGACGGCTGGACCGGGTGGTCCTGGAACCGGAAGCTGCTGCCCGATGCCGAGACGTTCCTACCCTGGCTGCATTCTCAGGGGCTACACGATACGCTAAACCTGCACCCGGCGGACGGAGTTGGGCCGCAGGAAGATGCCTATGCGCCGTTCATGGCGGCGATGGGGGCGGATCCGGCGACGAAGCAGACGATCCCCTTCGATGCCGCCGACAAGAAGTACATGGAGGTGCTTTTTACCAATGTCTTTACGCCTTTGGAGAAAAACGGCGTGGACTTCTGGTGGCTGGACTGGCAGCAGTTCGAGTACACGCGCTCCAATCCGAGCCTGACTAATCTGTTCTGGCTGAACACGCTGCTGTACGACCGGACTGCGCGGGATGGGCAGCGCGGGACATCGTTTTCGCGCTGGGCGGGGTGGGGAGACCATCGTCACCCGGTCCATTTCTCCGGGGATGCCGACACGGGGTTCCCGATGCTGGCGTTCGAAGTGCCGTTCACGGCCACGGCGGGAAATGTCGGCTGCTTCTTCTGGTCGCATGATATCGGGGGGCACATGGGCGGACGCAACGAAGAGTCCTATGCCCGCTGGGTGCAGTTCGGGGCGATCAGCCCGGTCCTGCGCTCCCATTCGACGCGCGACGCGCAGACGGATCGCCGTCCCTGGAACTACCCGACTTGGGCTGAGGACTCCATGCGCCGGTCGTTCCACCTGCGCTCGGAACTGTTCCCGTACTTATACACGAGCGCAGCTCAATCTGCCCGCGAGACAGTGCCCCTGAATCGGCCGCTTTATCTCGACAACCCGAAGCTTGAGAATGCCTACCACAACGCCCAGGAGCTCCTGCTTGGCGATAATGTTCTCGCTGCGCCTATTGTCTCCGCCGGAGTCGGGCCGGGCCACGTCGGGACGCAGACGGTCTGGTTTCCGCCGGGGACTTGGTTCAACCGCTTTACCGGCGAGCGTTTTGAGGGCGGGCAGGACGTACTGGTCGCCGCCGACATCGACGAGTTCCCGCTGTATGTTAGGGGCGGCGTGCCGGTGCCGATGCAGCCCTATCAGGCCCGCATGGCGACTGCGCCGCTCACGACTCTGCGCGTGATTTGCTACCCCGGCGCGGATGGTCAGGCGGCCCGCTCTTCGGTGTACGAAGACGACGGAGTCACGTCCGCCTATGAGAGAGGGCAGTCGGCGATGACTCCGCTGTCCTATATGCGCCGCGGCGATTTTGTAACAGTTACGGTCGGCGCGGCACAGGGACATTTTGCGGGTCAGCCGACCCGCCGCGCTCTGGTCATTGAGCTGCCGGATACGCTGAAAGCGAATCGCGTGACGGTGAATGGTCAAGCGGCAGCCGCCGTTTACGACGCCTCGACATACACAAACCGTATTACGGTCCCGGCACGGCCTGCTGGGCAGTCGGCAATCGTCGTGGTTCAAGCCAGGCCGGGTGGGTGGGATGCCCTGCATGCGGCTGCCGCCGTTCGCCGTGTTCGGGGCTTGATGTCTGCGCCGCAGGAGACTATCCTTGCGACACGCGGGATCGGCTTGGTCCGCAAAAACGAAGGCGCCACTCTCTATCATGGGAAAGTGGCTGACTTATTCTACGCGCCGCGCGGCACGATCGATGGCGACCGGGTGCAGATCACTGGCGGACAGACGGTCACCGTGCCGACATCGGGTGCTCCAATACCGGTCACTGGCCCAGCGCATCTCTGGCGTGGGCAGACGTTCTATGCGCCGGGGCAGGTGACGTTCTCCGTTAAGGGCCAAACATATCATCTCCCGACTGCGCTGCCACCCACTGAGGAGCTGACGACCGACGCGAATCTCACCCAGTCGGCAGCTATCACCGTCGGCAGCACGGAAGGCGGGTACGGGAGCGTGGGGGCGACCGACGGGGTAGTCGGCGGCTATCCGGAGGATAAGACGCAGGAATGGTCGGCGGGTAAGACCGTCGGTGCGACTCTGCGGCTGACCTGGACGGCTCCGCAGGCGGTCCACCGGGTGGTACTCTGGGACCGGCCCAACACGACCGACCAGATTACGAGTGGGACGCTGACCTTCAGTGACGGCTCCCATGTGGATGTCGGCCCTCTGCCAAACGATGCTAAGACGGGCCTGACGCTTTCGTTCGCGTCCAAGACGATCACCTGGATCGAGTTTACCGTCACTGGGGTCAAGGCAGGGACGGAGAATGCCGGCCTCGCGGAGATCGCGGTCTATAAGACGGAAGCGAAGTAGCCTGAAAATGGGTATGATGAATCAGGCTGGAACTTCACCGGCTTGAAAGTGTAGGGATTAGCCATGCAGAATAACTCTCTCCATAAATCACTCGCCGCACTTCTGGCGGCGGGCTTGACCCTCGTTCTGGCGGGATGCGGCGGCGGGGGCGGCAGCGACGGCGGTGGAATTGCACCGATATCCAGCGTGCCAACGGGCAGCTTCGGCGGGACGAATATCGGCCTGGCCGTGACCGCCGCCGGTGGCACGCTGCAGTTCCCCTGCGGCAGCTCCGGTACGATCACTTCGCCGCTCACACTGGACGCGACAGGCCATTTCAGTGCCACCGGCACGGTCCTTCCCATCACCGGTGGTGCACAGCCGGTCGGGAGCACGCCGAAGTCCTATGCGGCGACTTTCACCGGCACGACGGACGGCAAGAATGTGACTTTGACGATCACGCCGGACCCGGCAAAAAACCTTTCCGCGACGACCTACACGCTGGCGAGCGGCGCGGTTCCGGTCTTCAATGCAGTCTGCCCGCAGTAAGCATAGGGCCGACTCCCTCTTTCACAGTGATTTGACGATCCATGGACACGTCTTTGAGCGTGTCCGTGTGTCCGCTCGGCCAGCGCACGGTCAGGCTATCAATCTTCTTCGCACCTCCCAGACCAAAATGAACGCGCCGATCCGAGGCCGATAGGTAGGAGCCGTCCGTGTGGCAGAGGCGCAGCAGGCTTCGGCTGCCCATGACAGCGGTGACTGTCGCGCCGAGGCCGTCCCGGTTGCTTTTTGTCCCGATCAGCCGCACTTCCAGCCAGTGGCCTGAAGGGGCGGCGACATTGTGCAGCAGCAGCGGGCCGCCTTCACTGTCGACGACCAGGACATCCATTTTGCCGTCGTTGTCGTAGTCCCCAATCGCGAGTCCCCGGCCCACGAGCGGCCGCGCAAAGTCCGGTCCGGCAGCGGCGGTTATGTCGGCAAATGTGAGGGGTGTCTGCCCGCCATTGCGAAAGAGCTGAAGCGTCTGACGGTAGGCGGTGCTGGTATCGATCTCATGGATATTGTCCTGGACATGACCGTTTGATGTGATGACATCCAGGTTTCCGTCGTTGTCATAATCCAGCAGCTTGCCGCCGAAGGCGACGCGCGGCATAGTCGGCAAGGCCAGTCCGGTCGCGTAGGAAGTGTCGGTGAACAGCCCGCCGCCGCCGTTATGGTACAGCGACTTCGCTTCGCTCTGGAACGTACACACGAACAGGTCCAGCTTACCGTCATTGTCGTAATCGCCCCAGTCCGTTCCCATGCCGCCGTGAATGTTGCCGTCCCGGTCGAAGGCTGTCCCGGCGGCCGTTCCGATGTCGGCGTAATGCCCCTTCCCGGAAGGGCGCAGCAGATCCCCGGCCATTTCATCGTTCGCAATCGCCAGCGATGGCGCCTCTCCGGCGGCGAGCGGTGCCCAGGCCGCGCCCAGCCCGCGCCCGCTGGTCGCGGTCAGGCCGGCCGCCGCACTGGCATCGGTGAACTTTCCCTGTCCCAGGTTGCGATAGAAGACGCCTTTGATCGGCTTGTAGTAGCGCGGGCCGCAGGACGTCCGGATGCCGTGCGAGTCGCAAAGCTGGGCATCGGTCGGCCCAAACTTCGCGTAATTGGCGACAAATAGGTCCAGTCGCCCCGATCCCGGCACGGTCTCCGCGAACGCCGCGGAGGTGCCCCAGGGCTGCGGTTTCAGACCGGCCTGCGCGGTGACATCTCGAAACGACTTCCCCGCCTCGTTGTGCAGCAGCAGGCCGGTCCGGTAGCCGCTGACATAAAGATCGTCAAAGCCGTCCTCGTCGTAGTCCCCGACGGTGCAGCCGAGAAAGTGCCCGCTGAGCTTGTCCAGCCCCATCTTCTGCGTGACATCGATGAAATGCCCCTGCCCATCCCCTTTGTAAAGCGCAAGCTTCGGGCCGACCAGCAAAATGTCCAGATTGCCGTCGTTATCGTAATCCAGAAACGCGCAGCCGTTCCCGATGGTCTGCAGGATATTCAGCGGCCTCGGCCCGGCGATGACCCAGCGGTAGTTCAGGCCAGCCGCCGCCGCGACATCGGTGAAGATCGGCGGGGCGGCGGGTATGGCCGGGAGGGCAGGGGGCGGCGCGTGGGTGCAGCCGGCCAGCAGAAGAGACGACAGCAGACCAGTGAAGAGCCGAAGCGTAGTGACTGATTTAGTGGCTTTGCAGAATTTGATCGACAGTCGAGTCAAAACTATTCATCTCCTGAGCGGCTTGCTTGGGATTGGTTTCCAGCAAGTGTGTGATTGAGGCCTCACGCCGGGCCTTCGCCGCCTGCCCGGTCCGATCATAAAGCAAAGCAAGCTGGCGATGCAGGTCGATATTCTGGGGTGCTTTGCGTGACCGATCCACCAGAACTGCCGCCTGCTGCTGGTCCTTGAACAGAGTTTCCGCTCGTGCGGAAACTCTGGCGGCATCTCCCGGCTGTCCGGCCCCCTGGTACGCACGGGCAAGAATCAGCAGTGTCTTTTCCTCGTAGGGACTGCGTGAGAGCGCATCCGTGAACAGCGAGATAGCCTCCTGGGCGCTTCCCTTGTCCAGCAGCATCTGACCCAGCAGAACGCTTGCCAATGGGTTATGCGGGCTAAGGCGCAGGGCTTCGCGGCACTGCATCTCGGCTTCGGCAAGACGTGCCGGGGACGGGCTGACATCACGCAGGACCAGAGCCAGCAAGTAGTGCGCCAGCGCATCGCCGGAGGAAGCACTCAGGCGGCGGCGAAGCTGTGCTTCCGCCTCCGCACCGCGCCCACTCCGGCGCAGCACTTCTGCGGAATCGGCCAAATAATCCGTGCGGGTCGGCGCGAGCTTTGCGGCCGCCGCGAAAGCACTCATGGCTTTGTCTAGTGCGACATTTGTTTGCAGCTCGGCGCGGCCCAGCCCGATCCAGGCGTCGGCGGAGAGCGGTGCGATTTGTGTCGCTTTCGTGTAGGCACGCAGCGCGTAGCCGTTCAGTCCGTTCTGAAGTGCAGACGCTCCAAATCCTAGCAATGCCTCGGCTGAATTCGGGCGCAGCTTCAGGCAGGCGAGGTAGCGCAGCTGCGCTTTGGGGGCATCACCCGTCTGCAGCAAGTAATCGGCGAGAGCCAGGTTGGCTGCCGGGGAGTTCGGGGCAAGTGCGACGGCA
>JANXNV010000145.1 GCA_025353925.1 Armatimonadota bacterium
GTGCCTTTGTCGCCCCGCGCCCAGAAGCTGAGAGTCTTGGCACCGGCAAGGTTGTAGCCCCCGGCCATGCTCCCCCAGTTGTTGTCCGGGTTCTGCCAGACCACGCCGCCCCAGTTGTCGCTGGCCGTATAGGAGACTTTGAGGCAAGTCTTGCCCGAATGGGGGCTGACGGTGGATTGTGGGTCCATTTTGATCGCCCCTGTGTTTCCCATGTAACCGGACGCAATATACGGCTGCTTGCCGCCGCCCTCGGCGTAAACCACCAGCGGCAGGGGGGCTTTTGGCGCGGCCATGACAGCGGTTTGTCCCAGCAGAACCAGCCCGGTCGCAGCGGCGTATAAACCTAGTTTCATATTTCTCTCCTCATGCTCTTCACTCGTACTTAATATCGTCGAGATAAAATGTGATCGGCGAGCCGCTGCCGGCCAGGGACCAGGCAAATGCCGTCTTGATCTGAGAGAGGTCGGTACCGCTGCAGTCGATCGAATACTGCTTCCAGGCAGTCGTGAGAACCGCTTTGTCCAGTTTCCCCGTTCCCGAATCGGGAAACTTCTTGTCTTTTCCCAGCAGCCCGAACACAAAATTCACCGTTTCGCCGCCCGCGGCCCCACGTGCCCAGAACGTCAGCTTCTTTGCGCCGCGCAGATCACGACCACCTGGCAGGTCACCCCAGTCATTTGCCGGGCTTTGCCAGACGCAGCCGCCCCACGAGTCGCCGGTGGTGTACCTGACTTGGAGGCAAGTTTTACCGGTGTGCGGAGTGTCCACGGAAGCAGGGTCCATCTTGATTGCACTGCTGTTGCCCATATAGCCTGAGGCCGTGTACGCCGCGTCCGTGACAGTATCCCCATAGACGATGAACGGCAGCACCGCCTTCTGCGCCGCCGGCATCTGCGAAGCCGTGCCGCTTTTGACATAAAGGGGGATGTTGCCGACCGCCGCTCCGCCGTGTCCGTCACGGACTGTCGCAAAGAGCCGGTATGCCCCGCCGTACGCAGGCATCTTGAGTGTCGCTGCTCGGAGGCTGGCGGACACGATCGCACCCGGATAGGTTGGCGGGGTAGCCTGGCCGTCTCCGCCGGTGCTGTAATTCGCCGGATCCGCCTGCAGCAGCCAGGTCGTGACCAGGGGTTGGCCCTCCGGGTCGGTCACGTCAAGATGAAACTTGACCGTTGCTCCCGGCGTGGTTTGCCCTGAGCCGTCCAAAGTCAGCGTGTGGATCACCGGGCACAAATTCGCCGCTTTTTTCCCAGTCCAAAGCTCCGTCAGCGTGTCGACTGCCCCGAGTTTGCTGCCGTCGGGCAGGAGCAGGCCGAACCACGTCGGGGTCGCTTCCTGCTTATGTCCCCAGGTAAAGGCATACGAACCCAGGCAAAGCGGCTCCGCTTGGACTGACTTGACGTAGGTGTCTCGGTAGCGCTCCGCCTTGGCCGTGCTGGTCAGCTCCGGCACGACATCCCAGGCGTTCTTCTCGCTCTCCCAGGTTCCGGGAGGGCCAAATTCGGTGATGATGTACGGTTTCACGCCTCCGGCGGCCTTGTAACGCTCACCGATTGACGGGCCGCCGCCATAGCTGTTGAGGCCAACGATATCGATATCTGGGCAGTGGGCATGGATCTGCGCAACTTTATCTCCGCCGATCTCCGCCACGACTGTCATCGTCGGATGATTGGGATCCAGTTGATGCGCCATCTTCGCGATGTCTTCCACCGCGTTCCACAGCTCCGCCTGATCAGTGACTCCGTTCTCCATTTCGTTCCCTAACGCCCAGACCAGGAGGGCAGGGGAATTTCGGTACTGCAAAATTGTTTTGCGCGCCGCTTCTTTCTGCGCCGCGACCGCCTGGGCATTGTGATAATCAAACCCATGCTCTTTATGCCCAAGCCAAATGCCGATGGTCACGGTCATGCCTAGCTTCTGCGCCTCTGTCAGCTGCGGATCGAGGTTGTCCGCCCCCCAGGTTCGCCAGGAGTTGGCACCCGCCGCCTTCAGGTCTGCCTTGGAGCCGTCGCCGCCCGCGCCTTTAACCAGGTATGGCTGTCCGCCCCGCAGGAGCTGCCAGCCCTTTCCCTTTTTGATGACTTGGACTGTAGTGGCGGCTTGAGCAGTCGTTGCCTGAGTCATCAGGATAGCGGATAGTGTCAGTAATCCGGTCAGAATATAAAGTGCAGTATATTTCATAGTTTCGTGGGTAACTTTACTTGTAGGCTGATGCTAGGTGAAGGCATTTCGAGTAACTTTCAGTCACTCGATGCAAGAGGCGTAGTATCAGCTCTGAGGCTAAAAAGTTCAGGGAGCAAGCCTGTCATTAAATGCAGATTCGCTCCCCGAAATGGATATCATTTACTGAAGGCCGAATGTTGCGACATATTTGCCATTATCAACGCCCGCAGCGGCGCAGTTGTTTGGCCATGAGCCAGTGATGCAGGGTGTTTGCTCATCGTCGCTAGACTTAACGGCACCGTCAAGGCCTGACGAGACCTGGGAACCCCGCAGCCACTTTGCGTGCAAGTCGGCCATTAGGTAATTGGAGCCGTCGGAGTGTACCCCGACGGGCTTGTCAAACTGTGTGGATGAGTAGGCAGCGTTGCCGGTTCTGGCGTCACGGTTGCCGAGCCAGCCCGTTTGGTATTTGCCATATCCGAATGGAAGAGAATTGACGCCGGTCACAACCTGTGATCGAGCCTCCGCCGGGTCGGTAAGGAATACAGCTGAGCCAAAGAACTCACACAGCAGAACTGTTTTGGACGATGACTGCAGCTTCGCCAGGGACGCCGCCGAAGGCTTGTTGTAAACTGTTTCCAGCAAGTTTAAGTTCGCTGCATAAGATAGAACGGGTGCGATTGCACCGGAGGCAGCAACATAGGGGGCTGTCGAGTCATCCGGGCACTTATACGCTCCGTCACTTTTGACATACGAATAGATCTGGCCGGCCCATCCGCGACCGTAGTGACCCGTCCCATCGACATCAATGAGGCCGCAAGGATATAACTCATCGTAGTCCTGGGTGTACTGGATGGCTGCGATTCCGATCTGCTTCATGTTAGAGAGGCATGATGTACGACGGGCATTCTCCCTGACCTTCTGGAAGACCGGAAAGAGAATTGCCGCTAAAATAGCGATAATAGCGATAACCACGAGCAGTTCGATCAGAGTGAAGCCCCGGCGTGAGGGGCGAATCAGAGTTTGCATTTTAAGTATCTCCTTTGAATTACGACATTAACCAGCGAATGGACAAGAGCAGATTGCTCATCTACGTTATTAGTATCGACCTCTCCTTTCCAGAAATGTTCCCGTTAGGCCGTGTTCCCGGGAACCAGTGAGACGGGCAGGCAAGTCTCCCTCGCCGGTGCAGAACTGCCGCCGATCCGTTCGATCAGGACACCCAGCGCGGCGGCGGCTACGTCAGCCCAGGGACAGCGGACCGTGAGGATCTTCCAGGCGGGTATTTTATCGTCCGGGAACCCATCGAACCCCGTTACCGCCAGATCTTCGGGAACGCGCACCTGCTTTGCCCGACACGCCCGCAGCAGAGCATATGCGGTTCGGTCGTTCCAGCAGACCACGGCAGGTTTGTGTCCGAATGCGAGAATGTCGCTGAGCCTCATCCCGGCTTCTTCTCCCACGATGGAGAGAATAGTGCAGTCACCGGCGGCAACTTCATGCCGCGCGATCTCGGCCTCAAACGCCATCCGGCGGCGTACCACTGAGGTCAGCGGCTGATCCGGGCCTAAGAAGACAAACCGGCGATAACCTCGTTCCCACAGCGTCGTCATAATTTGATGCATCCCACCTGCATCGTCACAGGTCACGGAGGGAAGATCAGGCAGGCTGTCTGCAATCGTGACGACCGGCAGTGTCGACGCTCCAAGCAGGGTAACCAGCGGATCGTCGGCGTTTGCATGCAGAATGAGGCCGTCGATGCGCCCATCCCGCAGCTTGCCGAACATCGTCTCCGCCGAACGGCCGAAACGCGCACTGTGCAGGAGTAAATCCAAATCCTGCTGCTCACACGCCCGCTGGAGTGACCCGATGATCGTCCCTAAAAACTCATTCCGTGCGTCGTAGTCGTGGTTAGTATACAGGCCAACGATATGGGTTCGGCCCTGCCGCAAAGAGCGGGCCACCGCATTCGGCTGGTATCCCATCCGCCGCGCCGTATCTTCAACACGGGCGCGAGTCGCCTCCGCCACCCGGTGTCCAGGAACACCGCTGAGAATACGAGACACGGTAGGCTGCGATAATTGCAATTCCAGCGCGATGTCTTTTGCTGTTACCGGCATATGTGGCACCAATCTGCGGTTTGCGCATTCGTATACGCACCCATTATACCATGGGCGCGGGAATTGTCAAGAGGGGTCAACATTTTATTTTGCGAAGGCTGGTTCCGTGCCTGCCGCCTCGGTGCGGGGCAGAACACGCTGGGTCAGGTAGAGGGAAACCAGGGCGGCTCCGACCCCGCACCAGAAGGGGGCGTGGTAGTCGAAGCGGTGCCAGAGCAGCCCGCCCGCCACGGGAATCACCACGGCGGCGACATGGTTCATGGTCTGACCCATGGAGAGGCTGGGGGTCATTTCGCCGGGGCGAACAATCCGGCTCAGATATGTGCTGATACCGACTCCGAAGGAAAAGAGAATATTATCAACGACCCAAAGGGATTTCAGAATCAGAAGATTATGCGTCAGTGCATACCCCGCGAAAGTCAGCGCGATTGCGGCATAGTAGAAGGTCATCGTCCGCCGCTCTCCGAGACGGTCGATCAGCCGCCCGACCGGAGAGGCGACGAGCAGGGAGGCAACCGCATTGATCAACATCAGCACGGCGATGGCCCGGATGGTGACATGATACGCCTGCACTAGGGCGAACAGGGCGAACGTCGAAAATATCTGGCGGCGGCAGCCCTCGAGAAAGGTCAGGCCGTAGTAAAGCCGGTACTCTCGCCGGTACAGCAGTCGCGGGCGGCCATGCGAAGTCGAGGCCGGGGACATCGGCAGCAGGCACAGGCCTCCGGCGAAGATAAAGAAAGCAGCGGTTGAGAAATAGACCGAGTAGGTGAGGTGCTCGCCAAATATCAAAACCGTCACGAAGGCCAGCACCGTCGCCGCTGCTCCGATCGCTCCCATCCGCCCCAGGTGCCTGCCGCTCTCCTGTCCCGCCGCGAGGGCCAGGGGAAGTGCAGACGACGACGTGAACCACTGGTGCATAAATACCGACCAGAAGACGGTCACGAGTACGAGGCCGGCGAATGAATGTACGAACCCGGTCGCGGCGACCCCCAGCGCACTCAGACACAAGCACAAAGCTCCGATCCGCGCCTCCGCGTAATGCGCGACCGCCGCCGCAATGCCCACTGCCAGCAGGCCGGGAATTTCGCGCGAGGATTCCAGCACGCCCATCTGCAGCGCTCCGACACCGAGCTGCCGCGTGATGAAGTTCAGAAAGACGGCCCCGTACAGGGCAAATCCAAAACCGAACAGAAACACGGCGGCGGAAAGAAGCTGCCAGTCACGCCGAATGTGCTGCGGATGAGTCGGGGCGAGGGAAGAAAGAGAAGACATATTCGGCTATTATACCTCCTATCCCCGACTTGGCACACTTTATGCATTAGGAGTCACTAACCAAAGAAGGACGACTCAGCACTCTTCTAAGATTGCGAACAATTCGAATGGAAAGGAAAATGAAGTGACCCTCATCCACACATTCCGTGCCTCGACTGTTACGAGCAGAACTCGCTTCGTTCCCGGCAGCCTGGCGTGTTCCGCTGCCCGCCGCCTGTTTGTCCCCACACCGCTGCATGTGTCGCCGCTGGTGAAGATGCGTCCCGGCCTCTTTTCCGACCGCACCATCCGGCTCCTGGCACCCGCCGGAGCATAACGAACGATCCGGAGAACGATTCGTTCGGCGGGGACTGTTTTTATTGACATTCCCCGCCCCCTCGTGCTACTATTTCCCATGACTGACTTTCCCGCGACTGACCTGATATTGCGCGGCGGTATCGTCTATGACGGCCTCGGCGGGGCAGGGCAGCGGCGGGATGTCGCTGTGACCGGCGACACGATCACCGCGCTCGGCGATCTCTCCCGGGAAACCGCCGGATATGTCCTGGATGTCACCGGCCTCGCCGTCACCCCCGGTTTCATTGATATTCACACCCATTCCGACTTCTCCCTCCTGCTGAACCGGCCCATGCGCAGCTCCATCGCTCAGGGCGTGACCACGGAGCTGGTCGGCAACTGCGGCACTTCCATCGGCATGGTCTCCGCACAGGAAGTCTTCGCGCAGGAACGCCGCTGGGCCGAGCGCGGCGGCACCGTCATCGATTGGAACAGCCTGGGCGAGTATTTACGCCGTGTCGAAGAGGGGGGAGTGGCCTGCAACATCGCCACTCTGGCGGGGCATGGCACGATACGCAAGAGCGTTTTGGGCTTCGATGACCGTCCGCCGACCGCCGCCGAGCTGACCCGGATGTCCGCCCTGCTGGCCGCCGCCCTGGCTGACGGGGCCGTCGGCCTTTCCACCGGCCTCGAATATCTGCCCGGCGGTTATGCGCAGGGGGATGAGATCGCGGCACTCGCCGAGATCGCCCGGGATGCCGGGGGCTTCTACGCCACGCATATCCGCAACGAAGGCGACACGCTGGTGGAAAGTATTCAAGAGGCGCTGACCGTCTCCGAGCGCACCGGTATTCCGCTGCAGCTTTCGCATCACAAATGTGAGGGGAAAGCTAATTGGGGCAAGCCGCGCCTCACCCTGCCGATGATGGCGAAGGCCCGTGCTTCGGGTCTGGATGTTCTCACCGATCAATATCCCTACACGGCATTTATGACGGGCCTGAGCGTGATCATCCTGCCGCGCTGGGCGAAGGACGGCTCCATTGAAGAGATGCTGGACCGCCTGCGCGACACGGCTATCCGTCCCCGCCTGCTGGCCGAAATCGAGGCGGCACAGTGGGACTGGGAAACGCTGCAAATCGGGATCGCCCGCAATCGCCGGGAGACCCAGGGCCGGACGCTCGCGCAGCTTGGAATTGACGCCGGGAAGTCGCCCGCCGAAGCGGCTTTGGACCTTCTGAGCGATGAAGAAGGCTGGGTCGCCGCTGTCCACTTCGCCATGTCCGAGGAAGACGTCGAGTTCATTCTTTCCGACCCGCACACGATGATTGGCTCGGATGGTGTTGCAAATGATCCGGCCAGCGAGCTGGCCCAGGATAAAACCCATCCGCGCACCTACGGGACGTTCCCGCGCGTCCTGAACCGCTACGTCCTGGGCCGCGAAGTCCTCTCCCTCCCCGAAGCCGTCCGCCGCATGACCAGTCTCCCCGCCCAGCGGCTGAAGCTCACGGACCGGGGAACCCTGCGTGTCGGGGCCAAAGCCGACCTCGCGGTCTTCGACTCCCAGCTCTTCCGGGACACCGCCACATTCGATGAGCCGCATCGCTTTCCCACCGGCATTTCTCATGTTCTGGTCAACGGGCGGTTAGCGATGGAGAGCGGAGTGCAGACCGACGCACTGTCGGGGCGGATTTTGCGGCGTACCGCCTAGAAGCGAGAAAAAGACTTATGCCGGAGAATGAACAGAGTTCGATGATAGCCATTCGTCCAACTGATCCGAATCAGAACCAGGAACGAACCAGTTTTCAGACGAGTGCCGAATGGGATGCCGGGCTGCAATTAGGGTCGGACGTCGCGATGTGTTATGGCATCGGACCCGATCTGGAAGGGCGGATCGCGGGCTGGAAGGCACAGGGCTACCGAGTCCATGTGATGACCGGAGTTTCCTGGGGGGAATATCAAGATTATCTATATGGCCGCTTCGACGGGATCAACCATGTCGACGAGGCGCAGGCGGAGCGCAGCGGAAAGAAGATCTCCCATGGCGGGGATGTGTATTATATGTCCCCCGGCATCAATTTTGGGAAGTTTCTGTGTCTTGGTGTTCAGCGTGCGCTCGAAGCCGGTGCGGAAGGAATCCATTTGGAGGAGCCGGAATTCTGGGTGCGCGGCGGATGGAATCCCGGGTTCAAGCGCGAGTGGAAAGACTACTACAACGAAGAGTGGATCGCCCCGGATTCGTCCACCGATGCCCAGTACCGGGCCTCCCAGCTCAAGTACTATCTCTACCAACGGGCCTTAACTCAGATCTTTGATTTCGTCAAAGAGTACAACAAGGAGCATGGAACCGCTGCCAAGTGCTATGTCCCCACTCACAGCCTGATTAACTACGCCCACTGGGGGATTGTCAGCCCGGAGTCGAGCCTGCTGAAAGTCGGAGCGGACGGTTTTATCGCCCAGGTCTGGACCGGAACGGCCCGGGAGCCGAATGTCTATGAGGGTGTTAAGAAAGAACGCACTTTCGAGACGGCATTTCTCGAATACGGCGCAATGATGAATGTCGTCCGGGCCAGCGGAGCCTCGGTCTGGTTCTTGAACGATCCAATTGAGGACAACCCGAGCTATTCCTGGAGCAATTACAAAAAGAACTGGGAAAGCACACTGACGGCGTCCCTGCTTTGGCCGCAGGTCTGGCGGTTTGAGGTCATGCCCTGGCCGGAGCGCATTTTTCACGGGGCGTATCCGACTCGCGACAAATCGGAGCGGGCACTGGGTGAGCCTATCACCAAAGAGCCGCTGCCCAGAGCCTATGGCACGGAGCTGATGACGGTCATCAATGCCCTCAACGATATGCAGCAGCCGCAGGTCCAGTGGGAATGCGGCACACAGGGCATCGGGGTGGTGGTCGCGGATACGATGATGTTCCAGCGCGGCGGGCCGTCTCCCTCTGACTCAAATCTCGGGTCTTTTTACGGACTCGCGATGCCGCTGCTCAAGCGCGGCCTGCCGGTCGAGCCGGTGCAGATGGAGAATGCAGTGCTGCCCGGTGCGCTCGACCCGTACAAAGTCCTGCTGATGACTTATGAAGGCATGAAGCCCGCTTCCGCCGACGACAGCGCGGCGGTCGCAGAGTGGGTCAAGTCCGGCGGCGTTTTGGTCTTTGTCGACGACAACAAAGATGCGTTCAATCAGGTCCGGGCCTGGTGGAACGCGGCTCCAAATGAATACACCTGTCCGCGTGAGGCTCTTTTCGTACACCTGGGGCTTGCCGCGGCGACTGCTGCCGGAATGTATTCGGTGGGAAAGGGGACACTGATCTACGAAATCGCCAGTCCCGCCGCTCTGACGTACAAACGCGGCGGCGCAGACTTCATCCGCGCCCTCATGCAAACCGCTTGTGAGGCTGCGAATCTTACCTACAGGGAAACCAACTTTCTCGCCCTCCGGCGCGGGCCGTATGTAGTAGCTGCAGGGCTGGACGAATCGCTGTCGGACGCCCCCTATCTACTGACGGGAAACTTTATCGATCTCTTTGATGCCGACCTGCCGATTTTAAACCGCGTCAGTCTGACACCGGGACAGAGATCGTTTCTGCTGGACATCGACCGTCTGCCTCCGCAAGGCCCGGCTATTCTTGCCGCCGCTTGTAAGACAGTCGGAGCGGAAATCCTTCCCGTGGGCGGCTTCCGCTTTTTTGCGACAGGGCCGGAAAACACGGAAGCCGCTGTGCGCTTGCGTCTGCCCGAGCCGCCGCAAGCCATCACTCTTGGCGATTCGCCTTTATCGCCTGAGGCACAGCTTTGGGATGCGGCAACAAGAACGCTCCTGCTGCGCTTCCCGAACTCCGCCGCCGGGTTTTGGATTACTCTCCAATAATTAGTAGAAGAGGATAACCGTCTCGTGAACTTCGACCTTTTGAAACGATTGTGTGAAACGCCGGGGATCAGCGGCAGTGAGACTGCCATCCGGAAGCTTGCGGCGGCGGAGCTGTCGCCGTTTATGGACTCGCTGAGCGTGGACGTTATGGGGAACTTGATCGGCGTCAAGCAGGGAGCCGAAGGTGCCCCGCGCGTGATGATTGCCGCGCACCTGGACGAGATCGGGTTTCAAGTGCGCTTCATCGACGACAGCGGCTTTGTTCGGGTCTCGCCGGTCGGCGGCTGGGACCCGCGTACGATGGTTGCGCAGCGCGTACTGGTTCACGGCTTTGCGGGCGAATCCCTGCACGGGGCTTTAATGCCGTCGGGGAAACCGATCCACCTGCTGACGGGGGACGACGCAGGAAAGTCGCCGAAGCTGGAGGAGTTCTTTATCGACCTGGGCCTCCCGGCGGACAAAGTGAAATCTTTGGTGGAGATTGGGGATGCGGTGACGATGGATCGCACCTGTGAGCGGGTGGGGGACCTCGTAGTCAGCAAGACGCTGGACAACCGTCTCTCGGTCTTTATCTTGATCGAAGCCCTGCGAAAGCTTCAGGGCAATTCTGTCCCCTCGACGATCCTCGCCGTGGCGACGGTCCAGGAGGAAGTCGGCCTGCGCGGGGCAGTCACGGCGGCCTATGCCTTGAAGCCGGACATCGGCCTGGCCCTCGATGTCACGCTGGCCCTCGACATCCCGGGGGCTTCGGAGTCCGAACGGGTGACGCAGCTCGGCAAAGGCACGGCTATCAAGATCTTTGACTCGTCCCTGCTTTGCCACCCGAAACTGGTCCGTCATTTCCGTAGGGTTGCGGAGACGCAGAATATCCCGTATCAACTTGAAATCTTGACCGCAGGTGGTACCGACGCCGGGGCGATTCAGCGCAGTCAGGGCGGGGTGCCGTCATTCACCCTCTCCACCCCGACCCGCTACATCCACACTGTCAACGAGGCGGCCCATGTGGACGACATTCAGGCGAGTATCGATCTGCTGGCAGCCTATTTGGAAGAGGCGCATACGGGGGAGTATGGGTATGAGAATGAACTGTAGGGAGGGGAGTGTCGTAAGGAGCTAAAGGCTTTCGTCTGAGGCTGACAGGCCGCGCTCGTAGCGGAGTAGCTTTGTCTCCAGGCGGGAGAGCAGCAGCTCGCGGTCTTTGTCGGCCAACTGCCGTAGATATTCGGCGCGTTCTTTGTCGTACTCGGCCCGATCTCTGTCACGCTGCATTTGGAAGATCAACTGCTGTATTGTCAGTGACAGAGCTTTGACCTCGGCACGCAATTCCTTGATCTCATTGTCGTGCCGATCGGTCTTCGAAACAAGCTCCATGATCAGCTTGGCGTACTTGTACGTATCTTGCCACCAGGACATAATAGTCTCAGTGCCTCATCATTTCATTGATCGACGCGATTATCACCTGCGTTTCTGTTCGCAGGCGCTCGACTTCCGGCCAGTTCGCGTCCATGCGGGCTAATATCTTCTCCGCTTCCAGATACATCTTGTGCATCTCGGCCTGCATCCGGGCGATTTCCTCCGGCGACGGCTCGGTCAAGGAGTCGGCAGTCAAAGTGCTGTTCATTTGATTTACCCTCTGGGTTCAGTATACCACGGCTTACAGCTTTTCGAGCAGTGCCAGCGTCAGCACCTGATCGGCGTGGGTAACGCACTCAAAGGTCATCTCTTCCCGGATATTACCAGGCAAATCTTCCAAATCTTTCTCGTTTTCCTGGGGCAGAATGATCGTTCGAATACCGGCCCGGTGCGCTGCCAGAACCTTCTCTTTTAAACCGCCGATGGGCAGGACTCGCCCGCGCAGGGTGATCTCGCCGGTCATGGCGATGTCTTTGCGGACGGCCCGGGCGGTCAGGGCCGACGCCAACGCGGTGGCGAGGGTGATACCCGCGGAAGGACCGTCCTTTGGGACGGCTCCGGCGGGGACGTGGACATGGATTTCCAGGCGTTCATTGAAGTCAGCGTCGAGGCCGAGCATCTCGGCGCGGGAGCGGACATAGGACATGGCGGCCTGGGCGGACTCTTTCATGACGTCGCCAAGCTGACCGGTGAGAATCAAACGCCCATCTTTGCCGGGCATAATGGAGACTTCGATGGAGATCACATCGCCGCCGGATTCGGTATAAACCAGGCCCGTCGCCGCGCCGATCTCATCCTGCTCTTCCATGACGCCGTAGTGGTGCTTGCGGTGGCCCAGAAACTCGCGGATTTCGGCGACTCCAATCGTCACCGGATCGGTCTTGCCCTGAGCGATCCGCCGGGCGACTTTGCGGCAGAGGGCGGCCAGCTCGCGCTCGAAATTACGGACACCAGCTTCGCGCGTATGCTCGCGTATGATCTGCCGGATAGTCTCTTCGGGAATGATGAGCTGCAGCTCAGTCAGGCCGTGCTCTTTGATCTGTTTGGGGATCAAGAAATCTTGTGCAATGTGCAGCTTTTCTTCTTCCGTGTAGCCGGTGAAGCCAATCACTTCCATGCGGTCCCGCAGGGCCGGAGGGATAGGATCCAGCAGGTTGGCCGTGGTGATAAACATGACTTCCGACAGGTCAAACGGCACTTCTAGATAATGATCGGAGAACTCGTTGTTCTGTGCCGGATCTAAGGCTTCCAGCAGGGCCGACGACGGATCCCCGCGAAAATCTGAACCCATCTTGTCGATTTCGTCGAGCATGAAGACGGGATTGCGCGTCCCGGCCTGCTTCAAGCCCTGGATGATCCGGCCCGGTAAGGCTCCGATGTAGGTCCGGCGATGGCCGCGAATTTCAGACTCGTCGCGGACACCGCCCAGAGAGATGCGCACAAACTTGCGGCCCAAAGCGCGGGCGATACTTTTGCCCAGACTTGTTTTGCCGACTCCCGGCGGGCCGACGAAGCAGATAATTGGGCCTTTCAGCGTCCCCGAAAGCTGCCGGACAGCGAGGAATTCCAGCACCCGCTCTTTGACTTTAGGCAGGCCGTAGTGATCTTCGTCGAGAATGGCTTCGGCGGCGGCGACATCCAGCGTTTCCACTGAGGTCACCGACCAGGGTAAGGCCAGCAGGGTATCCAGGTAAGTGCGAATGACGACGCCTTCCGGCACCCCAAACGGCATCTTTTCCAGCCGGTCGATCTCTTTGGATGCCCGCTCGGCGACTTCCGGCGGCATCTTTGCCTCTTCCGCCTTCGCTCGGTATTCGTCGACTTCGCCCTGACGTTCATCCCGCTCGCCCAGCTCCTGCTGAATCGCTTTAAGCTGTTCGCGCAGAAGAAACTCGCGCTGGGTCTCGCCCATCTCTTTTTCGACCCGCGACCGGATATTCTTCTGTATCTGCAGTATCTCGAACTCTTTGGTCAGCAGCAGGGACAGCTTTTGAAGCCGCTCCTGCGGATCCAGAGTTTCCAGCAGCTCTTGCTTAGTTTCCACGCGCAGCGACGGCAGGTGCCAGGCGACATGGTCGGCCAAACTGCCCGGCTCTTCGATATTGAGCAGGGTGACGACGACTTCCGGCGGAATATTCTTTGCGGTGTTTGCGATCTGCTCGAATTGACCGACAACGGAGCGCATCAGTGCCTCGGCCTCCAGTGGCTGCACCGGTGCGATCTCCAAAGCTTTCAAATTCACCCGGAAAAACGGCTCAGTCTGCAGCCATTCGGTGACACGGACTCGCTCTTTGCCTTCGAGCATGACGCGCACGGTGCCGTCCGGTACTTTGAGTATTTGGATGATCTCGGCGACGATGCCGATCTCATGCAGCTCCTCCGGGTCCGGGTCCTCGGTCGCGACCTGCCTCTGAGCGGCAAGCAGGATGTGCTGGCTGCCGGCCATGGCTTCGTCCAGGGCACGGACTGACTTCTCACGTCCGACAAAGAGCGGGAAAATGATGCCGGGAAAGTGAACGTTGTCGCGAATGGGCAGGAGCGGGAGTTCCAGGGGGAAATCCGCCGTGGGGACGGCTTCCTGAGCCTGTTTTTTCGCGCCTGTCTTGCGCAAGCGCGGGGTGGTTGTCGTGCGGGACATAGGGAGAATTGGTTATCCTTGAGAGTAGAAACCGCCAACGGCTTAGAAACCGCGGACGGCTTAAGAGGCGGCGCGAAGGATCGGGGCGACAGCCAGCAGCGGTGCAACACGCGACCGGACGATCTCGCCGGTGATGACGATCTTCTGCACGTCGCGCTGAGACGGCGTCTCGTACATGATGTCCTGCATCACCTTCTCGATAATAGTCCGCAGGGCGCGTGCTCCGGTGGAGCGCTTGATGGCTTCTTCGGCGATCGCATGCAGAGCCTCATCGGTGAACTGCAGCTCGACACCGTCATATTCGAAAATCTTGCCGTACTGCTTAATCAGTGCGTTCTTCGGCTCGGTCAAAATCTGTACCAGGGCCTCGTGGTCCAGAGCGCGAAGGGTCGTCACCACAGGGAGCCGCCCGATAAACTCCGGGATGAGACCATACTTCAAGAGATCTTCCGGCAGTACATGGGCCATCATGTCCCCGGGCCGACGATCCCGCTTGCTTTCGATACTGGCCCGGAAGCCGAGCGACTTCTGGTTGACACGCCGCTCGATGGTCTCTTCGATCCCCTCAAAGGCTCCGCCGCAGATAAATAGGATATTCGTCGTGTCTATCTGAACATACTCCTGCTGCGGATGCTTGCGGCCACCTTGTGGGGCGACATTGGCGATGGTGCCTTCGAGTATTTTCAGCAGGGCCTGCTGGACACCTTCGCCGGAAACGTCGCGCGTGATGCTGGGGCTGTCCGACTTGCGGGTGATCTTGTCGATCTCGTCGATATAGATGATGCCGCGCTGGGCGTTTTTGATGACTGTCTGAATGCTTTCGCCGTTGTCGGCGGCCTGCAGCAGCTTGAGAAGAATGTTTTCGACATCTTCCCCGACATAGCCTGCTTCGGTCAGCGACGTGGCATCAGCGATGGCGAAGGGGACATTGAGAATCTTGGCGAGGGTTTGCGCGAGCAGAGTTTTCCCGCTGCCGGTGGGGCCGAGCAGCAGGATATTGCTCTTTTGCAGCTCAACATCCGAGTTCTGGACGTTGATGCGCTTGAAATGGTTGTAAACCGCCACTGAGAGCGTGCGCTTGGCCTGCTCCTGGCCGACGACGTACTGGGAGAGGACACGGTAGATCTCTTTGGGCTTGGGAATTGCGCCGACGGCACTGAAATCATCCGCCTGGGAGACGTCGCTGCGAATGATTTCGTTGCAAAGATCCACGCATTCCAGGCAGACGCCTCCGTGAACCCCTAAGATCAATTTCTTGACCTGCTCCCGGCCTTTGCCGCAGAGCAGGCAGCGGCTGTCGTTGCGCTCGTTCCCAATTCGTGCCATTTACGTCCTTAATTGTTCCTACCGTGCGAGGACTCGCCTAACGTGTCAAGACTTGATCGATGATGCCGTAATCGACGCCTTCCTGTGCCGTCATCCAGTAATCGCGGTCGATATCGCGCTGAACCTGGGAGAACTCACGCTCGCAGTTTTCGGACAGAATGGAAGTCAGCCGCTCTTGGAACGACATGACCAGGCGCATATAGATCTCCATATCTTTAGGCGTACCCTGCGTTCCCGCACTGCCCTGATGGATCATGATCCGCGAGTTCGGCAGAGCGGCTCGTTTGCCTTTGGTTCCGCCCGAGAGCAGAATCGCACCCATAGAAGCGGCCATGCCGACACAGGTGGTGGCAATATCGGGCTTGATATGGCGCATCGTGTCGTAGATTGCCAGTCCCGCCATGACATCGCCGCCAGGGGAGTTGATGTAGACTTCAATATCCTTGTCCGGGTCTTCTTTTTCCAGGAACAGGAACTGAGCGACAATGATGTTCGCCATGGTCGGATGCACCTGGTCGCCGATGAAGACGATCCGGTCCTTCATCAAGCGCGACCAGAGATCGTAGGACTCCACGCCGCGCGGTGTCCGCTCTACAACTGTCGGTATCCAGGTCATTCGCTTTTCCCTTCTGCCGCGTCGGTCGCACCGACTTCGGCTTCGATTCCCAAATTCTGTATCATCTCTTCGTCTTCTTCTTCGTCGATTTCATCCGTGAGATCTTCAGGAAGGGTACCGGCAGGGATCAGCTTCTCTTCAATTATGGCTGTTCCCCGCAGAAAGTCCAGTACTTTCTTTGCCTGTGTCCGGTTCGCCAGCCCTTCCAGGCCGCCGTTGCTTTCCAGCACGGCGCGGACAGCGGCGGGGGAGGTGCGCTCCTGCGTCGCCCGCTCGGCCAGGGCTGCGTTGAGGTCTTCATCGGTCAGACCAAGGTTTTCCGTTTCGGCAACCCGGCCCAGCAGCAGACCAATCTGGATTCGCTTGTTGGCCGCAGACTGGAAATTCGCCATGATCTGCTCACGAGTCTTGCCGACCTGTTCCAGATAATCTTCCAGGCTGATACCCTGACGCTCCAGCCGGGCCAGCAGTTCTTTGGCATCGTCTTCGACTTCGGACTCGACCAGCACCGGAGGGAACTTGATGGTCGAAGCAGCGATGATCTGATCGATCAGTTTGCTGTCCGTTTCGCTCTCCGTGGAGACGTCCAAGGACTTCTCCATATCGGCTTTGACCTCGGTGCGCAGGGCGTCCAGCGTCTCGAACTTGTCGTTCGAGAGCTTCTTTGCCAGCTCGTCGTTCAGCTCCGGGATGATCTTTTCGTGGACTTCGTTCACCGTGATGGTGAACTCGGCCTCTTCTCCGGCAAGCTCGGCATCCGGATAATCTTGCGGGTAAGTGAGCGTGAATGATTTCTCATCGCCGATGCTGAGGCCCACGACCTGCTCGTCGAAGCCGGGAATGTTATCCGCACCAATCTCGATCATGGTTGGGCGCGGCTCGGCGGCTTCCGGGCGCAGGTCGGTCAGGGCGGAGAGGTCGGCAACGACCAGATCGCCCATCTGGATCGCCCGCTCGACTTTAGGGTAGTCCGCGGAACGCTCACGCATCTTCTGAATCTGAGTTTCGACGTTCTCGTCGGTCACCTGAAACTTGCGCCGCTCGACTGTCAGACCTTTGTACTCGCCCAGCTCCACTTCAGGGGAGAGCGGCACGACGGCCTTGAAGATAAACGGCTTCTCGGCCAGTTCAAGCTGCATCAGCTCCAGCTTCGGCTGAGCGAACGGCTCGATGTTTTCCTGCTTGATCGCATCGGCGTAGGCCGGCTCGACTAGAAGCTCAGCGGCCCGCTGACGGACATCGGCCTCGGGAACACGCTGTTTGACGTAGGACATGGGGGCTTTGCCCTTACGGAAGCCCGGGACCACGACATATTTGCTGTATTCACGGTACGCGCGGTCGACGGCCAGAACGACTTTGTCCGACTCCACTTCGATGGTGAGCGCGACCTGGCATGGGTCGAGCGGCTCTTTGGTCACCTGCATAATGGTTGTGCTGCTCCTGTGTGCATGAGTATTAAACGTTGCGTGAGATTTCGCGGGGAAAACGGGTGTTTTACTGGGCAGTAGTGTACCTGCCTTTCCGCGCGGTTGTCAACAAATCCATTTGCCCCCTAAAATCCATTTGCACCCTAAGCCCTTGACGCGCGGCACCGGATTCGGCTATTATAATGACTGAAATATTGACCACTGCCGCGTGCTCGCTGGTTAGAAAGCCCTCACAATGAAGACACAATTTGCTGCCCGAACGACCCGTACTCTGGGAGTATTTCTGCCGACCGCTCTGCTAGTGGGCCTCGCGGCACTCTTGATGGGCAGCAGTCCGGCGACACTCAAGACGTATGTCGGCTCCAAAGTGGAAATAAAGGCGCGTGTCACCCTTTTTCTTTCGACCCAGTGCCCCGTCTCGAAAGTCTACGCGCCGCGAATCGCTGCCTTGGAGCGGGAGTTCAGGCCGCAGGGCGTCAAGTTTACCGGCGTCTTTTCGAACGTTCAGGAAAGTCAGCCGGAGATATGGGCGTTCACGCAGAGCCACCACCTGAGCTTTGCCAACATGAAAGATGCAGACGGCCACCTTGCAGCAAAATATGGGGCGACGATGACTCCCCAGGTATTTGTCGAAGGTCCATCCGGCAAGATACTGTACCGGGGCCGGATCGACGACTCCGCCGACACGTCGCAAGTCCACACCCATGATCTAGCGGATGCCCTCAAAGCGATTGTTGCGGGCCGAAGCGTAAGCCGCCCGGAGACAGTCGCGTTCGGGTGCATTATCCGTCGGCCCGCTGCCGCTGTTGCCTCTTCGCAAATCACCTACAGTCACGATGTCGCCCCGATTTTGCAGCGTCAGTGTGTGACCTGCCACCGGGCGGGCGAGATCGGTCCGATGCCGCTGAATTCGTTTGCCCAGGCGTCGGCCTGGCGCGGGGACATCAAGCGGTATACCCAGAGCCATCAGATGCCGCCCTGGAAAGCCGACCCCGGTGCGGGCGAATTTCAGGATGCCCGGCGGCTGACAAGCAAGGAGCTAACCACCCTGGCAAGCTGGGTCGACTCCGGTGCGCCGGAGGGCGATCCCAAAGATCTGCCCGCGCCGGTCCATTACACGGAAGGCTGGCCCCTCGGACAGCCGGACATGGTTTTGCAGCCGGATCGGGCCTACCATGTCGAGGCCGACGGCGCGGATGTCTACCGCTGCTACGTCATTCCCACGGATTTTGCCCAGGACCGCTACGTCAGTGCCGTCGATGTCCAGCCGGGGAACCGGACTGTGGTGCACCATGTGATCGCCTTTATTGACGGTTCCGGGGCCTCAATCGGCAAAGACGGGCATGAAAAGGAGCCGGGCTATACCAGCTTCGGCGGGGTCGGCTTTACTCCCACTGGAGCCTTGGGCGGCTGGGCACCGGGAATGACTCCGCACTACCTGCCGCCGGGCGTGGCGACGCAGGTCCCTGCCGGAGCGCGGATCGTTTTGCAGGTGCATTACCACAAAGACGGCAAGCCGGAGACGGACCTGTCCCGGGTTGGTCTGTACTTTGCGAAGGGGCCGACGGATAAGACAGTCCATGTCATCCCGATGATTCACGGCCTAGAGATACCGCCCGGCGACTCGCACTACACGGTGACGACGGTCTCGGCACCTTCCCCGCTGAATTACCATTTGATCGCCATCACGCCGCATATGCATTGGCTAGGCCGCCAAATCAAAGCCACAGCGACACTGCCCGGCGGCAAAAAGATTCCGCTGATCTCCATCTCGGATTGGGACTTCAACTGGCAGAACACGTATATTTACAAAGAGCCGCTCGCTCTGCCGAAAGGCACGACGATCACCATGACGGCGACCTACGATAACTCGGCCAAGAACTTAAAGAATCCGAATTCGCCGCCGAAAATGGTGACCTGGGGCGAGGCGACCACGGATGAGATGTGTATCGCGTTCCTGCACTACACGCTGGACCGCGAACACCTGGGTGCCAAAGAGGCCCGTGCCAAGTAATTTTTCGCTTTCGACCCAACTTAAATTTTCGACTTAACTTAAATTTCAGGAGTAACAGACATTTGCAGCGTGCTAAACGATTAGGACTGATTCCCCCGTATCTCTTCGGCGAGATCGCAAAAATGAAGGCGGCAGCCATTGCGGAAGGTCGTGATTTGATTGATCTCGGTATTGGGGACCCGGACCAGCCGACACCCGCCAATATCATCGACAAGCTGACCGAGTTCTCGCATGATCCGTCGACCCACCGCTACGATGAGTCGAATATGGGGCCGACGGAGTTTTTGGCGGATGTTGCGAAATGGTTTCAGGGCCGCTTTGGCGTGACGCTGGATCCGACGTGCGAGATTTTGGAGCTGATCGGCAGTAAAGAGGGACTGGCGCACGCCGCCTGGGCCTTTATCGATCCTGGCGACGTTGCCCTGGTCCCCGATCCGGCTTACACGGTGGTAAAAGTCAACACGCTGCTGGCGGGGGGCACCCCTTACGAGTTCCCTCTGCTGGCGGAGAACAACTTCCTGCCGGACCTCTTTGCCATTCCGGGCGATGTCGTCAAGAAAGCAAAAATTCTTTATCTGAACTATCCGAACAACCCAACCGGGGCGGTGGCGACTCGCGAATTTTTTCAGCAGGCCGTCAATTTCGCCCGCGAAACGGGTGTCCTGATCTTGCATGACTGCGCCTACTCCGAAGCAGGCTTCGACGATTACAAGGCTCCCAGTATCATGGAGATCGAAGGCGCGAAAGATGTTGCCATCGAGTTCCATTCCCTCTCCAAGACGTTCAACATGACCGGTTGGCGGATCGGCTTCGCGGTCGGCAGTCCGGAGGCTCTTCGGGCTTTGAACACAATCAAAGGCAATGTTGACAGCAAAGCGTTTGCCGCAATCGCGCTGACCGCCGGCTGGGCTTTGAACCACGCCCGCAATGACGATGCCATGGCACTTCTGAAACGCCGCCGCGACGTTCTTGTCGACGGCCTGAACCGGCTTGGCTGGAACCTGAAGAAGCCTGAAGCGACCTTCTATGTCTGGCTGCCTGTGCCGCCGGGGTATACGTCGGCGACTTTCGCGAAAGCTCTGCTGGAAAAGGCCGATGTGCTGTCCATCCCCGGCCTCGGCTACGGCCCGCATGGCGACGGTTACGTTCGCATGTCCCTGACCGTCAGCGGTGACAAGAACGGCGAGATGCTGGAAGAGGCCGTGCGCCGGATCGAGAAGAACGTCGAGCTGAAGTGGTAGCACAGCTCGAAGCGGTGTTTCTGGACCGGGACGGTGTGCTGAATCCGCATATCCCCGGCGGCTATCTGCAGTCCGCCGCCGATTTGGTTCTGATTCCCGGTGTGGCGCGGGCAGTGCGGCGTTTGAACGAGGTCGGCCTGCCGGTGATTCTCATCTCGAATCAGCAGGGCGTGGGCAAAGGTCTGATGACCTGGGATGCCCTGATGGCAATTGAGCAGAGATTGAACCAGGCTCTGGCCGACGAGGCCGGGGCCTTTCTCGCCCGCTGCTACTACAGCACTGAGCTGAAGGAAGCGAACTCTCCCCGCCGCAAGCCGGAGCCGGGGATGCTGCTTGAAGCGGCGCAGGACTTTGGCCTGACGCTTGCAAACACGGTGTTCGCTGGGGACTCTCCGACTGACATTCAAGCGGGTCACGCCGCCGGGGTAGGGCAGACGATTTTGCTGCTCTCCGGGGGCATGGCGGCCTACTCCGACAGCGATATGACGCCGCCCCCCGATCTCATCTTCGCCGATCTGGCGTCCGCCGTGGACTGGCTCCTAGAAAACCTATGATTAAAGCCAGTGCGCCGGGCCGCTGCGGCCTCCTCGGCAACCCGACCGACATGTACGGCGGCACGGTGATCTCCTGCTCGACCCGTGAGCGGGCTTTCTGCACGCTGAGTGGCGAAGTCGATCGGCTGACCATCACGGTTTCCGGGCAAAGCATGATCTTGGAGACGGCGGAGGATTTGACGCTGCGACCGGGCGATTACCTGAATGTCGCCCGGGCCGCGCTCTCCGCGCTGGAGATCGACCCTGCCACTGCCGCTCCGTTCCATTTGTCCGCTGAAACGCAGATTCCGATGCAGGCAGGTCTGGCCGGTTCGACGGCGATCCTCGCCTGTATCATGGTAGTTTTGCTGACACATCTTGGGCTGGCCCTCAACCCTTACGAAACTGCCGAGCTGGTCCGGAAGATCGAATATGATGTACTTGGGATCGTCTGCGGCTTCCAGGATCATACCATGACCGTCTTCGGCGGCCTGAACTGCATGGACTTCCGGGGCAAGAATAGTGCCCAGACGCAGGATTCGGAGACGCCCTTTGTCATGGTTGAGTCGCTGACCCCCTATGTCAAAAGTCTCCCCCTGGTGCTGGCACATACGGGGGTGCGGCATCACTCCGGCTCCGTGCATACCTCTCCGCGCGAACGATGGCTGCGCGGCGACCCGGAAGTCGTAGACGGGTACGCGGAGATCGGTGCTCTGGCGCGGCGCGGCAAACGTGCCCTTCTCTCGTCTGATTGGGGGACGCTGGCGACCCTGATGAACCGCAACCATGCGATCGTGCGAGATCTGGGCGGCAGTGGGGAGGCGAACGAAACCTTGATCGCCGCCGCACTTGTGGGCGGAGCACTCGGGGCGAAGCTGGCGGGGGCCGGTGGCGGCGGCACGATATTGGCACTGACCCTCGACCCGGAGCGCACCATAGACGCCCTGAAAGCTGCAGGAGCGGAAGCGATCCTGCTTCCCGAGCCGATGCCGGGGCTGACAATAAGCCGCTGATCGTGTCCAGGCAAAACCGGGTACAATTCTGATATGGAACAACCCCTTTCAAGCCCGCGATCCCGTCGCCTGCGCGGTACTCCCGCTCTGCGCGGCATGGTGCGCGAAACCTCGATCTCCGTCTCCGACTTCATTGATCCCCTGTTTGTCATCACCGGCGCGGGCCGGGAACGCCGTCCGATCTCGACAATGCCCGGTGTCGCACAGCTGACCGTCGACGCTCTGCGGGAAGAGGCCGAGCGGATCGCGACACTCGGTATTCCCGCCGTTATGCTCTTCGGTCTGCCTGCGAGTAAAGACGAGCAAGCGAGCGGGGCGTATGCCGAGGATGGAATCGTTCAGACCGCAGTCCAAGCTCTAAAGGCGGATAACCCGAGCCTGCTGGTTTTTACCGATGTCTGCCTGTGCGAATATATGTCCCATGGGCACTGCGGGATTGTTGAGGGCGAGCGTATTCTTAACGACCCCAGCCTCGACCTGCTGGCCCGCACCGCGGTGTCTCACGCCGCCGCCGGAGCGGATGTGGTCGCGCCGTCCGATATGATGGATGGCCGGGTGGGAGCGATCCGCCGTGCCCTCGACTCCCAGGGCTTTTCCGAGACGCCGCTGCTCTCCTACGCCGTCAAATATGCCTCAGCCATGTACGGGCCGTTCCGCGAAGCCGCCGACAGTGCGCCCGCCTTCGGGGATCGGCGGACCTACCAGATGGACCCGGCGAACCGCCGCGAAGCGTTGAAAGAGTTGGAACAGGACATCGCCGAGGGAGCGGACATGGTCATGGTCAAGCCCGCGCTGCCGTACCTGGACATTATCCGGGAGGTCCGGGACCGAACAAATCTGCCGGTCGCCGCTTACAATGTGTCCGGGGAATATGCCATGGTAAAGGCGGCGGCAGCCAACGGCTGGCTGGATGAGCAAGCGACGGTGCTGGAGATCTTGACTTCCATCAAGCGGGCGGGGGCGGATATTATCCTGACGTATCACGCCAAAGATGCGGCGAAGTGGCTGCGGGAGGAATTAAAGTAACGTTTCGCTCATGGATCTATAGATGGAAGTGGAGCATTCTCTAGAATTAATTTCGGCTCGCTGGCATAGTGAATGTTTTGCGCTCGGCACGCAGTAGGATCACTTCCAATCGCAATACCAACTTTTCTCGTTCGTGTGTCTCGTTCTCACGGTCGCGGCGGATGTCATATGCCATATCACGTACTGCTTCCGTCAACTCCTCCATGTTGGTGCTGCAAATCTTTGATGTCTGCTTTATTCTTCTGCGTATCCTGTGCCAGAAACGCAATTTTCTTAGCAAGGTCGAAAAGCTGTTTCCACATACACTAAGCTGCCCTGCGAGATGCCGAGACTACGGTAACTTTGAGTTCTGCAAGCAGCCGATGAGTGCGCTTCTGAGAACGCTCAATCTCAACTTGGTCAAAACTCATTTGACGTCGAATTTCTTCGATCTCCGTGAGGCATTGCGAGATACCGGCTTGAAGTTCTGCATCGTCTCTTGTCGGCGTTTCCAAAGTGGTTGTCTGGTTCATTGTGACGGCCCCCTCATCTAGTATAGCGTATATAGCGTACTACTCGGCGGTTTGCCCTGACCTCCCCTCTCACGACTTCGGCAGCGTGAAGCTGAAGACGCTGCCTTTGTTGTATTCGCTCTCCACTCCCACTGTGCCGCCGTGGTTTTCCACAATGTGCTTAACAATGCTCAGGCCCAGGCCCGTCCCGCCGGAGGCGCGGCTGCGGGCTTTGTCGGCGCGGTAGAAACGCTCGAAGAGGCGCGGGATGTCGTGGGACAGGATCCCGATGCCGGTGTCCGCGACGGAAACGGTCATGGAGTCTGCC